>DSAP01000017.1 GCA_011046415.1 bacterium | reverse complement strand
GACCCAGACGGCGTCGGTTTTTTCGGGATTGTTCCGGATGGTCAGCCAGGACCCGGCTGTCAGACAGTAGACGGTTAAAAGAACGATTTGAATGAGAATCAGCCAGAGCCAGTGGATGAGGAGGGTTTTAAAATTTCTACGAATCATTTTTTATCTTTTCATTTATAATTTAAAATTCTAAAATTTAAAATTCTCTTTTCCGAATAACCCGTGCCGGACTCCCCCCGACAAACGCCCCCTCCTCCACATTTCGCGTCACCACCGACCCGATGGCGATCCTGGAACGATCGCCGATGCGGATCCGGGGAACGATGGACGCGCCGATGCCGATGAACACGCCCTCGCCGATGGTCACCTCGCCTCCGGTGTGCACGCCGGGCGCGATGTGCGTATAGGATCCCACCTGGTTGTGATGGTCGACTGTGGCGCCGGTATTGATGATGACATGATCGCCGATGTTGCATTCGGGATTGATCACGGCTCCGGCGCAGATCATGCAGCCCTGGCCGATTTGGGCGGATGGGCTGATAACAGCTGATGGATGAATAGCCGTGAAAAACGCCCGTCCTGCTTTTCCAATGTTATGAACGATTTTCTTCCTGACCGCATTATCACCCAGGGCAATAATGATTTTATCGTCAGTATATTCTTCCAAGATCGTGTCATTGCCAAGTACTTTTATTTCGCTCAGAGATTGTCCGTGAATTTTACTGTCGTCATCCAGAAATCCACGAACCGACACGTTGTGTCCCTGCTCGTTCATGGAATTGATAATATCCGCAACGACAATCCCATGACCTCCGGCTCCGAGGATAAGGATATGTTCCATGGTTCAGATCCTGTCTAAAAATTCATCCATGAAAAACAGCGGTGATTCTCTGTGAATCACATGTATTTCTGTCTTGTAACTATCGGTAAACGCCCGACCCAGTTTACGTGCCGGATTCCATTTAATCTCATACGCCCGTAACTTCTCATCCTTCTGGATAATCAGATCGACTTCCGAACCGGAACGGGATCTCCAGAAATGAAGTTTGCAGGTCTGACCGGACAGCAGGTTTTGTCTGGCGAATTCGGCAATCACCCAGTTTTCCCAAAGGGGACCGATATCCGGCCGAAGGGGATTCTCTGAAAAAACATTCAGGAGTGCGTTCCGGATCCCCGTATCCCAAAAGTAATATTTCTGACTCTTGGTTATTTCTTTCTGGGGATTTGAACTGAACGCGGGCAGTTTGAAAATGACAAATGATTGTTCAAGAAGTGATAAATACCTTTCGATAGTTGTTCTGGAAATACCCGACGAAGAGGCCAATTCATTAATTGAGACTTCGGATCCGATCTGATGAGCCAGCAGCATGAGGATTTTTTGTATGGAATCCGGCGTCCTGACCAGCCCCAGCTTCAACAGGTCTCTCATCATAATATCCGATGTCAGATTCATCAGATAGGAACGCCTGTCTTGTGTAACCACAGCTTCCGGATAATGACCGTACGCCAGGCAGCGAAGCAGGAGGGTATCGAGTGAATCACGGAAGTGATTCTGAACCTGGCCGGCAGAAAAGCCCCGGCACCACGGCTGGTTTCGTACTATTTCCCAGTAGGTCAATGAGGGCAGGATGATTTTTCGATTTCTCCCGGCCAGACTTTCCGCGGCATGATCCGCAATTTGGAAGCTTGAAGAACCGCACAGGATAAAACACACCTGAAGCCCGGAATCATACCATCCTTTAATGATACGGGTCGCTTCAGGAAGTCTCTGTACTTCGTCAACAACCATGAATCCGGGATTTTTAAACACATCCAGAACCTGGGAGGGATCAAGATTCGAAGCCGCCATAAAACGCTGTTTATCTACTTCGATATCGAAATTGATATAACACGTGCTGCGATCAGAGAGGGTTCTGTTAATCAGCGTCGTCTTTCCTACCTGACGCGCGCCCAGCAGGATAAGAATCTTTCCCGATTGAATATTTGACTCAATCAAAGATTCGGCAATTCTGGGTATATAATTTAATGGCTCTTTTTGCATATCATAGTATACAAAATATAAGGTTAATTTGTCAAGTTCAATTATTCAATGGTTATGTTTTTTTAGGTATCCCATAAATTCAGGCATCGTAATACTCCCTTCCCCACTGATCCCTTCTCTCTTAAATACTTTAACGATCGTCAGCAGCAGTATCCTGAGATCCAGCCAAAACGACACATGATCCACATACCACACATCCATCTTAAACCGTTCTTCCCAACTCACCGCGTTCCTTCCGTTCACCTGCGCCCAGCCGGTGATGCCGGGTTTGACTTCATGGCGCCGGGCCTGTTGGGCGGTGTACCGGTCGAGATACTGCATCAACAGAGGCCGGGGGCCCACGAGGGACATGTCGCCCCTGAGCACGTTCCAGAGTTCCGGAAGCTCGTCCAGGCTGGTGCGGCGCAGCCATCTGCCGAAGGATGTGAGGCGTTCCGCATCGGACTCCGGATGAACCTTCTCTTTTCCGGCCTTTCGCATAGTGCGGAATTTGATGAGGGTAAAGGGCTTTCCATTCAGCCCCGGCCGGGTCTGGCGGAACAGGACCGGCGGGCCCTGGAAGAGGAGGGTCAG
>DSAP01000084.1 GCA_011046415.1 bacterium | reverse complement strand
GGGTGACGGACGGGGGGGACGAGGCGGGCGGACATCCCTCTGCCTCGGCAGAGCCGAGGATCTCCCTTCAAAGGGAGAAAAAAGAATAAGGGCTCGAACGGATATGATTTATAATCCCGAAAATCCCGATCATCAGAAGGGCGACGCATGCGCCGCCCCGATCCATTTCGGATTTTCGCGATGAGTGATTCTTCCCAAACCCATTCCATCCACCTGGACACGACGGTCCAATACCTGAAAGGGATCGGGCCGAAGCGGGCAGGCGCGCTGGAAAAGGCCGGAATCCGCTTCGCCGAGGACCTGTTGACCTATTTTCCCCGCCGGTATCTGGACCGCCGGACCGTGACGCGGATCCGGGATGTCCGCGTGAACGCGTCCGTGACCGTGGTCGGCCAGATCCTCGCCGTGGATGTGATCCGCGGCCGGAGGCAACGCCTCGTCGTCCTCGTCGGCGACGGATCGGGCATGATGGAATGCGTCTGGTTCCAGGGCATCGCCTATGTCTCGAAAAATTTCCATGCCGGCGAGACGGTGGCCTTCAGCGGGAAGGTGTCCGTCTATCACGGCCCTCAGCTCGTGCATCCCGAATATGACAAACTTTCCGAGGCGGACGAGACCAATCCCATGCACACGGGCGGAATCATCCCCCTCTATCCTTCCTCCGAAGGCCTCAGCCGACAGGGATTCGACAGCCGGGGGTTCCGGCGTGTCCTGCGCCCCCTAGTCGACGGGCTGGCCCGGATTCCCGAGACCCTCCCGGATGCCGTCCTCGGCCGGCACGCCCTGATGGGCCGGAGAGAGGCGGTCGAAAACATCCATTTCCCCGGTCGGTGGAAGGATCTCGAAAGCGCCCGCCTGCGTTTCAAGTTCGAGGAACTCTTTTATCTCCAATTGTTCCTCATGCTGCAGCGTGAGGCCCGTCATGCCGGGGAGCAGGGGATCGCGTTCACCCGGGTGGGCGATCAGGTGCGCGGGCTCATCGAGAGGCTCTCCTTCGAACTGACCGGCGCGCAGAAACGCGTTCTCCGCGAGATCCGGGAAGACATGCGGCGGCCGACGGCCATGAACCGACTGGTCCAGGGGGATGTGGGCGCGGGAAAGACGGTGGTGGCGCTGCTGGCCATGCTGATCGCCGTGGAGAACGGGTATCAGGCCTGCCTCATGGCGCCGACCGAAATCCTGGCCGAACAGCATTTCCTCAACATCCGCCGGATGCTGGAGGGGATGGACGTGTCGTCCGCCCTTCTCCGGGGCGGACAGAAAACGAAAGAACGCCAGGCCGTCCTGGACGGACTGGCCGACGGATCGATCCCCCTCGTCGTGGGGACGCATGCGCTGGTCCAGGAGGGCGTCGCGTTCCGCAATCTCGGGTTTGTGGTGATCGACGAGCAGCACCGGTTCGGCGTGATGCAGCGGGCGACGCTGCTGCAGAAGGGCGTGACCCCGGATGTGCTGATCATGACGGCCACGCCGATTCCCCGGACCCTGGCGCTCACGGCGTACGGCGACCTGGATGTCTCGGTCCTCGACGAACTGCCGCCGGGCCGACATCCCGTCCGTACGGTGTGGCGCAAGGAGGACATCCGCGGGAAGGTGTACGAGTTTATCCGCGACGAGATCCGGAGCGGGCGGCAGGCCTACATCGTGTATCCGCTCGTCGAGGAATCCGAGAAACTGGATCTGAAAGCCGCGACCGAGGGATTTGAAACCCTGTCCCGCACGGTGTTCCCGGATGTTTTTCTCGCGTTATTGCACGGCCGGATGAAGTCCGATGAGAAGGAAGAGATCATGCGGCGGTTCAAGTCCGGAGAAATCCGGATCCTGGTGAGCACGACGGTCATCGAGGTGGGGGTGGATGTGCCCAACGCGACGGTCATGCTGGTCGAACACGCCGAACGGTTCGGCCTGCCCCAGCTGCATCAGCTCCGCGGACGCGTGGGACGGGGGGAGGCGAAATCGACCTGCATCCTGCTCTCCTCCTATGCGGTCTCCGAGGACGCCCGCCGCCGGCTCGAGACCATGGAGGCGACGACAGACGGATTCCGCATCGCCGAGGCGGATCTCGAAATCCGCGGACCCGGCGAACTGTTCGGCACGCGGCAACACGGGATGCTCAACCTGAAGATCGCCAGCCTGGTGACCGACGGTCCGGTCCTCGAAAAGGCGCGCGGCGAAGCCGTCCGCATCGTGGAATCCGATCCGAAGCTGGAGGATCCGGGGCATTCCCTCCTGAGAGAAAACCTGAAACGGCTGTACCGGGAGAATATCGGGCTGATCCGTGTGGGGTGAGGTAAAGACCGGAGATGAAAGATAGATTCGAAATTCAAAAAAATTGGCAGAAGGCAATGGGCGATATGTAAAGATGGTGCAGGGTCCGGCGTGCGGGGCATAGAACCCAGGACCCAGAACCCAGAACCGAGTGTCGAGTACCCATAGGCAGTGTGCAATAAGCAGTGTGCAATGGGCAGTCGGCAATGGGTGAGGGGGGAGGAACTCGTAACTTTCAACTCGTAACTCTTAGACTGTCAGTGATGGGAGCTCTTAACTTTCGACTCGCAACTCATAATCCGCAAGAAGCGAGGTCTTAGAAAATCCGAGAAAACCGGT
>DSAP01000172.1 GCA_011046415.1 bacterium | reverse complement strand
TTCGGGACACGAATCCGGCAGTTGCCGCCCAGATTCGACTTGATCCGGATTTTCTGCACCCCGCCATCCTTCCAGCTGAAACTCACCTCAAACCCGCCATGGGTCCGGATGCCGGTTATTTCACCGTCTTTCCATTCATCGGGCAATGCCGGCAGGAAATGAATGGCCCCGTCGTGGCTTTGCAGAAGCATTTCCGCAATACCCGCGGTACATCCGAAATTCCCGTCGATCTGGAAAGGCGGGTGTGCATCCAGGAAATTCGGATATGTTCCTCCGTGTTCGTCGCCGTCCACCGGATCGACCAGCGTCAATTGGTCCTTGATCAGCTTGAATGCATGATTGCCGTCGAGCAGGCGCGCCCAGAAATTCACTTTCCAGCCCATGGACCAGCCGGTGGAAACATCCCCTCTGTGAATCAATGTGGTGCGGGCCGCATCGAACAATTCCGGCGAAGCGTAGGGCGAAATCTGATTGCCCGGATGCAATCCATACAGGTGGGACACATGCCGGTGCTTGTCGTCAGGGCTGTCCAAGTCCTCCATCCATTCCTGCAACTGGCCGTGCCGGCCGATTTGCATGGGCGGAAGGCGATCGCGGATCTTTTTGAACTCCGCCACCGTTTCGCCGTCTTTTCCGAGAATTTCCGCCGCTCTGATGGTTCGCGAAAACAAATCGAACAGGATCTGATTGTCCATGGTCGTCCCGGCGCAAACCGAGGGACGGCCGGCAGGCGCGTTCTCGGGCGAAACGGAAGGACTGACCACCAGCCATTTGTGGACAGGTTCCTCGATCAGAAAATCCCGGTAAAATTCGCACGCCGATTCTAAAACCGGATAGGCCGATTTTAGAAAATTCGTATCCCCACTGAACACGTAACGTTCCCACAGATGCTGCGAAAGCCAGGCACCGCCCATGGGCCACATACCCCAAAAAGCGCCGTCGACCACGCCCGTGATCCGCCAGAGGTCGGTGTTGTGATGCGTGACCCACCCATTGCATCCGTACATGTCCCTGGCCGTTTTTCGGCCTGTTTGCGCCAGTTCTTTCACCATCCGGAAGAGCGGCTCGTGCATCTCCGTCAGGTTGCACTTTTCGGCCGGCCAGTAGTTCATCTGGGTGTTGATATTGAGGGTATATTTGCTGTCCCATGCCGGATGGGTGCTTTCGTTCCAGATGCCCTGCAGGTTGGCCGGCTGCCCCCCCGGCTGCGAGCTCGAAATCAGCAAATAGCGCCCGAACTGATAATACATCGAAACCAGTTCCGGGTCGTCCGATGCAGAGAAGTTTTTGATGCGGACATCGGTCGGTTGCCGGGCGGCAGGGGAGGTGCCCAAATCGAGAGAAGACCGGTTAAAAAACCGTTGATAAGCAACAACATGGCTGTCGAGAAGCGTCGTGTACGGTTTTTCGCCGGCGGCCGCCAGGGTTTGGATGCATTTCTCCCCGGCGTCGGCTGTCAGGGTCTGATAGTCGACAAAGTTGGTCGCCATGGAAATGAGGATCATCGCTTCATCGGCGTTGCTCACGTTGATTCTGTCCGTTTCGGCGGATGTTTCCCCCCCTGAACGGATTATTTTGGAGCGTGCATGGAATTCGACCTGTCCGGTGATTCCTTCGTGTGTACCGGAAAGGCCGGTCATCTCGAGGGTTTGCTCATCCAGTGCCCGGGATGTCTTTTTCAAAGGGCCGTTCATGCTTGCCGTAAAGGAGATTTTCCCGGGTTGATTTGCCGTCAGCTTCACCACAATGACCTGGTCGGGTTGCGAGGCAAACACTTCGCGCCGATACGCGACCCCGTCCACCTGATAGGTCGCGGCAAACACGGCTCTCTTTAGATCCAGTTCACGATAATAACCGGTATAATTTTCATGCCCTTCAAACAGGAGGCTCAGGGTTCCGATCCCCTGGTACATGGAACCATGCCGTTCGGTCAGCATATTTTGATTAATCAGCCTTTCCGCCTCGAAAAACTGTCCGTCAAAAATCAGCCGGCGGACTTCGGGCAGGACTTTCAGCGCGTCGGGATTGTCGTTGCGCGAGGGTCCGCCCGACCAGAATGTCTCTTCATTCAACTGGATTCTTTCATTCCCGGGGCCGCCGTAGACCATGGCTCCCAAACGGCCGTTCCCCACGGGAAGCGCTTCGTTCCAAACCGAGGCCGGTTTGTCGTACCACATTATCAGTCGTCCGCCCGGTTGCGCATGCACATGCTGCAAGGACAGAAAGGAGCACAACAAACAGGCTGAATGCAAAACGCGTTTCGATATCATGCTTTGGCCTTGTCGCAACAGAAGCAGTTTTTTTGTCTCCGCAATGGAACGGATTGGGTTAGTTTTGCTCCAAACCATTTTTAAAAATCAATTTTAAAAACTGATACAGGCTTTCCTTCCACACCTTGAAATCATGATGCCCTCCGGGTATTACATAATATATATGGGGAACCCGGTGGGCGACCAGATAATCATGGGTCCGCCTGCTGAATGCAATGAGATTGTCCTGTTCTCCGCAGGAAATCCAAAGCAGCCTCAGTTTTTCTCTGGTTTCATTCGGATCGGGGATCAACTGGTCGGGGACTCTGGTGTTGGGAGCGGAAGAGAATCCGCCGACCCAGGCGAATACCTCCGGATTGCCCAGGCCGAAATTCAAGGATTGCCCGCCGCCCATCGACAATCCTGCGATGGCGCGGCTTTCGCGCTCCCGGATCACCGGATAGTTCTCCTCGATGA
>DSAP01000074.1 GCA_011046415.1 bacterium | reverse complement strand
CCGAACTCCAGCTTGTGGCCGCACTTGCACACCCAGG
Source organism: bacterium (assembly GCA_011046415.1). GTDB lineage: Bacteria > Zhuqueibacterota > QNDG01 > QNDG01 > JABMRT01 > DSAP01. The sequence goes on along the minus strand of DSAP01000074.1, from coordinate 2,703 downwards.
CAATCGGACGGGCGGGATTGCCCACGACCAGCGCGAAATCCGGGACGTCTTTGGTCACCACCGCGCCGGCCCCGACGAATGCGTACTGACCGATCGTGGTGCCGCACACCACCGTGCTGTTCGCGCCGAGGGAGGCGGACTTCCTGACGCGCGTCGGAAAGTAGAATTCACTGCCCCGCTGGGGAAATTCGCTGCGCGGCTGCTTGATGTTGGTGAAGACCATGGAGGGGCCGCAGAACACGAAATCCTCGAGTTCCACCCCCTCGTACACCGACACGTTGTTCTGGATCTTCACCTTGTTGCCGATGCGGACGTTGTTTCCCACGTTCACGTTCTGGCCGAGCGAGCAGCCCTCCCCGATCACGCAGCCGGACTGGACATGCGAGAAATGCCAGATCTTCGTGCCCTTGCCGATTTGCACGTTCTCGTCCACGCACGCGGTGGGATGGACGTAATGATCCGTCTGTGCGGGAGTGGACGTTTCCGGACAGCCGGAAGTCTCCTTCTTCAGCAATTCCTGCGTGGCCTTCTCGAGGATCTCGAGCACCTCGACTGCGTTCCGGCCGTCCGCGATTTGGACGGGCGTGCCGTCGAGATGTTCCGTGAAATAGCGGAGTTCCTCCGTGAGGGCCATTTTCTTGTCGTACGGGATGACCTCGGTCGGCCCGTCCCGCTTGATGGGTTCGCCCTTCACCCAGTCGATTCCCTTCTCGTAAAAGAAAAGCGCCTTCTCCTCGGAGGAATCCTCGAACGAGAGCATGCCCTTCGACCCCATCACGACCAGCCGCTGCTCCTTGAAGGGATGGAGCCACGAGACGAAGATGTGGCCGACGATGTTCTCGGGATAGGTGAGGATGGTCATCGTCGCGTCGTGGATGTGCGGCTGGAGGAACGCCCCGCCGCGGGACACGACCCCGATGGGCATGGATCCGATCAGATACTGGAAGATGGAGAGGTCGTGCGGCGCGAAGCTCCACAGGATGTTTTCCTCTGTGCGCACCGTGCCCAGGTTGAGCCGGTTGGAGTAGAGGTACTGGAGCTTGCCGACCTTGCCGGACTCGACCAGCTCCTTGATCCGGCGGATGGCGGGATGGAAGAGGAGCACGTGGCCGACCATCAGGTTCACCCCGTTGTCTGAGGCCAGCTTCTTCAGCCGCCGGGCGTCCTCCGCCTTCAGGGTGATCGGTTTCTCGACGAGCACGTGTTTCTTGCGCCGGAGGATTTCCGAGGCGATGCGGAAATGCGTCTCCGCGGGCGTCGCCACCGTGAATCCGTCGAAATCGTCGAAAGGAACCTCGCCGAGGTTCGGGAACACCGGAATGTCGGGATACTGCGCCCGGATCTCTTTCTGCACATCCGGCCGGGATTCCACGACCCCCGCCAGGCAGCCCATCTCCGAAAACGTACGGATGTGGTTCTTGCCCCACCGTCCCGCGCCGACCACACAGACGTTCTTGCAATTCGGTTTCATTTTCCGGGAATCACTTTCTCCGCGATGGTCACGGTGAACCGGGCGTCTGCGATGGCCCGGCCGGCGTCATCCGGTCCGTACTCCAGCGTCGGGATAAAATCAATGTCTCCGTAGAATGAGAATTCGCGTTCCTTCCTCAGCCAGGCGGAAATCTCCGCGAGCCGGGGAAGTTCTCCACGAACGGCCTCCTCGAACCGCGCCTGATATTCCAACAGATTCCTCCCGACATCATGCCATTTGGGGGGCTCCACACCGACCTTCCGGAGCATCCCTTTGAGTGCGAGTTCCACGATCTCCTGGGCTTCCCTGACCACGTCCGAATAGGCCTCTTCGTCGAACAGAACGGGAAGTATCTTCAGCCGTTTCTGGGCCTTGACGAGATAACTTTCCGCGAGAGACACGTTGGTCACAGTTCGAACACCTCTCCGGGGACATAATCCGGTTTCAAATCCCAGTACCAGGCGCTTCCGACCCAGATGCGCTTCGATCCGAGCCGTACCAGACGTTCTCGGAATCCGGATAAAAAGTCTTCGAGGAATCCGTCCCGATCGAACAAAATGCGCGCATCCTCGGTCATATCGAGGAACAGCGGGCTCCCGCACCGGACTTCCCGGATAGTTTTGATCACGGGCGACAGGAACACGGGAGGTCCCGGATCCGGGGAGGCGTCCTCAGCCCGTTCGAGGGACCGCTCGATCACGCGGAATTCATCGGCCCGTTTCACACGACCGTCCGGAAGATCCTCGGCGACGAGGAGGAGATCGATGTCCGAGTCGGGGCGCGGCGTTCCCCGGCCCACAGACCCGTACACCGCCAGGGAAACCAGCCGATCCGCGTAATGGCTCTTGCAAGCGGCCACCAACTCCTCCAGGATCCGGTCGAAACGCCCTGCGATCCCGCCCTCTTCGGGCGGATGTACCCCGGTGGGCGACAATCCGGACCGTCTGTCTCCTTCTGATTTATCTTTCCGGTTCGGCATATTTTCTTGGTTCTATGTTGATTCGAACGGGCAGATACTAATGAAAAGAATCCAGATTTTCAGCCTGAATTATCTCCGGTTAGAACGATTCGCCTGTATCAGTGACACGAAATCCGTTTAAGCTGTCCATATAAAGGTTCCGTACTTTTCTTTGGCGCAAAGAAAAGTACCAAAAGAAACAGGCCTTTTTGCACGCCCGGCGCTCAGGAAGATTTATTGGACAAATGCTTAAGAATGAGTCCGCCCAGCCACT
>DSAP01000161.1 GCA_011046415.1 bacterium | reverse complement strand
GCGTTCCGGGCCTGTTCGGGATCCGAATTGCTGCCCCGGGCGACTTGAAGGGTATAATCCAGAGACGCCGAGTAATTGTTGGAAAACCGTTTGCTCAGCGCCACGATCATCCCTTTGACAAACCCGAAATCGCTGTTGACGAATTTGCTGTATTTGGCCGCCCCCCCGAAAATGACGATCTCTTCGGCACGGGTCCCTGCCAGGTTGCGGATATCGCGGAAATAACCGGTCACGTGGAGGGAGAGATCGTCGGAAATCTGTTGCTGGAGTCCGATCTCGCCGCTGACGGTATGCTCGGGTTTCAGATCCGCATTGCCGATCACGCCGACATTGCCCGTTCCCGAGCCCAGTTCGAAATCGGGATTCTGATAGAGACGCTCGAACCGCGGTATCTGAAAAAAGTGGCCGTAGGAGAAATGAATCACGCCGCGGTCGGTGATGGGAAAGGACACGCCCAGCCTCGGGCTGAACTGCAACTTGGGTGAGGCCTTTTTATACCAGTAGGTTCGGCGTTCTGCGAGGTTGACCGCCGGCTCGCCGGGATCCCAGATGCCGTTGCCTTCCGTGCCGTCGGGATCGAAGGTGCCCGGGATGCCGTCGCTTCCCCAGTCGTGATACCGGTTCCCGGGCTTGATGGGCGCGTAGATGCTCGGATCGCTCTCGTCTGCGAGGATGACTCCGTCGGGTTCGAAATAATCCATACGCACGCCGACATTGACGATCATATTCCGGAATTCCATCTTGTCCTGAATAAATGCCGAGAGTTCCATCGGGTATCGCGTGTACCGGCTGGCATAAATCGTGCTGTCGGGCAGAATGCGCGTCTGAATGAACGGGCTGTTGAAGACGAAATCCATCTGGGTCTGCTCGGCGACCGGCCTCAGGGTCACATCGCGGTAATCGACCCGGTGTCTGCGGAATTCGATCCCTGTCTTGATCTGATGCGTCAGGGTGATCTGGCTGGTGAGATCGAATTTGGCGAGCAATGTGGCGGTTTCCCGTTGAAACCGGGTATTGGCCGTCCCGCTCGTTTTGAAACTGTAGGGAAGCTGCATGCCCAGATCGGGATGCACGTAACGCGGATCGTACGGATCGCTGTAGGCGTAATCCTCATACCGTTTTGTAAAATAGCTGACATCGGCCCTGTAAAACGTCCGGGCGCTGAGTGCATGCGTCCATTGCAGGATATGCGTCTGCCCGGTCCGGAATTTTTTGTTGGATCCGTCCGGATTGAGCTGATAGTCGCGCCAGTAATCCGAATAATCCACATCGTCAAGGATATAATGATAGGAGAGTTTCAGGGAAGGCCTGATCCGGTAAACCAGCTTTCCCTGTGTATAAATTTTCCGGTTCCAGTTCATGGGCCGGATGGCCCGGTCTCCCAGGCCGTTTTGATGGGCCGTGCGGAACCGGTCATAATAGCGGCCGAATGAATCCGGATCGCTCCTGATCGTCTGGGGCATGGCCTCGCGCGTGACCATCGAATCGAGCCAGGCATTGGAACCGAGCACGTAATTGAACCCCCAGAGTCCCCGGTTTGTTTGCCTGCCCCGGTCCAGATACTCAGGCAGTTGTTCGGCGACGACATCTCCCGGCAACTCAACCATCGTTGTCACGGCATGGGGATAATAATCCCGTCGCCCGTGGAGCCAGCCGTCGAAATAGATATGCCGTCCGCTCAGAGAGAAAAATACTTTGTCCTTGATGAGGGGACCCTGCAGACTGCCCTCGAAATTCCGGATATCGATCGGATTCACCCGGTCGATGCCGAGGAAGATGTCCTTGTGGCCGCTGAGATAATCCCCGAAATAGGTTGTCAGACCGCCCCTGAATTGATTGTCGCCTTCCTTGGTCGTGATATTGACGATCCCGGACATCGCCTGGCCGTATTCGGCGTTGAACGCACCGCTCACGACCTGAAGTTCCTGAACCATGTCCTTGTTCACATCCACGACCGTGCCGCCGTCGTACACATCCGTGACGGGGACCCCGTCGATCCAGTAGCTGATCTCGCCGGAACGTCCCCCGCGTACATGAAAGCCGCCACCCGCATCACGGACGAGACCGGCCTGCAGGGCGATGGCGTCTGAGATCTCCGTCACAGGCAATGCGGCGATCTCCTCGGCACTGATCACCGCGGTGGTGGCCGTCAGATCTCTCACGACCAGGGGGCGTTCCGCGATGACGGTGACGGCCTCTCCGGACTCAAGCACCGTGGTCGACATCTCGATATCGATCTCGGTGGTCAGGTCGATCGAAACCCGCACATTCTCGACACGGACAGCGGCATATCCGATCATGGTCGCACGGAGTGTATAGATACCCGGACGCACATTCAGGATCACATACCGGCCCGTCAGATCCGACGCCGCGCCCTGGGCCGTGCCCTCGAGAATGAGATTCACTCCGGGTAACCCCAGCCCGGTCTCGGCGTCCGAAACCCGTCCGGTGATTTTCCCGGACGTGCCGGCACGGGATCCGGATGAAAACAAACAACCGATCATGATGATGGATCCGGCGAACAGGATATGTCTCCGCGTCATGGCTATCCCCAACCCTAATTTTCTGTTTTTTTAGCTGATTTGATCGCGGTAAATCGGCTCCTGGAGCCGATCCGGTCCAAAACCGTCATTTCAAGCATCACGCTCATCCGCCGCAGCTCGAACGCACCACCAGCCGCGTGCAAAAACTGCGGTGCATGACTTCGAGATCCGTTTCTTCGATACGGGCAGTCAATCGCTCGACGGCCTGTTTTCCCATCTCGAAAAGCGGCTGATGCAT
>DSAP01000006.1 GCA_011046415.1 bacterium | reverse complement strand
CACGCCATCCGGGGCTATTCGCGCGGCATGATCCAGAGGCTGGGGCTGGCCCAGGCGCTCATGAACGATCCCGAAATCCTCATCCTCGACGAACCCGTCTCGAATCTCGATCCGGTGGGCCGGCGGGAGGTGCGCGACATCATCCTGCGTCTCAAGGACGAGGGAAAGACCCTGTTCTTCAGTTCGCACATCCTGTCCGACGCGGAGTTGATCGCCGACCGGGTCGGCATCCTCGACCGGGGGAGACTCGTCCAGGTCGGCACCCTGTCCGAACTGCTCGCGGGCCGGACGGCCTCTACCGAGGTGACCTTCGAGGTCGGGCCGGAAATCCTCACGAAACTGGAGGTCGATCGGTCTGCACTCATCCGCCAGGACGACCGTTATACGATCCCGCTGAGTGAACCCGACCGGATCGCGGTTCTGCTGAGATCCATCGATCAGGCCGGCGGCCGGGTGATCTCGGTGATCCCGCAACGCCGGAGTCTCGAAGACGTTTTCCTGTCTCATCTGGGGAGGTGATCATCATGCGAGTCTGTGCCGTGGCGCTCAATACTTTCAAGGAGACGGTGCGAAACCGTGTCCTGCTGAATATCCTCTTTTTCGCGGTCGGCCTCATCCTTCTTTCGCTCGTCGTCGGCGACTGGTCCCTATACGAACAGGTGAAAGTGATCAAGGATTTCGGCCTGTCCGCCATGTCCATTTTCGGCCTGCTGATCGCGATTTTCATCGGCATCCGCCTGATGGTGCAGGAGATGGAACAGAAGACGGTTTATCTGATCGTCTCCAAACCCATCCGGCGCTGGGAATTCGTGATCGGCAAATATCTCGGCCTCGCCGTGACGCTGGCCCTCAACGTGCTGTTCATGAGCATCGCGCTCTGGGCGGCCGCCTTCATGATGGAGGGGACCATCGACTGGGGTCTCGCGCCCGCGATCCTGCTCATCTATGTCGAGATCCTGCTCATCGTGGCGTTCGCCCTGCTCTTTTCCTCCTTCATGACGCCGACCCTGAGCGCGCTGGCCACGCTGATCGTTTTCGTGATCGGTCATCTCAGTGAATTCCTCCTGGATTTCGTCAAGCTGTATCCGGACAAGGGATATCACTGGCTGCTCAGGCTGATCTATTACACGGCGCCGAATCTCGAGAAACTGAACCTGAAGATGGCGGTTGTGGAACATCTGGAACGGCCGCCCCATGACGTGGCCTACGGACTCGTTTACGGACTGGCCTATATGCTGATCCTGCTTTTGGTGACGGCGGCCGTGTTTGAACGCAAGGATTTGAAATAGGGAAACAGAAAACGGGAATCGGAAAAAGAGAGCAGGCAGCCGAAAGCCATGATCAAGGAGATCGGCTCTCCGTCCCTGACGGATTGAAATCCTTCGCCGGACCCGGCGCCTGTTTTCAGGAGAGACGGTCATGAAACTTGTCGTCCGCTGGATCGGATTCGTCATCGCCCTTTTGGGGCTCGCATTCCTGGTGCGGTCTTCGCAGATCCATCTGGATCAGATGCGGCAGATCCGCTTCATCGACCGGTCTCCGGTCTTCCTGCCGAGAGGCGAGGTCCTCAAATGGCTCAGCATGGGGTACCGCGGACTCATGGCCGACTGGCTGTGGATCCGCACCGTACTCTATTACGGCCGGCGGGTCATCGACGAAGACAATCCCTACTATCTCTACGAAGTCTTTCAGGGCGATACGGAACAGATGGCGCGGATTCGCGACCATCATGCGGCCGGCCACGGCCACGGGGAATCCTATCACGCCCATCACCACGATGCGGACCATGCCGAATTCGACCGCGCATATCTCGATCGGGCGCGGGCCTTTCAGGACACGCTCCGGGCGGCGCTGGACGATCCGCCGCCGCAGCCTCCGGAATCGGTCTTCCTCCTCGACGAGAACCTGAGGCGTTCGCTCTATCGGTTCAAGAGCCGGGGGCTGGTCGAGGGCGTCTATCCGCTGATCGAACGCGTGACCACGGTCGATCCCCGGTTCCTGAGACCGTATATCTTCGGCGGCGTCTATGTGATGCTCGAGACCGGACGGATCCAGGAATCCATCGCCCTCCTCGAAAAGGGGAGGCGCAACAACCCGGACCGCTGGGAGATGCCCTTTTATCTGGGCTGGATCTCGTGGATGTATCTCGGCGATCTCGAGAAGACCCATGCCTATCTACGCGAGGCCGTGGGGAAAAAGGGATGCCCGTCCTACGTATACTCGCTTCTCGGCGGCCTGTCCCGGAACCTGGATCAGACGCAGATCACGGCCTTGTATCTCGAAGGTCTCTACAACAGTTCGACCGACCCGGAGAGCCGGAGGAAGATCGGGGAACTGCTCGACGTGCTGAGAACCGACGAACATCTCCGCAGACAGGATGCGGAACCATGACCGTACCCCATTCGTCCGGATGAGACGGGAAAACGGACGGATTGCGGCGGTCCGTGTGGGATGACGGAAGAACGAATGCAACAGGAAGGGTGACTATCCATGCCGCAGAAAGACAACGCCTCCTGGGAGGCACAACTCGAGGCCCAGATGAAACGGCTCGAAAAGCGTCTCGAGGAAATCGGGAGAAAGATCGAGAAGGAAGGCGAGGCCTTCGGAAAACGGATCGAAGCCAGGATCTCCGGGTCGGACGAAGAAAAGGAAAAGGGACGGAATTCCGGCACGGTCCTCGGGGGCGCCCTGCTGGTTTTGATCGGATTGATCTGGCTCGGCAACAACCTCCAATGGTTTCGGTATCAAATTCCTTGGGTGCCGGTCGTCCTGATCGCGGTGGGTG
>DSAP01000151.1 GCA_011046415.1 bacterium | reverse complement strand
GCGAAATCCAGCGCGGCGGATCATTCACATACAGGATGATGTAGGTGACCTCGCCGGTATCGCTGAGCGTGATATGATTCGTGCAGACGAGCCGGAGTGTTTCCTCGCCGTGCCACTGGCTGTCGGGAACGGCGACTTGAAGAACCCGGTTTTGAAGGGTAACGATGAGATCGGTATGGCCCGAGACCGACCAGGTGAGCCGGTCCGGATCCACGACCGGATCCGTCACATACTCGTCCAGATGGATCGGAGGCAGAACCGACCCTTCGGGAAATATTTGATCGGGAATTTCCATGATTTCGGGCGGGGCGTCGAGGATCTGTAAAACATCCGAATCGAACCCCTGTCCGCCGTCTTTGTCCGTGACCCGGAGACGAATCGGATAGAAGCCCTCGAAAGCAAAGCTCGCAGTGATGATACGGCCGCGCCGTTCGAAAATGCCGTCATCGTCCAGATCCCATTCATAGACCAGTGTCGGCACGTCGTGAATTCCCGGATCCGTGGCCGTGGCCTCGAACCGGAGATCCATACCCGTGGATCCCGCCCGGGGAATGCGGGCGACGGCCGACGGCGGGACATTGGCGACATGAACCCGCACGGTGTCGTATCCGACACCGCCGTCGTTGTCCGTGACCCAGGCCACGATGGTGTGGTCTCCGTCGTCTTCGAAAACATGGATCAGGGGATTTTCATAACGCCAGATCCCGTCGTCGATGCGGAAATACACCGTATGGTCATCATAAATACCGGGATCCGTCACCACGGCATCCAGGACCAGGGTGTCTCCTTCTTCAAGGTGCCGGTCCGGGCCGAGATCCACGGTCGGAGGCACATTGCGGATTTCCACCGCAGCGTAGGCCGTATCCGCCTGGCCCCACTTGTCCCGGACGATCAGAGAAAGGTGTCCTGAAAAATCATCGGGATAGGTATGGGTGACTGTCGGAGTCGTTGTAACGGCATCCGCAATGCCGTTGTTGTTGAAGTCCCAGGTGTATTCGACGATGCCGGGCGACAGCCCGACATCGTAAGACCGGGAGGCGTCAAACGTGATCGGATGTCCTTCCAGGCTCGTATACGCAGAATCGAGGACGGCCACGGGAATCCCGTCCCCGCCGTTCCAGAGAAACCGCATCTTGACCCGGCCGTCGCTGTTGTCCGGATAGACCAGATAAAAATGATCCCGGAACGCCCGGATCACGGGCCGGTTGCGTGCTTCCTCGCCTCCGGAACTTTCGGCCAGAAGGGCCGGAGCGTACCAGGTCTTCCCGCTGTCGGCGGACATGGAGGCGCGCAGGGCCCCCGTCCCGTTGGGGTTGGTGAGATAGGCGATCACGATGCCCTGGCCGTCGTCCGTGGCGGCGATCGTCGAAACACCCCAGATCGCGCCTCCGGCATACGGGTCGAGATCTCCGGACCGGGTGACGATCCGGTTGCGGGTGATGAGATTGTCATGATACCGCACATAGCGTACGACCGGATTTCCGTCCGCCTGTGCATCGGCCGTACTCCCGTAGCTGACATGAACGAAACCCGTGGGATCAGTAAATATATCGGGGAAGGAGGTGCGCCCCTGGCCGGGCTCGGTTTGAAGACGCGTCACATAATACAGCTGATGGGCCTCGGGCGCGCCGCGGTAGTAGGAGATGAGGCCCGCGTTGGTATTCGTCCAGAGGCCCGGACAGCCGAGAACCACATGGACCTGATTCCGGTCATCCACATCGATTTCAAGACCGCCGTCATCCCGGAAATGGGCGGGCGCGATCTGGGTCTGTTCATGTCTCATTATCCCGTATCGGATTTTGCAATAGGTCACCGGCCCCCATGTTCTTTCTCCCTCGGGAACCTCTCCGTATATAATATGAATATAATCCGTTTCGTCGGCCGCCATGCGCACATGAAACGCCCTGTATTTTTTTTCGGCGATACGGAGCGGCGCGCTCCACCGGTTGTTTTGCCGGGTCGTATAGAAGATATCATAATTCCAGGTTCCGCTTCTTCGTTTCTTGAAACACACATGCGGATTCCCGTTTCGATCGACGGCGATCGACGGCCCGGCGCTCCAGGTGGGATAACTGTCATTGCTGTTCGGGATCGATTCCTGGTTCAGAATCCTGCCCGTGGAATCGATCACCGTGTACATGTTGTCGAATCTTTTGGTCACGATGTGGAGTCTCCCCGTATTCCGGTCGATCACCAGATCGGGGGAAGAACCTTCTGCGATGGGTATGGGGTCCGACCAGGTGACCTGGCCCCGGACTACGGGACAGAACAGGAGAATTATGAGGCCCGCAACAATGAACCGTGAAGATTGCTTTTTCATGGAACAATCTCCCCCTTCGGCCGACCTGCCGGAAAGTTCGATACGTGCGCCGGTCGATCACGCCGTTGGTAAATTTGATTTTCCCCCAAGACGCTTTGTCTTGATCAACTGTTTGTGTATCTGTTATGCGTCCGACGTCTTTTGTTCTTTAACTTGCGTGATTTCATCCTCCCCGCCTCAAAATGGGGGAGTCTTTGCCCTTGCATCTTACCTCTGACCTTCCTGATTGATTTCATTCTTCAAAATACGCTGAACTCCTCCCCTTTACACAATCCATGAATCCTTCAGAATACATCAGCAAAGCGTCATCCCGCCGGAACCCATTCGCCAGAATTTCTCAATGCCCTCCCGATCCACCTTCCATTTCCTCTACCTTCACGGCGGGAAAGGCGGACAATTTCTTCCTGAACAGATCGCGTATCTCCTGAAGCCGTTTTTCCGTTTTCGCCTCGAAGCGGAGGACAAGAACCGGCTGCGTGTTGGAGACACGCACCAGTCCCCACCCGTCACCGAATTCGACGCGTGCGCCGTCCACGTCGATGACCCGGTAATCTTTTTTAAACTCTTCGGTCAGCTTTCGGACGACCGTAAACTTTTCCTCGTCCCGACAGGTGATGCGGATTTC
>DSAP01000046.1 GCA_011046415.1 bacterium | reverse complement strand
GCCCACCCCTTCGTTGAAGCCGGGGAATGTCAAGACTCCACTGGCTGCAAAAAGGCCAGAAAGGACGACAGTCTGTTCCCGGCCTTCGAAAAATCTCCGGCCCGGAAAATGACGGGACGTTCATGTCCGTTCCGCCTGAGGCGGATCGGGAAGGAATTGCTGTTTGAGTCCGCCGACTGGCGGATGAGTTCAATTCCTTCAATGAACGCTCCCGGCATTTTCAGGAGATTTTTCGTCAGCCGTAGTTTTTTGGGCGCCTTTTTTTGAAAAAAGGTGCAAAAAGAACCTGCGACTCCCCGGCCGCCCGTGCAAAAGATGACCGACAGAAGATCTCGGGCATGACAAATGAGGGGTGTGGGGATGGCCCGTGAAAATCCGATCGTCCCGGGATCATCCGGAGTGCCGCATCGGGCGTACACGCAAGACCGCGGGAACCGTATCAAATGAATGTGACTGCTTCCGAGTCTCCACCAGGCCACCTGGCGAAAGAACCTTTTTCCGTTAAACTTAATTCTTTTCCTTGTATATAAATCAGCGCGTAAAGGGTGAGGGGTTTTGACGGCAAGTCCTCACAAATTAAAAATTATCCCTTGTTGATTTTATGGGGAGGTTTTCGTAAACTATATACGCTTGGGAACGGTCTTTATGGGTGCGGAGCGGGTCTGCACGGCGGCCGGATTCAGACCCCCCTGTGAATTGAAGGATTATGAATAAACCGTGTTTGTCGATATCGCACCGGATTTTATGGGCGGGCGCCGCGGTCGCTCTGACGGCAATCGGGGGCTTCATCCGGATTCCGTTCGTGCCGGTTCCCCTGACCCTTCAGACCTGCGCGGTCTACCTCTCGGGCGCGATCCTGGGGGCGCGGACGGCCCTGATGAGCCAGACCGTGTTTCTGCTTCTGGGTCTGTCCGGCGCGCCGGTCTTCACGCTGGGCGGCGGACCCGGTTACGTGCTTCAGCCGACATTCGGATATCTGGCGTCGTTCCCGCTCGCGGCCGGGCTGATCGGCCTCCGGGTCGGCAAGCGGCTCCCCGCTCCCGATGTCAGGTCACTCCTCGCCGCCTTCATCCCGGGTATGGGGGTCATCCATCTCTGCGGCGTACTCGTGCTCTATCTGAATTTGAAATATATCGCCGGTCATCCGGTTTCGTGGGCCGCCGCGGCCTGGAGCGGGTCTCTCGTCCTCCTGCCCGGCGAACTGATCAAAATGGCCGCGGCCGCGATGCTGACCGTTCGCATCCTGCCGCGGCTTCAGGGGTTCATGACCTCCGGGACAGGCGGATGACCGGATCCCGCCGAAAAGAAATCGTGTTCCTGTGTGCGCTCTGCCTGTTCCTCTCTCCCCGGGAGACGCCGGCGCAGGGGCTGGCCGAACTCAGACGAGAGATCGACCGGCTCGAGAGAACGCTCCGCGAAAAAACCGCGCAGGAACGGTCCCTGCTCGAAATCGTGGAGGATCTGAACCGGGAGATCGGACTGAGACAGAAACTGCTGCAGACCCTCGAATCCGAAAGGGTGAACATGGAACGGCAGATCGACCGGTCCAGGAAGGAGCTGAGCAAAACGGAATCGGACTTCGCCGAACGGAAAGAACAGGTGTCCAGGCGTCTGGTTTCCATGTACAAACGGGGCCGGACATCGGATCTGGAAATATTGCTGTCGGTCCGACATTTCAACCAGGTCCTGGTCTGGCTCCGCTATCAGCAGCGGATTCTGGAACATCACCGGCGGAACCTGAGACAGTTACTCCATAAACGCACCGAGATCGAAAGGATCACCCGGCGTCTCGAAACGGAATCCAGGGAAAAAACCCGGCTGATCACCGAAGCGCAGGAGGAGAAAACCCGGATGGAAGCGAGAAAGCAGGCCCAGCAGGGACCGCTCTCCCGGGTGCGGAAAGACAAAGACCTGGTCACGCGCCAGATCGAGGAAAAGAAACGCGCCTATGCGCAGATCGAAAAACGCATCATCGCGGAAGAGGCCCGGCAGAAAACGGAGAGAGAAATCGAGCGACTCGGTGACGTAAAATTCGAAACCCTGAAGGGCCGGCTTCCCTGGCCCGTACCGGGCCGGATCACGGAGCGCTACGGACGCATGCAACACCCCCTTTCCAAGACCTGGTACGATAATCTGGGGGTCGATATCGCGACCGAATCGAATGCGGTGGTACGCGCGGTGGCGGACGGCCGGGTGATTCATATCGACTGGCTCCGCGGACGCGGACACGTGGTTCTGGTGGATCACGGAGGCTATTATACGGTCTACGGGCACCTGGCCATGGTGGAGACCGCGCCGGGAGAATATCTCGGCCGGGGCGATATGCTCGGGCAGGTCGGCGATTCCCAGAGTCTGTACGGCGCATCGCTCCATTTCGAGGTCTGGAAGGGCACGGCGCATATGGATCCGGCCGGGTGGCTGGGGAAATGACGCCATGATGTTTTCCCGGGTCATCGGACAGCGGAGGGTCAAGGAAATCCTCCGGTCGGGCATCCGGAAAAACCGGCTCGCCCACGCCTATCTCCTGTACGGCCCCGAGGGCGCCGGCATGGAGGCCATAGCCATCGCCTCTGCATACTCCCTGCTTTGCCGCGACAAACAGGCCGGGGGATGCGGCAACTGCCCCGAATGCCGCAGAGTATCCCGGCTCGAACATCCGGCCTTTCGCCTGGTCTTTCCGGTTCCCGCCCGCCCCAAATCCATGCCGGCTGATAAATATCAGAAAGTCCTGAGGGAGCGCGCCCTCCAGCGGATGGACGATCCGTACCGGGAGATCTCCTTCCTTCCCGAACTGACGGGGATTCCGGCGATCGGCATCGATGAAATCCGGTCGCTGAAAAAGGAAGTGATCCTGAAATTGACCGAAGACACAGACCGGGTCCTGGTCATCTTGTCCGCGGATAAGATGACGCCCGCCGCGGCCAACAGCCTGCTCAAACTCCTCGAAGAGCCCCCGGAGCGGACGATTCTCTT
>DSAP01000194.1 GCA_011046415.1 bacterium | reverse complement strand
GGTGCCGGTCTATTTCAGGACGGAAGAATATCACAAAATCGTGCCTTCCCGGGTCTGCATCTCCAACGCGATGAACGTCGGCCATCCGAGCAATTTCGCGCGGGTGATCGATTTGTATGGCGGATGGATGGACGAAACCGGCCGGATCCGGAAAACCCCGGATCTCGCGGCGATGCGGCGGGACCTCTGGCCCGCGACCGTCTCGGACGACGAGACCCGGCGGACCATCCAGTCTGCTTGGCACGAACACGGATTGCTCCTGGAACCGCACGGTGCGGTGGCCTGGGCGGCGCTGAACCGGTATATTGCCGAAACCGGGGAAAGCGGACTCCGGATCTCGGTGGAGACCGCGCACCCGGCCAAGTTTCCGGAAGAGATCGGGATGCTGCTCGGATTCGCGCCGGAAATCCCGCCCGCCCTGTCGGGACTGGACGGCAGGGAGGAATGGATGATCTCCATGGCCGACGATTATGGGACGTTCCGGAATCTGTTGAGGGAAAGATACGGCGCGTGAAGTCGGTGATCATCCTGGGCGACGGCATGGCGGACCATCCGGTCGCGGAACTGGGAGGACGGACGCCGCTCATGGCGGCGGACACACCCGCGATGGACGAGATCGCGCGCCGGGGCGTGAACGGCCTGTTTCGCACGATCGAACCGGACGTCGCGCCCGGTTCCGAGGCGGCCAATCTGTCCGTGCTCGGGTATGACCCGCGCGTCTGCCTCGAGGGACGCGGCGTGCTCGAGGCAGCCAGCCTCGGCGTGGAACTCGAAAACGGCGACGTGGCGATGCGCGTCAACCTGGTCACGATCCGGGACGGGAGACTGGAAAGCCATTCGGCGGGGCACATCGGCGACGAAGACGCGGGGCTTCTCATCCGCGATCTGGACCGGTATTTCGCGGAATGGCCACTGAGGCTGATCCAGGGGCTGAGCTACCGGCATCTGCTCGTCCTGCCGGAGGCCGATCCCGCGCTGATCTGCCATCCGCCGCACGACCACATCGGCGAGTCCGTGGAAAAGCTTGTGGTGAGCCCGAAGAAGGCGTCCGCAACCGCAACGGCCGCACTCCTGAACCGGATGGTGAAGGAATCCGTGAATTTCCTGAACGACCATCCGGTCAACCGGAGACGCCGCGCCCGGGGAGAGAAACCGGCGAGCGCGCTCTGGCCCTGGTCGCCGGGCCGCAAACCGGCCATGAAGACACTCCGCGAGCGGTTCGGACTGCGCGGCGCCGCCATCTCGGCCGTGGACCTGATCAAGGGCATCGCCCTGTACGCGGGCATGGACGTGATCCCGGTGAAAGGGGCCACCGGACTGTTCGACACGCATTACGAGGGAAAGGCGGAGGCCGCGATCCGGGCGCTGGATGACCATGACCTGGTCTATGTGCATGTGGAAGCCGCGGATGAGGCGGGCCACGACCGCGACCTCGCGCTCAAGATCCGGTGCATCGAAAACCTGGACCTGCGGCTCATCCGGCTGGTTCTGGATCATGTCCGGGGACTCCGGGAACCCGTGACGCTCGCCGTGCTGCCGGATCATCCCACCCCCGTCTCCACGGGCAAACATGCACGCGATCCGGTTCCCTTCGCGGTCATGGCCCCGGACATCGAACCGGACGGGGTCGAAAAATATGACGAGCTCAGCGCGCAGGCCGGATCGCTGGGCATCCTGCACGGCGACCGATTCATCGAATATGTCCTGAACAGGACACGCGTCCGGTAATTGAAAAATGGGCAGGATCATCCTCTCCTGTCTGTCCAATTTGTCCGACTGATCATCGGACGTTGATATCAAGGAGTCCGAGATGATGTATCCGATCAATCCGCAGGCAGAAGCGCTCAACACCCTCATCCGGGAGGCCGCACCGGCCGTCCACGATCTGTTGTCCGAACGGGGAAAGGGGTTCTTCTTCCCGAAACTCGGCATCGTCAGCCAGTCCGCGGATGCGAAGGGCGCGCGGATCAACGCCACCATCGGCATCGCGCTCGAGGAGGACGGGTCACCGGTCCGCCTCGCAGCGATCGCGGACAACATCCGCCTCGACCCGGCGGAGGTGTTTCCCTATGCGCCGAGCTACGGCCGGGCAGAGTTGCGGAAAGCCTGGAGAGAGCTCATCTACAGTAAAAATCCGTCGCTCGAGGGGACGATCAGCCTGCCTGTGGTGACCAACGCGCTGACCCACGGCCTCAGCGTGGCGGCCATGCTGTTCGTGGATCCCGGAGATCCGATCCTCGTGACGGACAAATTCTGGGGCAACTACCGCCTCATCTTCGAACAGGCGTTCGGCGCGAAACTCGTGACGTTCAACACCTTCGCGGGAAACGGATTCGACGTCGGGAGCCTGGACCGGGCCCTCTCGGAACGGTCCGGAAAACAGATCCTGCTTCTCAATTTCCCGAACAACCCGGCCGGATATACACCCACGCTCGCCGAGGCGGAAGCCATCATGCAGGCGATCGGGGACAGCGCCGGCCGCGGCAACCGCATCGCCGTGCTGCTGGACGACGCCTATTTCGGCCTGGTCTATGAGGACGGGATCGAGACGGAATCCCTCTTTTCCCGCCTGGCCGGACTGCATGAGAATGTGCTCGCCGTCAAGCTCGACGGCGCCACCAAGGAAGACTATGTCTGGGGCCTCCGGGTGGGATTCATCACGTTCGCCTCGAAAGGGATCACGCCCGAAGTCTGTGCCGCGCTCGAGGAAAAGGCCGGCGGCATCGTGAGGGGTACCATCTCGAACGACTCGCTCCTCTCGCAGAGCCTGATCCTGCACGCGATCGGCAGTCCGATTTATGACCGGGAAAAGCGGGAAAAATACGAACTCCTGAAATCCCGCTACGACAAGGTTCGGGAAGTGCTCACCGAAAACGGCGGACGGTATGCGGAATACTTCGAACCCCTGCCCTTCAATTCGGGCTATTTCATGTGTCTCGCACTGAAGAAAGGGCTTCAGGGAGAACCCGTCCGGCAGATCCTGCTGAAGG
>DSAP01000123.1 GCA_011046415.1 bacterium | reverse complement strand
TCCGAACCACGGATGCACCGTCCTCGCCGCCGCATACAGGATCAGGAATTCCTTGACGAGGATATACAGAAAAAAGAGGGAAATTAAAAGAACAATTCGTTTGAATACCGACCCCATCGGCTGTCCCCTTCTCTCGGTTTGATCGGAACCGGATAACCGGCCGGTTCATCCGTGTCCATTCCCGGATCCGCCACGGATCCGTTCGATTGGACGGTCAACGCCCCGG
This sequence comes from bacterium, assembly GCA_011046415.1. Lineage (GTDB taxonomy): Bacteria > Zhuqueibacterota > QNDG01 > QNDG01 > JABMRT01 > DSAP01. Next base: position 2,789 of record DSAP01000123.1, on the reverse strand, counting down.
TTTTGCAAATCCGGACGTCTCCGCCTGAGTCCGGATCGAAACGGCCGCGGATTTCAGTCCCGGCGATTCCGCGGTCAGGACGATCTCCCCCGGCAGGCGGTCAGACTGCACGAGGATCTGGGCCAGTCCGTTGAACACCCGGCGCTTCCAGCCTTCCGCCGGAAAGATCACCTGCACCAGGCCGGGATCCCGGTTCGGTTCATCCCACTGCCGATTCCTCACGATGCGCCTTCCGATCACGGCATAGACATTCCTTCCGGGATGGATCATCGCCGGATCGAGCCGGTATGCCTGATCCGGGGCGTCACGCCGCACATCCGCTGCGATGAGCCGCCCGTTGACGAAAATCGACTGTCTGTCCACGATGCTCTTGGTAAACAGGTTCACTTCCATTCCCTCTGAAAACTCGGGGAGTTCGAAGGTCCCGCGCACGACCACGAGTGAATCGATATCCTCCTCCCAGTGGGCATTCCGGAATGAAAAAGCCGGTTTCCAGTGCGAATCGTCCGGATCCGGGCCGGTCTGGATGCGGGGATCGGGCCCGCTCAGAGCGCGTTCCCGCAGGTTTTGGATTTTCACGGTCCGGATGGTTTCGAAATACCGGTCCGGTTCATGGCCGGCCGGATCGCCGTTCCCCACGCCGAGAATCCTTCCCGGTCCGCGCAGCGCGAAAAGGATCGCGTTGTCCGCCGTGGGCACGGTGCGTCCTTTGCCGTCTTCGATGCGGACCGTGATGACCGACACGTCCATACCATCCGCATCGAGACGGGCCCGGTCCGGGATCAGGCGGACGGCTGCCGGCGCGCCCGTCGTCTCGACCTGTTGCGTGACGACTCGGCGTTGGTTTCTGTAACCGTGCGCCAGCAGTTTCCCCGGCTGATACGGCACCTTCCACTCGAGATGAGACAGCCTCGGCATCGGTTTCCGACCGAGGGTCTTTCCGTTCAAGAAGAGCTCCACCTCGTCGCAGTTGCTGTACGCCCACACCTCGATCGGCCGGCCCTCCTCTCCCCTGAAATTCCAATGGGGGAAGATGTGAAGCACCGGTTCCTCCTTCCAGGCCGATTGCAGATAATAAGAATTGTCCTTCGGGAACCCGCACAGGTCGAGCACGCCGAACTGCGAACTCACCGCGGGCCAGACCAGCGGATTCGGCTCTCCGCGGTAATCGAATCCGGTCCACAGGAACAGGCCGGCGAGGAATTGTCTGGCGTCATAATACCGAATCCCCCGTTCGATGCTCGCCCCGCCCGGACTGCGGTCCATCTGCATCATCCGTCCGTTCTCGCGGTCGTCCTCATAGATCCCCCGGGTCCCGGATCCGGTCGTCTCCTCGGTCCCCCATCCGGGCTGTTCCGGGAATGCCGCGTGATGTGCGTCGATGTCGCCGTGAACGAGATAATTGAACCCCATCACGTCGATCACCATGGAGATGCCGTGACCCCAGCCGCCGCTGCTCGCGTAGGTGATGCGGCGCGTGGGATCGAGCCGCTGCGCGAAGGCCTGCATGGTAGCCGCGATGCGCGCGCCTTGGATGTTTCCCTCGATCGCCCACTCTTCGTTCCCCAGCGACCAGGCGATCACCGAAGGATGGTTCCGGTCGCGAAGGATCATCCGTTCGAGCTGCCGGAGCTGTTCCGGAGACGAACCCATGAGGCGGTTTTCATTCAGCACGAGCATCCCCAGCCGGTCGCAGGCGTCGAGCAGCTCGGGCGTGGGGGGGTTGTGCGAACACCGGTAGGCGTTGCTCCCCATTTCCTTCAGCCTGGCGATCCGGAAAGCCTGCAGGGCGTCCGGAATCGCGGTACCGACCCCGGCGTGATCCTGATGGTTGTTCGTGCCCTTCAGCCTCACCGGCCGGCCGTTGAGGAAGAATCCCTCGTTTGGATCGAAATGAACGGACCGGATTCCGAATGTCGTCTCGTACCGGTCCGTGACGGCATCCCCGCACCGGAGGGTCGTGACCAGCGTGTACAGCCGGGGGGATTCCATCGACCAGAGCTGCGGATTTTTCACGATCAGCCCGGCCGGGAACTCCCCTTTCTCTCCGGGATTCAGGAGGAGCGGGAACACCTCACAAGCCGCCGCTTCCTCGCCCGAGGGGCCGAGGATCGTATGCTCGATTCGGAACCCGGCCTTTTCCGCGGACGCATTGAGGACGGTCGTGAGGACTGAGACATCCGCGAATTCCTCTTGGATCTCGGTGGTCACGAACGTCCCATGCCGGGCCACATGCAGGGGATGGGTCTTCGTCAGCCAGACATGGCGGTAGATCCCGGCGCCCTCGTAGAACCACCCCTCCTCCATCGTGGCATCGACGCGCACGGCGATCACATTGTCCCCGCCGTAATTCAGATAATCGGTGATGTCGAACCGGAAACCGCTGTAACCGGAGTGCTCGGTGCCGAGGAAGAAACCGTTGAGCCAGAACGAGGCATTCCGGTGGACGCCGTCGAACTCGACCGCGATGCGCCTCCCGAGATCGGATTCCGGGATCGGAAAGGTCTTGCGATACCAGCCCACGCTGTTTTCGGGGAAATCCCGGCCGATGGCCCTGTATCCGTGGCTGTGGCCTCCCCGGGGATCGAACGGCAGTTCCACCGCCCAGTCATGGGGAAGATCGAGGATGCGCCACGCACGGTCGTCGAAGTCTCCGGCCGCCGCGCCGTCCCCGTATCCCGCCTTCGCGAAGTAGGAAAAATAGGCGGTGCCGTGATCGAAATCCTTCTCCGCATCCCGGGCGTGTCCCAGGGCGAAACGCCATTGGGAATTCATCCGAATCCGTTCCC
>DSAP01000129.1 GCA_011046415.1 bacterium | reverse complement strand
CTCAGATCACGGATGAAAGAGGGATCGTGGCCGAAGGGGCCGAACTGATCCGGCTCGGCGGCGGATACCGGTTCACCGAAGGCCCGGCCGCGGACCGGGAAGGGAATGTCTATTTCACCGATCCCCTGTACCCGCGCAACTACTGGACGCGCGACCCTCGGATGCAGCAGGACGGGGAACACGTCTATTATCTCGGCGCGGACCGCCAAACCCTCATCCGGGTCGACACGGCCCTGGTGAAACCCAACGGCATCGTCGGGACGCCGGACGGACAAACCCTGTACGTGGCCGATATCGGGGACAACAGGACCTACCGGTACGACATCCGGAAGGACGGAACCCTGGCGAACCGGACGCTGTTTGCGGCGATGGGGTCGGACGGAATGACGCTGGACTCGGAGGGAAACCTCTACCTCACAGGCCGCGGCGTGACCGTCTTCGACCCGGCGGGGACGCGCATCGCCCACATCCCCGTCGAGGCGAACTGGACGGCCAATGTCTGTTTCGGAGGCACGGATCATGACATGCTGTTTATCACCGCCATGGATGCCGTATACGGACTCAAGATGACGGTGAAAGGCGCGGGGAGATGAGCGGGGATCGCGTGACCGACCGGGTCCTGAAAACCGCGCTCGACGCCGCCCGGACCGGGGGGCGGATCCTGATGGACGGATTCGGAAAGCTGTCGGAAACACAGATCGGACTCAAGGGATCGGGCGACTGGATCACGGACGCGGATCATGCGTCCGAAGAGGCCGTCATCGGTGTCATCCGGTCTGCATTTCCGGACCATGCGATCCACGCGGAGGAATCGGGAAGACAGCCCTCGGACACGGAGAGTGAATGGATCATCGATCCCCTCGACGGCACGGCGAATTTCGTGCAGGGCATCCCCTGGTTCACGGTATCCGTCGCCTGTCTCCATCGGGGCCGGATTCACACCGGCGTGGTGCATGACCCCGTCCGGGAGGAAACCTTCTGGGCGCAGTCCGGCCGGGGGGCCTTTCTCAACGGGAAGTCCATCCGCGTGTCCGCAAAAACAGATCTGTCCACCGCGATCCTGGCCACCGGATTCCCGTGGCGCAGCAAATCCTTTCTGGCGGATTATCTGGAGTCCTTCCGGACTCTTTTTTCCCGGTCCGCGGGCGCCCGGCGCATGGGGTCGGCCTCCCTCGATCTGGCCTACACGGCCAGCGGACGGTTCGACGGCTTCTGGGAGATGCGGCTCAAACCCTGGGACATCGCGGCCGGTATCCTGCTGGTGAAGGAGGCGGGCGGCGTCGTCACGGATTTTCAGGGCGGCGCGGGATTCATGGAAACCGGCCATGTCGTCGCGGGCCCCCCGTCCATCCATGAAAAACTGGTGGAAGTCACACACAAAACGCTCGGGAACATACCCTAGGGGAGGGACCATGCGGTTTCATACGGAGTATCTCTGGTTCAACACCCAAAAGAAACGGGAGCTGATCCTCATCACGGACAAGGTGCAGGAGGCGGTTAACGTCTGCGAAATTCAGGAAGGCATGGTCCTGGTCTCGGCCATGCACATCACGGCCGGCGTATTCGTCAATGACCACGAGCCCGGACTCTGGCAGGACATCGACGACTGGCTCGAAAAGCTGGCCCCCTTCGATCCGGATTACCGCCATCACAAAACCGGTGAAACGAACGGGGATGCGCATCTGAAGAGCCTGCTCGTCCACCATCAGGTGATCGTCCCCGTGACCGAAGGAAGGCTCGATCTGGGTCCATGGCAGCAGGTCTTTTATGCGGAATTCGACGGCATGCGGCGCAAGCGGGTCCTCATCAAGGTGATGGGGGAGTGATTCCGGCTCTCACCGGCCCGGCAGGCCGTCCCTTTCAGTTTGGGAATGGAAAGAAACACGATGCGGATTACGGACAACAGGATCCCGTGAACACGCCGCTCGTCCATCCGGACCGGATCAGACCCGTCCGCGGGGGGCAGCCGGGGCCCGGGCCGGTCGTGTACTGGATGAGCCGGGATCAGCGCGCGGAGGACAACTGGGCGCTGATCCATGCGCGTTCTCTGGCGGCGGAACGCGATGTGCCGGTCCGCGTCCTTTTCTGTCTGGTCCCTTCTTTTCTGGGCGCAACCGCCCGTCAGTACGGGTTCATGCTGCGTGGGCTGAAGGAAACCGCGGCCTCCCTCCACCGGGACGGCATCCCCTTTCATCTGATCCGTGGAAATCCGCCGGATGAGGTTCCACGGTTCCTTGAGAAAGCGGGCGCCGGCGCACTCGTCACGGATTTCGATCCGCTGCGCGTCAAACGCGACTGGCTTCGTCGGGTCTGCGAGCGGATCACGATTCCCGCCTGCCTCATCGACGCCCACAACATCGTGCCCTGCTGGAAGGCCTCTCCCAAACAGGAATACGGCGCCTATACGATCCGCCCCAAAATACACCGGCTGCTCGAGACGTTTCTCGAACCCTTCCCCCGGCTTCCCCCGCAGTCGGTCGCGCCCTCCCGGTTCCCGGATTTGCCGGATCCCGACGCCCTTTTGCATGCGCCCGGTTTGGACGATTCCGTTCCCGAAGTTCCGAACCTCCGGCCGGGCTCCGCGGCGGGCATGGCACTCCTGGATGAATTCATACGGGACCGCCTTTCGGGCTATGCGACGGACCGCAACGACCCGAACCGGCCGGGACAGTCCGGCCTGTCTCCCTGGCTCCATTTGGGCCAGATCGCGCCCCAGCGGGTGGCCCTCGAGATCCGGGCCGCCGATCAGGACGACGATTCCGTCCGGGCGTTTCTGGAGGAACTGATCGTACGGCGCGAACTCTCGGACAATTACTGTTATTATCAGCCTGCATACGATGCCCCAACGGGAATCCCGGACTGGGCCCGCCGCTCTTCGGAAGCGCATCGCGGGGACCGCCGGCCGTTCGTTTATTCACTGCGGGAACTGGAAGAGGCCCGGACGCACGACCCGCTCTGGAATGCAGCCCAAAACGGGATGGCCGTCACGGGAAAGATGCACGGATACCTGCGCATGTACTGGGCCAAGAAGATCCTGGAATGGACGCCCGATCCCGAGACCGCGTGGCGGACCGCCATCCTCCTCAACGACAAAT
>DSAP01000001.1 GCA_011046415.1 bacterium | reverse complement strand
TTGGAGTACGGCTTTCCTTCCCCGAGGAAACACAAAATGTACGGCATCCGGATGTCCGGGGCCGGGTTCCTGATGCCGAATAATCGAAACGGTTAGAGGGAACCGTTACGGGATCGGTTTACGACGTTGTTCAAAAAAATCTCTTCACGCTTTTCACGCGTTATCCCCGTTCAAAGCGCCTGGTCATGAACCGATCTGCACAAACATAATCAGGATATTTCCGATAATCAAGAGAAAAATGAGATTTCATCATAATTGTGCGTCTATCTGCTCTTTTTGGTATTTTCCGTCCGCTTTTCTCAAGAGTCCTGCGTCTTGCCTTTTTACGAGACGTCCTTTTGTTTTTCGAAGCCGTCGGATCATCGGCACAGGCGGGACAAGCCGGTGTGACAAAAAAAAAATAAATGGGAAGTTGATGAACCACCGAATTCCGTTAAAAGAAAATCCTTGAAACTGGAACTCATTTTCCCTATGTTGCATAAAACGTCCCTGATGACGGATCACGGAAACCGACATGATTCTTACAGAACCGCTCAGGCACACGGCCGGAAACGATTGATCTGTTTAATGACAGGACAATCACGCGAAAGGGAGGCGCTTATGGAGACTCAGGAACTCTCTCTCAAGGTTGAATTCAGAAATACACGGAGAAAAGCGGTCGTGCCCCTGTCCGATCTGATCACGCAAAGCGTGGACTTTCTGGAGTATTACGGGGAATTGAATCTGGTGGGCCGGGAATTCCATCAGCTTATCGGAGAGGGAGACGGCCGAAGCCGGTTCAGCCGGCTGCTGAAAGCATCCGGATATTCGGACGATCCCCACGGTTTTTTCCGCGCCCTGATGGATATTTTGGAAAAAACCAACAGCTATGAGGTGCAACCCATGGAGCTCAACGGCGTGACCTTGCCGCAGCTCTTTGTATACGGTCTGCTGGAACAGGTGCTTCCAGGAAACCGGTTTATCAAGATCCGATCCGTGTCCCAGCTTGAGAACCTCACCAATATCCGCATCTCCGATGAGAAACGGGAGAAACTCCAGAAAGTGATCAGTCTCTACCCGGTGCGTCTGTCCATGCACACGATCCGCCAGATGCGTATCTCCCCGGCTATAGCGTATCAGTATATGCCTTTTACCGATGAACTGAACCGGGAAGGCAAGGTGCATACCTGGGTGGGCCAGTTCCACCGGGGCATCGTGGAACAGATGTACCGGAACCGGGTAATCTTTGTTCTGAATATGGCCTGCCCCGTATACTGCCGGTTCTGCTTCAGAAAACACAAGGAATGCCGGAATCAGCCGAGGCCCACGAAGGAACACGTAGTCAACGCGCTGGCCTATATTCGCAACGTTCCGAATATCAGGGAGATTGTTCTTACCGGAGGCGACCCTTTCATGAACCGGGTTACGCTGAATCATGCAATAGACGGACTTTCGCACATCCCTCATGTTCAGACACTTCGCGTGGCCACCCGGTCAATCTCCTATTTCCCTCATCTTTTTTACGCGAACAACGGTTACTGGATGAATTTTTTAAAGATGAAATCCTTGGAACTGGAGGCCCGCGGTAAACGGCTGGAAGTGGCCACGCATTTTATCCATCCTCACGAGGTGTCCCTGGACAGTCTGGATCTCATCACGGAGCTGGTACAAAACGGCATTTCGGTATACATACAGACTCCGCTGCTGAAAGACTGCAACGACGGAACCGAATTAAGGGATCTCTACCGGAAACTCAGAGGAGCCGGAGCCGAGATGCATTATATTTACATGCCCTGCAGCCCCATCAAAGGCAACCGGAGTTATGTAACGACTCTCGTACGCGGCATGGAGGTTTTCAATTATCTGCGTGCGTACCTCTCTGACCGGGCCATGCCGCGGCTCTGCACCGCCACCCATATCGGTAAAATCGACTGGAATCAGTCGGGCTGGGTCGTGGAACAGGACAAGGAGGATGAGAAATATATCTGGATCCGAACACCCTACACCAAGGAGTACTTCAGCCGGTTCGCCCCCATTCTGCAGCTGAGAAAAACCGCGCGGGTCAACGCGGAAGGCACGCTGGACGCCCGGTTCATGGCGGAAACGGGAGACGATGCTCTCATCTGGGGTTCACGCATTCCCGGCGCCGCGAGGAGATTTTCTCCCGGGGAACACAAGTCGACCTGGGACACAGCCGATACGGCGGATGAGGAACTGGACAACCTCAGGCGGCAAATGATGAAGGATCCGTGTTTCACCCGATCCATCGTGAATACCGGATCGGAAACCCTGCTCAGAACCCATAAAACCCGGGTGGAACTGGATCTGGATGCGGATGATGAAGCGATGAAGCGAAACCTCGATTATATCAGGGAGGACGATGAGATCACCGATCTGGTTATCAACAGGCGCTCGGAACTCCCGGGTTCCTTTTACCGGTTGAAACACCTGCAAAAGGACCTGGACGGCATTCCCCATGTAACCGCCCTGCGAATCCGTTGTCTGGAACTGAACTATCATCCCGCACGCTTTACCATGCCGGTCATCAATCAGCTGGCCCGGATGAACAAGCTGTCCATCGTGAATCCGCGGCGGCTCGAGATTGAAACACTGTTTCTTCACTCCAGTGAATTCAGGCCGGAGCATAAAACCCTGGCCGGCAATCTGAGAAAGAAGGGCATTACCGTATACAGCAACACGCCGCTGCTGCCGTTTATCAACGATTCGCCGGAAGAGATGGCACGAATTGCCGGCCGGCTAAGAGAGAGCGGTATCGAATTTCATCACCTTTACATTGCGGGGCTGCCCATACAGACCGGCCGGGCCGAATCCCGCCCCGTGAACATCGACACCATTCTGGATATCGCCACGGAGATCCGGCGAAGCGAAAGCGGCCGGGGCATCCCCCGTTTTATCATCAGCACCGTCATGGGTGAAGTGGATTTCGGACTCACTTCGGACATACTGGAGGCGGACGCCAAAGGCCGGATCATTATCAAACTGAAGCCCTATACACTGGCTTATTATCAGTCGATGGATCCGGAGTTTAAATGGCCCAAGGGCGTCAAAACATCCAAACACGGACATCCCGTGATTCCGGTTCCGGGTCTGAAACGAACGCAGGAGTTTTTGGTGGACTGATAAACAGGCAGACCTTCGGTCTGCACTCGCCTCCCCGCTCACATCGTGTCGATAACGGCATTGAACGTCGGGCCGGGACGCATGGCAGCCGCCGCCTTTTCCGGATCCGGAATATAATATCCGCCGATGTCCGCGGGTTCGCCCTGGGCGTCCAGAAGCTCCCGGGCGAT
>DSAP01000116.1 GCA_011046415.1 bacterium | reverse complement strand
GCACGCGGCACCGCCCTGAAGACGGCCCGGCAGGATCGCTCTGCGCGCCGCCTCCGTAACTCCCGTACCAGTCCCAGCACCATTCCCACACATTGCCGCTCATGTCGTACAGGCCCAGCCGGTTGGGGGAAAAAGAACCGACAGGCATGGTCTTCCGGCGATAGACGCCCGCGACCGAAAACGACTTCTTGTATTGAGCACTGCCGTTGAAATTGATCTCCGCCGGATCGGCGATGTCTTTGCCGTTCCCGAAGCGCACCTTGCGGCCCCCTTCGCGTGCCGCATACTCCCACTCGGCCTCGGTGGGCAGCCGGTAGCCGTTGGCGTTTCGGTCCCAGGCCACGTTATCCCCGCTGCGCTGGTAGCAGGGCGTCAGCCCCTCCTGCCTGCTCTTCCAGTTGCAAAACTCCACCGCGTCGAACCAGGTCACGTGGATCACGGGCCGCCGGCCCCGTCCCCAGCCTGAATCAGAGGGTTTCTTGCGTTTCGTTGCCGTGCAGAACGCATCGTATTCGTCGAACGTCACCTCGGTCTGAGCCAGATAAAAGGAACGAACTGTCACAGAATGCACGGGTTTCTCGTCCGAATGCCCCTCTCCGAACGTGTCGCCCATCTGAAACGTGCCGCCTTCGATGAGCGCCATCCCGCGCGGCGCGGAGGAGCCGCCACGGCTCAAACCCGGCGCGGTTGTTCCTCCCTGTCCGCCGCCGGGTGTGTAGTCGGGGATGCCGCTCATGTCGAACCGCGCCTTGAAAACCACCAGAATGCCGCGCGTGGGCCGGCCGTCGAGGTTGTTCTGCGCGTAGGGATAGAGGATCCGCGCCGCCTCGAGCCGGGCGGGGATCTCGCGCCGCGCCTCGCGGTAATCCGTGAGCTGGTTGAAATTCACCACCGTGACCCAGCTCAAGAATTCTTCGCGGATATTGTTTTTGAACCGGTCGAAACAGGATCGGAGTATCCCCGAATAGATCTGGTCCGAAGACAGGTTGTAATCGTCGAGTTTGAAATCCGTCTGGAATTGATACACACTCCGCCGGCACAGGAAATCCCGGTATTGGTCATTGGCCTTCTTGAATTCGGCGTCGAGCGGCGCGAGCCGCTGCTCGATAGACGCCTTGTCGTCCTGCCGTTTCTCCAATTCCTGCCTGTAAAACCGCCGCTCGCTCTCGAGCCGTTCGAGTATGGTTTTCGCCTGAATCACACCCTGCTCCTCTTGCTCGAGCCGCGTACGCACATCCGAAAGAAGAGACCGGAGCTGGCTCTGGAACGTCAGATTCTGGGATTTGGCCTTTTCGAGAAAGCTCTGAGCGTCCTGAACGAAGCCGGAAGGATAGGCTTTGAGTTGCGAGAACGAGGCGTTGTCCACCTGAAAGATTTCGGGATCGGTGGCCGGCGACAAAGCCGCCTCATGGGTCGAAGAACCGGATGCTGCCGCCCAGGGATACACGGCCAGAAGCCCGACCGTGGAAATCTGGCTCATGTTGCCCGACACGACTCGGATGTAAAAGTTATTGGTCGTCTGCTCGACCTGCACCCGGCCGGAGATCGTCGCGGTGATCCGGTCTTTCACAAGCTGATACTGCTCGACCTGGGTTTCGGATTGAATATAGGTGCCGTTCACCGCCTCCACAGCCTGAGATCGCGCCGCAGAAAAGATGACCTGCTCCATGTCTTTGGGTGTACGGCTGCGTTCGTAATAAGCGGAGCCGAACATCACCGTATAAAATGGAATGCTCGAAAGTTTTTGTGATAGTTCATCGAGAATTGCTTTTCTTACGGCCTCGGCGCTTTCGATCACTTTCTTCTGGTTTTGTATCTGATTGTCGTAGGTTTCCAGACTCAGCCGCAGGCGTTCGAGATCTTCGGTGGCGAAACGCAGGGCGGATTCGAGGCTGATTTTCTTGTTGTACGCGGAGGAGACCGCGGCGAACACCTGTCTGAACCGGTTCTGCCACCGCTGTTCTTCTTGCTGAATATAAAGCCGCACCTCGTTTTCGATGGCGTCCGCCCTCGCCTTGTTCGCCGGATCGTCGAGCACGAGCGAATCGAATTTCTTGAGTTCCCCGTCTAGTGTCGAGAGAACGGCGGATTCTCTCAGATTCTCGAGCGGGATCCATCCCTGCGTCGTCTGGGCTGTCGCGCAGACGCGCATCATCATGAAAACCACAACCGGAAGGATCGTTCGTTTGTTCATAGTCTCCCTCTCGCGTTTTGAGTCGTGAGTCGAGATTTTCTGAAATTGAGGCTTGATGAATATAAAAATTTCGGGGCGGAGTTACAAAAGGTTTATATGATCTTTTAATTTTTAATACTGAACCGTGATCACGACCTCCCCCGATCCGCCTGCCGACGGATCGACCCCTCCTTGGCAAGGAGGGGAAAAGTATTTATCCCCTTAACCAAGGGGAATCATCCGCCTCGTGCGGACGTGGGGGTTTTATCCCCCGCCACAGGCGGAACGGTGCGTGGGGGGTGACCCCATGGGGAAGGGAGGTCGGTCCAAATCGAATCAAATCGGAAGGGACATCGCAAACACTTCTCATGCGAATCCGGGAGAATCAGGTTGCATGAAACTTGGAAAGCGCGGTTTCGAAAAAACCGAACGTCCGGTCGTCGAACAGGCAGAAAACCACCCTTTCGAGCCGGGTGCCGGACAGGATGTATTCCACGGCCGTCTCGAGCAGGATGTCCGCGCACCGGTCCGAGGGAAAACCGAAAATCCCCGCGCTGATCGCCGGAAAGGCGATGGTTTTCAGGTTGCGCTGATCCGCCATCCTGAGGCACGAAAGCACGGCGCTGCGGAGTTTCTCGTCCTCGTTCCCCTCCCCCATGCGCGGACCCACGGCGTGGATCACGTACCGGGCCGACAGATTCCCCGCGCTGGTGATGGCGCACGACCCGACATCCACCCGGCCGCCCCAGGCCTTGACCCAGACGTCGCTCTCTTCCTGAATCCCCGGACCGCCTTTCTGGACGATGGCTCCGGCCACCCCGCCTCCGTGCTGGAGCTGCGAATTCGCCGCGTTGACGATCGCGTCCATATCCTGTTCGGTGATGTCCCCCCGGATGACTTCCACCCGGGTGTTCCTGAATTGTTTTTCCATGGACGCCGGGCTCCCTCGTTAGGTTGTCACTTCCTTCTTTCGGTTCCGACGGAAATACTCGAAACCGGATTTCGCCCCCAGAACCGCCGCCGCGCAAAGAATGCCCACCAGCCACCCGCCGATCACATCGGAAGGATAATGCACGCCGAGATAGATGCGGGAATAGCTCACGATCAACGCCAGGGAGATGGGAATCCACATCCACTTCCGGTAGCGCAGCGAGAAGAGCACCGCCATGCCGGCGAGATTCGCGGCGTGGGAAGAGGGAAAGGACGGCGACCGCGGCTGGCCGATCAGGAGACGGACGTCATCGAGGACGAAACAGGGCCGGATCCGCCCG
>DSAP01000078.1 GCA_011046415.1 bacterium | reverse complement strand
CGTGTTCCAGGCCGCATCGAGCATCACCGCGCCCCACATCACGGACGCCACACGTGCCGCAGTCCCGTCGTTGTCGTGCTGGTTGATCGCCAGGCCGAAGATGTTGCCTTCGCCGACATCCACCGTCTCGCCGTTGCCGCTCGCGATCGCGCTCCAATGGATCGCCAGCTCGAGCGCGTATCCGCCGGGGATGATCTTCCGGGCAAACTGCTTGTTTTCGGCCGCCACGTTGTTCAGATTGTCCGAGGAAACCACGCCTTCATCGTCCGGTCCCAGCGCGGTCAGCCGCGTGTCCCAGATCGAGGTGCCGCCCTGGGTGCTGTCCGTCGGTTCAGGGTCAAACTTCAGCTCGATGCAGTCGTTCTCCCAGACATTGGAGGCATTGCCGGAAATGATGTCGTCCATAACCTCCTGGTAGAGATAGAACCAGTCCTCGTCCCAGGCCGTCCAGATCTTGGCGGACAGGTCGTCGTCATCGTCCGGCTCACCGTTGTCGTTGAACGCATAGGAACGGAGCTGAAGATACCCGTCGTCCGGACCGGTCAGGGTCTCGTAGAAGGCATCCTTTTCGGCATCCACGGCGAGATTCAGGAGGTTGCGCACTTCTCCCTGCTCCCATTGCGCCTTCAGGGCCGGGAACCAGTTCAGGTCGCCGACCGGGAAATTGCCGTCTGCGGCCGAGTAGGCGATGCTGGCCGCGGAATAACTGCAATCGAACGTGTCCCGGTAATACTCGATCACCCGGCGGTCGTAATCGTCCCTCTCTGTGACCCAGTTCGTCTGGTCCTTCAGCTTGTTCGCGCCGAGCGGATCTTCGTACCAGCGCATGGTATTCGTCATCAGCCCGGGCGTGTTGGCGAGAGTCAGATCGACCTGCGTGAAGGCATCGGCGGCGGCGGCACCCAACTTTTCTTGGATGTGATCGGAAAGCGGCGAGGCAATCCCGAACTGAAAATCATCCAGGAACGCCTGGCCCGAATCGCCGATCGTAAAAAAGTTGTTCCGGACCGTCCATTGGGTGACGTCGTTCGGCGCGGAGAAAATCCACGTGATTTTGTTGTTCCCGTTTTTATAGACCTCTCCGGTGTTGGCCCATTCGGCCGCACGGGTCGCGTCGGTCGGCGGAATCTTGACCCCGTCGATGGTGAAAACCGTGAACTTATCCTCGAGGCCGCGCAGGATCACCCGGTTCGCCTCCCCGCCGGACCGCATGAGCGAAACGCCGGGCAGGCGGCCGACGGATTCCGCCGCATTGGCATCGGGCAATTCCTTGATCTTTTCCTCCGATACGACATTGATGATGGTATTCGATGTGATCTGCTGGTTTATGGCCGCCGCCTGACCGACCGCCTGGCCGGTCACGACCACGGTCTCTCCCAAAACGACGTCCTGGGATAACTCGGCGTTTTCGATTGCCGTTCTGCCGTGCTGAATGACGATTTCAATGTCTTTGGAGTGATAGCCGATATAGGAAATTCTCAGCGTATATGCGCCGGGGGGGACCCGGTCGATTCGATAATTCCCGTCCAGATCCGTGGCGCTTCCGAATGCCGTGCCGACCAGATACACATTGGCCCCCGCGAGGGGTCTGGCGGTCAGCGAATCGGCAACCACCCCGCGCAGTCCGCCCTGACCGAAAGCCGCGGTGGAGACGAGAAGAACCAGAAAGATCGATGCAAAAATGAAAGCCGTCCGTTTCATAGCCGTTTCCTTAATCTGGTCCGCGTGGAATAAACAATAAGCCGACAAACAACAAATTCAATTATAATGATCTTCAAATCAAATCAAAGAGAATAACTGTTAAAAACTGTGAAAAACATTTTTTCACATCGGCTCGACTGTTTCCAACATCTCATACAACCGCCTCAGGATCAATCGCGCCCGGATCATATCCGGCTTGCTTTTTTAAAATGGTTATGTTACATTTTATCGGTTTCACGATCAGGATTACTGGTTGTGGACGGATCGTCCTTTTCCGGATCCGGCAGAAAGATGAGACGCGGAAAGGATTTCCCTGTCAGCGCGATGTGCGATGCCGGGGAAAACAAAACGGGGTTCACTATCCGATGACCAGTGAAAACTCGCAAAAGAGACTGCTCGAAAAAATTCTGTCCAGCAAAGAATTTTCGCATTCAAAAATATATCAGACTTATTTAACCTATCTGGTTGAAGCCGCCTGTTCAGGAAAAGAACTCAAGGAAACCACCATCGCCATCGAAGTCTTCGGAAAGGACGCGCGCTTCAATCCCGCGGAAGACACGATCGTCCGTTCTCACACCTATACATTGAGAAAGAAACTGGAAAGTTATTATTACAATGAAGGCAAAGAGGATAAATACCGGCTTAAAATCCCCAAAGGCCATTATGAGACGACTTTTGTGCCTGTCTCGGATACCTATCATCCGAAAACCCTCTTCCTGAAAATCTTAAGGAATTTCCCCCTCCTGATCATCGCCGCCTTGTGTGTCCTGCTCGGCCTTCTGTGGAAACAGCAAAAAGACCTCGAAACCGAATTGCGGTGTTACCATATCACCGGCAAAGATGATCCGATCTGGGGGGAGTACCTGCAATCGAATCTTCCGGTACTCATCGCCGTGGGCGACCATTTCCTCTTCAACGAATACAGTGAAAAATACCGGCAGACCATCACCATCCGCGATCCGAGCATCAACTCGATGGATGAATTCCAATCTCTCTTTCCGGATGAGCGGGTCGTGCCTTCTCCCGAACCCTATTTCCCCTATCACAGCATCTGGAGCATCCCGCCCGTTCTCTCTCTGCTCTATTCGGTGCATGTCAACCCCATCCTCAGAAAATCCACGGACCTGAATCCCCAGATCCTCGATGAATACAACATCATCTTCCTGGGCAGCATTAAAACCTTGTACACCCTGAAGCATACGGTCTTCATCAAATCCCATTTTCATTATGAAATCTCCCCCCATAAAGTCATCTATTCCCCGCCGGACACCCTGGGAACTCAGATCTTTGAAACAACGCTCCATTCCCGCGGACCCAATGAAGACCTGGTACTCGCCCTGAAACTACCGGGACCGAATAAAAACGCCGTTTTCATCATCGCCTCTTACCACTCCCTCGGCGCCCCGGAAATCGCGAATTACCTCGCCTCACCGTCTCGGCGCGCGGACTTTGAGCGCCGTTTCAGGGAAAAATTCGGTGAAATGCCCAAATACTTCGAGGCCCTGTTCCGTGTCACCGGAATCGACAAGACGGCCTTTCATACCGAGATCCTGATATTCAATAAAATCCACAGCGACGACTCTGCCGATATATCATAAGCCCGCTTCGTACATCCCCGGAAACGGAATGGTTTTTGCACTAAACCCTGCCCGGGGTCTGAGTGAGAAAACACAGATTGATGACCGGGAAGCCGCTTCCCGATTCGCGCGGAGAACAGGTGAATATTTTGAGACCGTGGATCGCCCGATGGACCCGCACCATAAAACGTGGGCACTGTTTTATTCTGATTCTTGCGGGATGTGTGT
>DSAP01000056.1 GCA_011046415.1 bacterium | reverse complement strand
CCAATCGACAGACGGAGACCGCGAACTGATGCAGGAAATGGCGGCGATGTTTCTCGACGAGATGGAACCGACGCTCGACGAACTCGAATCGGTGATCGCATCCAGGGATGCGTCACAGCTCGAACGCAAGGCCCACGCACTCAAGGGTGCGCTGGGAAATTTCGGCGCGCAAAGGGCCGTCGAACTGGCCTTCGCCCTCGAAGAGGCGGGGCGGGGGAATGCGGCGGAAGAAACACCCGCCCTTTTCCGGGAACTCAGATCGGAGCTCGAGAACATCAAGATGTTTTTCTCAAAGCCGGATTGGGATGCTCCGTGGCCGGATCCCGGGGCGAATCAGATGCCCCCGTCCGGGGAACCGTGCGGGATACGAAAAAAATCCGGCGAAGGAAAAAAAGCATGAAAATCCTGATTGCTGAAGACGACAACATATCCCGCCGTCTACTCGAGGCCAATCTCACGAAGAAAGGACACGAGGTCGTGGCGACCCGGGACGGCGGCGAAGCCTGGGAGGCGCTGAGAGGGAAGGATGCCCCGTCGCTCGCGATTCTCGACTGGATGATGCCCGTATACGACGGCGTGGAGGTGTGCCGGAAAGTCCGGACCGGAGGCGGACCCTATATCTATCTCATCCTGCTCACGGCCAAGGGGGGCAAGGAGGATATCGCGTCCGGACTCGAGGCGGGCGCGGACGATTATATCGTCAAACCCTTCAACCCCGTCGAATTGCATGCCCGCGTCGCGGTGGGAGAACGCATCCTGTCGCTCCAGTTTCAGCTCCAGGAGCATGTCGAAAAATTAGAGGCCTTCGACCGGCAGAAGACCGAATTCCTGTCTATGGTTTCGCACGAACTCAGGACACCCCTGGCCGTGATGAGTGAAGGCGTATCCCTCCTGCTGGACGGCGTCGCCGGGGAAATCGGCGAAACCCAGCGGGATGTGATCACCGACATCCGGAAAAACATCGACAGGCTGATCCGGCTCATCTCGGACCTGCTCGATCTTTCCAAGATCGAATCCGGCAAAATCACACTCAGGCGGGGTACCGTGGATCTGGTTCATGTCGTTCAACAGATCCGAACCGGGATCGGACAGCAGGCCGCGCAAAAAGGCATCGAACTTCAGATTTCTTTGCCCGATCGGGTTTCGAAACTTTTCGCGGATGAAGATAAAATCATCCAGATTTTCAACAACCTGATCGGCAACGCGATCCGGTACACCGAGACCGGCGGGACGATAGCCATCCAAATCCGGGAAGAGGCGGACAATATGGTCTGCACGGTCTCGGACACCGGGGCCGGCATCGCCCCCGAACATCTGTCCAAGCTCTTCACCCGGTTCGGACGGTTCGGGGATGTCAAGGGGGGGGGATACAAGGGCACCGGGCTGGGGCTCGTCATCGTGAAGGTCCTCGTCGAGAAACACGGCGGACACATCGGGGTGAGTTCCGAGCCGGGGAAAGGCGCCGCCTTCAACTTTACCCTGAAGAAAGAGCCTTTCCCCAGCATCCTGATCATCGAGGACGATCCGGCCGTGCTGCAGTTGGTCAAGAAATTCCTGGAAGGCGAGAATTATACCCTTTATGAGGCGGATACCGGGAGTTCGGGCATGGATCTGGCGAAAGAGAAAACGCCGTCTCTGATTTTGCTGGACATCCGGCTCCCGGACATCAACGGAACCGAAATCATCGGCCGCCTCAGACAGGATGTGCGGACCCGCGACATCCCGGTCGTGGCCATGAGCGGATACGAGGTGGACACCGGTTTGCTGGAACGAATGAATCAGGACACCGCGGTCCCCTTCCTCCAAAA
This sequence comes from bacterium, assembly GCA_011046415.1. GTDB lineage: Bacteria > Zhuqueibacterota > QNDG01 > QNDG01 > JABMRT01 > DSAP01. The sequence goes on along the minus strand of DSAP01000056.1, from coordinate 1,773 downwards.
GCCGTTCGACCGGGACCTGTTGCGCCGGAAAATCCGGGCCCAGTGGACCGGCCGGTAGAAGAATCCGTCCTACCGGCGTTCCATCGGTGGGTGAGAGGTTCCGCAGCTTCCCCGGAATAAACAGGGATCATCGGCAATATCGTGCGGGAGGTGGAAATTCGATCGCCGGGCATGGAATTCCCGGGCGATCTGAGTCCAACCGCACGTTGCACGCGGCAGACCCGTCTTCATGGTGTTATTTTCCGTCAGCTCTATCAACGACACTCAGCTCGAGTACAACTTTTCCAAGACCACCACAACCAACACCCACATCAAAGCAACTGGCTCTTTTGAATTTTATGTTATTTGGATCTAAATCACTGTATAGAAACTCGTTGGCAGCAAATACCATCAGGATTGCACTATGTAAAGCGTATGAACATATTTTCTCAGGGCACTTTTTTGTCAGTATGTTTCCACACCCATCCAAATATATTTTTTCTCCCACCTTCGTCCAGTGCCATAGCAATCACTCCTTCGTTCGCCCGGGATGTCCATCCCGGGCGTCTGTTTCAACCGGGACATCCGTCCCGTGATCACGTTGATTAACACTCCAGGTCACATGACAGGACGTCATGTGAAAAAAGAGTACGATGTGATCTCAGGATAAATATACACTCTTTTCACCAGGTTTTATCCAGTCGGTCTTATAGAACCGGGATGGATATTCCATTCATCATGCGTCCGGGATGGATATCCCGGGCGACCTGACGCGAATAGCGAAGCAGGGTCAGAACCGGAATCCTACCGTGACCTTCGCGTAGTGCAGCCACGCGAAGGTATAGACTTCGTCGTTGTCCGCGCCGCCCTCGAGCGTCCGGTAGCCGGCCGCCGCGTACCATCCGGAATCAAAATGATACTGTGCCGTGAGGGCCGCATCCACGGCGCGTCCCATGGGCGACCACGCACCCTCCGCGTCCAGAATGACGGAAGCCTGATCATTCAGCCGGTACTCGCCGTACCAATGCAGGAGAGGGACCAGCCCGAGATCGTCCCTGGATTGCCTCTTGTCTCCCTGCTCCAGCGAGATGTCCGCATCGCGAACGAGTACGGCAGCCCCGAGGCCCCAACGCCAGCGACCGCGATTGCAGAACGACCACCGGTAGGTCAGGCGGTAGGTGTTGAATTTGTACTTTCCCCGAGTCGGCGTATCTGCGGTGAATACGTCGTCCTTGAATGTGACATCCTCGCTCAGCCTTCCTGTCCCATCGACTTCCAGCGGTGCGAGCGTGAGGCGCAGCGCGTGTCTGTCGTTGAAGTCATACGTGGCGTAGAAGCGAATATACGGATCCGGTCCCTTGCCGGTCAGATCCAGCATGTCGAACTTCGTGCCGCCATCGCCGGGAATTCGTACATCGTTTCTGCTGAACCAGACCCCTCCGCCTTCGAGCCGGATGTCGAGGCCGCCGGCCAGGGCGGAGGAGGCCATGATGAGGACCAGTCCAAACAACTTGCAAAGTCTGAGCAACAGCATATGCGCCTCTCCTTCGTCAGGAATGTGAGGGGTTGCGGTTCCGCTTCTCATGGTTTTCGATCTCCTTTCCGGACATGGCATTATCCACCCGATTTCCAGCACACTTTTATCGCCGCCATTTGGAATAAATGGCTATTCTTGGTCATTATTTGGATCGGGACATCCGTCCCGCGATCACATTTATAAACACTTCAGGTCCAATGACAGGACGTCATGTGCAAAAAGAGTACGATGTGGTTTCAGGATAAATTTACAATCTT
>DSAP01000130.1 GCA_011046415.1 bacterium | reverse complement strand
GTGCGACGCGTGCCGAGACGATCGTCAAGACCATCATTCCCGCTTCGATCAGCGGGATACTGGCCGCGGTGATTCTCGGTGTGATGCGCGCCTTCGGCGAGACCATGGTGGTCTGGATGGCCTCGGGAAATTCGGCTCAGATACCTTCTCCGATTTTCAACTTTCTCAGTCCGGTACGGACCCTGACGGCGACGATTGCGGGCGATATGGGTGAGGCCGACCATGTCACGGGATCCGCGCGGTACCATGTGCTGTTCGCCATGGCCCTTTGTCTGTTGCTCTTTTCCTTCGCGGCCAATTCGCTTTCGGAGTGGGTCGTCCGCATCCAGCGCAAACGACTCGGAAAGACATAGGGTTTTTTTGCATGAAACTCTCCGCACGAAAATTGCTCGACCGATCGTTCACGGCCTATGGGTTTTTTTCGATCCTCCTGATGGCTGCGGCGTTGTTAATACTTCTCGTCCCCATTTTTGTGAGAGGAATCGGGGCGTTTGTTTTTTTCGAGACCCTCGAGAACAGGCGCCTCAATCTGGAAAAATTCAACCGGGGAAACCGGCACGCGATCCAGCGCGAAATCGCACAGTCCGTAGAATTCCGGCGGCCGGTTTATGAGAGGATCGCGCAGTTCGAGGAAGAAATCCGGGAGATGGATTCGCACTCGCGGCGGGAATACAGAAGAGAACTCAATGCACTGAAACACGCACTCCGCGAATTGCTGGGTCCCTTCCCCGGAGAAGACACCCCCGTCCTGTGGCGGAATCAGTACGGCCAGACCCGCTGGGATCGCGCAAAGGTCAAGTTTCATGAAGTGATGCATATCCGGGAATGGGACTATTCCGATCCGGACAGGATGGGCGTGAAAGTATACCGGGATCGACGGGAAGCCTTCGAGGGTACCTCTCTGGTGGCTCTTTTCGACGATCTGGAAGACAACATCAAACACATCCTCAGGCCCAGAATCACCGTGTACTGGAGATTCCTGTTCGACAGGTCATTCGATGCTCATTTCTTCGGCGGAATCTGGCCGGAGATACTGGGGACCTTCTACCTGGCCATCGGGGCCATGCTGTTCGCCGTTCCGATCGGAATCATCGCCGCCATCTATCTGACCGAATACGCGAAGCAAAATCTTTTTACCAGTCTGTTGCGATCAGGCATCAGTACGCTGGCCGGTGTCCCCAGCATCGTATTCGGGTTGTTCGGACTGGCTTTCTTTATCCATACCATCGGGGTTTCGCAGTCGAAAAGCGTGTTGGCCGGCTCGCTGACCCTGGCCCTCCTCATCCTGCCGACCGTGATCCGGGCGTCGGAGGAAGCCCTCCGGTCGGTGCCACATACCTATAAGGAAGCCGCCCTGAGTCTGGGCGCGGGGAAATGGTTCACCGTATTGACGGTCCTGCTCCCCGTGGCATTGCCCGGTATCCTGACCGGGATCGTCATCAGCATGGGACGGGCCGTTGGCGAAACCGCCCCGATCATCTTCACCGCCGCGGTCAGTGTGGGTCGACCGCTTAAATTCTGGCAGACATTTAGCCAACCCACGCCGGCACTTCCCTGGAACATCTACAATCTCAGCACCGAACACGAGGCGGTCGACGAAATCCGGCATGTGCAGTACGGCATGGTGCTGACCCTGGTGTCGCTGGTCCTGATCCTCAATCTGGCCGCCATCATTCTACGTGCACGCATTTCTCGCAAGCTGAAAGGATAGGTAATGTCTCTTCCTGTGTCTCCTGTATACCTCGCCAGGGAGAAAACCGATTTATTAGAGCCGCCTGAGCGCCTCTGTTCGTCCGGTGTTCCGAACACTCCCGAGACGGGAACGAATCGGGATCATCTGTATACCGAGGCTTTTTCTGTTTTCTACGGAGTGAACGAAGCCGTCAGGAAGGTGTCTATGGCCATCCGGGCCGGACATGTAACGGCCATCATCGGGCCGTCCGGGTGCGGGAAGAGCACGTTTCTCAGGGCGATCAACCGGATGAACGACCTGATCCCCGGCTGTTATACGAAGGGCCGGATGGTTTTTGACGATTGCGATATCTACTCGCCCCAGATCGATGTGGTCCATCTCCGGAAACGGATCGGGATGGTTTTTCAGAAACCGAATCCGTTTCCGAAATCGGTTTTTGAAAATGTCGCGTACGGCCCGCGGTTGCACGGGATCAGGAACAAGGATCAACTCATCGAACGGGTCGAACACTGCCTCAAACAGGCTATTCTGTGGGATGAGGTGAAGGACCGCCTGCATGACAACGCCCTTGGATTGTCGGGCGGTCAGCAGCAGCGGCTCTGTCTGGCTCGTGCGCTGGCGGTCAATCCCGAGATCCTTTTAATGGATGAACCCACCTCCGCACTCGATCCACGCGCCACGGCCCATATCGAAGACCTGATCGGCACGCTGAAAGGCGATTACTCCATCCTCATCGTCACGCATAACATGCAGCAGGCCGCAAGGGTTTCGGATCATACCGCGTTTTTCTATGAGGGAGATCTCATCGAGATGGGCGATACGAAAAACCTGTTTACCAATCCGGTCGAAAAAAAGACGGAAGAATACATCACCGGCCGGTTCGGCTGACCGGTCTTCCTATTTTTCACCCGCCAGGGCCTCGGCGATGTTGATGCCGTGATCCTTGATGCGCCGGTATGCGTTCAGCATGTCGAGGAAAACCAGGCTGAGCAGCGGCGAGGTTTCCTTTTTCTCGAGGCGGTCGAGATGATTCGTCCGGATATCCTTGACCCGATGCGTGATCTGAATGCCCTGGGTTTTGATCTTCGGGACGGCCTCTCTGTCACGTGACCTCAACGCCTCGTCGAGTATGAGCAGGAAACGGCTGACGTCGTCATGGAGTCCCAGGATTTCCTGCCTCCCCGTCTCGTTGAAGGCGATCTGGGTGTTCCGCATGCGGCATCTGAGCTTGAGTATGGCGACGATATCATCGCTGATGGATTCATATTCGTCCGCCATCCGAAGTTGGGTCCGCGCCTCGGAGGTGATGTCGTGGCTCAGGGTGCCGGTCATCATCCTGTCGATGAATTCGACGATTTCCTTCTGGATGATGTCGAAGATTTTTTCGCGATGGAATAATTTGTCTTCCACCATCTTCTGTTGTTCTTCCTCGGAGATCACCGTCTTCAGCCAACCCATCATCTTTTGAATGTTTGTACTCATGAGCAGGATTTCCAGATAAGATTGCTGGATGGCGAATGCGGGCGTGTCGTAGAGCCGGATGTCCAGATAGGTCAGGTGGCTCTTTTCCTTGATCTTTTTCCCGGGGACGATCCATTCCACAAACCGGGTGAAAGGGGTAAGCAACGGCAAAAGAAAGACGAGGAGGAATCCGTTGAAAAAGGTATGGGAAAACGCGATCCGGGACGCCACCGGAAGATGCTCCGGCACCATGACCGAAAGAAGCATGATGTACCATTTGAACAGCGGGATCATGATCGCCACACCGATCAGATTGAACAGGATGTGCGAGAATGCGGCGCGTTTCGCCGTGGTGTTTGTGCCCAGAGACGCCAGAAACGCCGTAATGGTCGTTCCGATATTTTCGCCCAGGACGAGGGCTGCGGCTGTCTCGAATGAAATGGCCCCGGTCGTCGCGAGGGTGATGGTG
>DSAP01000067.1 GCA_011046415.1 bacterium | reverse complement strand
TTGACGGCGGCCCAGACGCTGTTGTCGGCCGCCGCCGGGCCGATCGCGTTCGACCGGATATCCACGGACCAGGGCCTCTCCCAGAGCACGGTCACCGCGATCTGCCGCGATGCGCGCGGCTTCATGTGGTTCGGCACCTATGACGGGTTGAACCGGTATGACGGATACCGGTTCAGGGTTTTCAAGCACGACCCGAACAATCCGGCCTCGATCAGCCAAAGTAACATTACCGACATTTATGAAGACCGGGCCGGGAATCTGTGGATCGGCACCCTGGGCGGCGGCCTCAACCGGTTCGACCGGAAAACCGAAGAATTTCATGCTTACCGCCCGGTTCCCGGTGACTCCGCCAGTCTGTCCAGTGATTACATCCGTCAGGTTTTCGAAGACCGGGAGGGAAACCTGTGGATCGCCACCTGGGGCGGCGGACTCAACCGGATGAAACCAGGCGGGGACGGATTCATCCGGTACCGTCATGATCCGGCCGATCCCGGTTCGCTTCTGGACGACCGGATCGCCGGCCTCTGCGAGGATCTCTCCGGCGATCTGTGGCTCGCCACGGCCACGGGTGTTTGCCGACTGGACCGGAGGAAAAACCGGTTCATCCGCTACCGGCACAATCCGTCCGATCCGGCGAGCCTGGCCCACGACGACGTGGCCGCGATCGCGGCGGACTTGCGGGGCAATATCTGGATCGGCACCTGGGGCGGCGGACTCGACCGGTTCGATGCGCAAAACAACCGGTTCATCCACCACCGGCACGATCCGAATGATCATGCCGGCCTGAGCCATGACATCATGCGGACGCTCTATATCGACCCGCACGGACGTCTCTGGGTCGGCACGTGGGGAGGCGGCCTCGATCTGTACGAAGAAAAAGAAAACCGGTTCGTCCATTTTCGGAACAATCCCACCGATCCTGCCAGCCTCAGCGGCGATTTCGTCTATTCGGTGTATCTCGATCCCACGGAGATTCTCTGGGTCGGATCCGATTTCATGGGGCTGAACAAATCCGACCTCGGCATGCGCCGGTTCCGTCATCACCGGAACGACCGCACGGCCAACAGCCTGAACAACAACACCGTCATGGCCGTCTGCGAAGACCGCAGCGGCATCCTCTGGATCGGGACGAAAGGCGGCGGACTCAACCGGTTCGACCGGAAGAAGAACAAATTCACGTTTTTCATGCACGACCCCCGGAATCCGAACAGCCTGAGCGACAACGTGGTCCGCGGCCTGGCCGTAGACTCGGCGGGTGTGCTCTGGGTGGCCACAGAAGTCGGACTCAACCGGCTGGATGAGAAAACCGGACGTTTCACCCGATACCTGCCCGATCCGAACGACCCCGCAAGTCTGAGTTATCACAATGTCTGGCAATTGTTCGTGGACCGACGGGGCGTGCTCTGGGCCGGCACCTACGCGGGCGGCCTCAACCGCTATGACCGGAATACCGACCGTTTCATCCGTTACCTCCACGATCCGAAGGATCCGTCCAGCATCGGGGACGATTTTATCTGGTCGTTCAGCGCGGACCGGGAAGGGAGGCTGTGGATCGGAACCGATGGCGGCGGTCTCAACCGCCTGGACGAGAAAACCGGACGCTTCATCCGCTACCGGTCCGATCCTGCGGATCCGGCGTCTTTGAGCGCGGACAAGGTGCTCTGCCTGCACAGGGACCGTTCGGGAACACTGTGGGCGGGCACCACGACCGGACTCAACCGCTACGATCCTGAAAACGATTCTTTCAGTCGATACGGGGTCGAACACGGCCTGCCTTCCAACGCCGTCCACGGTATAGAGGAAGACGATCACGGGAATCTGTGGATCGCCACCAGCCGGGGCCTCGCGCGTTTCGACCCCCGCGCCGAATCGTTCAAGAATTATTCCGCGAGCGCCGGATTGCAGAGCGATGAATTCAGCGTCAACGCGTGCCGCCGGTTGAGCAACGGCGAGCTCTTCTTCGGCGGCATCAACGGATTCAACCTTTTTCATCCCGACAGCATCCGGGACAACCCGTTCATCCCGCCCGTGGTCATCACGGATCTGCAGATTTTCAACCGGCCGGTTCCGGTCGGGGACATTCCGGGCCGCCGGTCCGTGCTCGACGAATCCATTTCCGAAGCGCATTCACTCACCCTCTCGTGGACTGACCGGGTGATCTCCTTCGAGTTCGCGGCTCTCAGTTTCAGCGCACCCGAGCAAAACCGGTATGCCTACCGGATGGAAGGGTTCGAAACAGCATGGAACCGGGTCAAAGGCCGTCATTTCGCGACCTACACCAACCTGCCGCCGGGCGGCTATGTCTTCCGTGTCCGGGGATCCAATCCCGACGGCGTGTGGAACGAAGAGGGCGTGTCGCTCGCCGTCCGTATCACCCCGCCGTTCTGGAAGACGGGACTGTTCCGGGCTTTTCTCGGGATCCTGCTCGCCGCGGTGCTGATCGGGATCACCCTGCGGATCATTCATGTCATCAAACACGGCAAACGCGCGCTCGCATACGAACGGAACCTGATGCGCATCCTCATGGAAACCATCCCGGACCACATCTACTTCAAGGACCGGCAGTCCCGGTTTCTCCGGATCAACCGGTCCCATGCCGAACGGTTCGGGCTTCAGGCCCCCGAAGAAGCCGTCGGGAAAACCGATTTCGATTTCTTCTCCCAAGAGCATGCCCGCCAGGCCTTCGAGGATGAACAGGCCATCATCCGAACCGGGAAACCCGTGATGAACGTCGAGGAAAAGGAAACCTGGCCGGACCGGCCCGACACCTGGGTGTCCACGACGAAAATGCCGATTCGCAATGAGAAAGGAGAAATCGTCGGTACGTTCGGGATCTCACGGGATGTCACCAACCGGAAACTCGCCCGGATGAAACTGGAACAGACGACCCAAGAATTGCGGGATTTGACGGAGAAACTCAAACGCTCCAACGAGGAACTGGAACAGTTCGCCTATATCGCCTCGCACGATCTGCTGGAGCCGCTCAGGATGGTGAGTTCCTACGCCACCCTGATCGAACGGAAAATCGCGGACCGGCTGGATGCCGACACGCGGGATTTCTTCGACTTCATGACCGACGGCGTGAAAAGGATGCAGATCCTGATCAACGACCTGCTGACCTATTCCCGGGTCACGACACAGGCCGGAGAATTCAAAACGACCCCCCTCGATGAACCACTCGACCGGGCGCTTCGCAATCTGGAAATCACGGTCCGGGAGCGGGGCGCCCGGATCACGCGCGACCCGCTCCCGGCGGTGAAGGCCGACGCGGTGCAGATGGAACGGCTCTTTCAGAACCTGATCGGCAACGCGGTCAAGTATTGCGAAAAGACGCCGGAAATTCACGTGACGGCGGAAAAGGCAAAGCGGGAATGGATCATCGGAATCCGGGACAACGGCATCGGCATCGACCCGAAATACCGGGATCGGATTTTCGGGATCTTCCAGCGTCTCCACCGGCGGGACGAATATTCGGGCACCGGCATCGGCCTGGCCGTGTGCAAAAAGATTATGGATCGGCACGGAGGGCGGATCCGGGTGGAATCTGAGGGAGAAGGGAAAGGCAGCACGTTCCAATTCACCCTGCCAGTGTAGAAACCCTATAAATAGACCAAGGGAGTTTAG
>DSAP01000107.1 GCA_011046415.1 bacterium | reverse complement strand
GGTTGCGAAAACAATCGCCCTCGGGGATACGCTGACCTGCCGGTTCTGGGGGGTCATCGGGCCGGACCTGTGCTATCAATTCCTGCGCTTCGGGGTGGAAGAAGGCGCGGACCGGATCGATCTGACCCTGTGGGGCCGTCATACCGGGGACGCGGTCTGCGCGATGGCCCTCAGCGAACTGCGGGGCCGGGAATATCATCACGTCCCCGTCCGGAGGGGGACGTTCCGGATCTTCGTCCATCAGCCGGACGGGTCGGCGTTGAAAGATTCCGTCCGGGTGGAATGATCCCATCGGACTTTTCGATCACAGGCAGGATTTGAGCCCAGACCTGAGATGGATTTCCGGATCGTCTTGTATGGAGGCGGATGATGAATCTCAAATCAGTGATGCTTTTTGTGTCCGTCTTTCTTTTCGTGATCCATTGCTCGAAAGAACTGGGACCGGACAAAGAAGGGGACTTCTCGATTTACTTTTTGCGGGATTCGACCTTGACCGTCCGGGATGTCCGGGATATGGACCTGAACGCTCTCGACTTGGCGGACCGGCCCTGGCTTTCGGACGAGGACCTCACGAGGTACGACTTCTCGACCCATATCCTGTATTTGAAGAAGGACAGGGAAGACGTGACGGATCTTTTCCGGGAACTCGGATTTTTCTCCGTTTCCGTGTTCGGAAAGCCCTTCGTCGTCTGCGCCGGGAGCGGACGATGTTACCTGGGATCTTTTCACAGTCCCGCATCCTCGCTGGCCCCCGCAACGCCGTATATCGACGGCCTGTCCATCCCCGGCGATCCTTACGATCTGATCCATCTGGAAAAACCGTGGATTGAGGGTCATGACGCCCGGAACGATCCCGTGGTGAAAGAAAACCTGATCCGGCTCGGGATCTATCACGCGGGGTTCGAGGTCAATCTGCGGAGCATCCGCGTCGTCCAAAACACGGACACCTCCACGATCGAGTACGCCTTCCGGATCGTGAACCGGGACGCCGACGATCTCTACGTCCTCGACCCGGAAAAAATGGGGCATTCGTTCCACTATTTCATGAACGGGCCGGACATATGGAAAAATGACGAATACTTCTACCCGGAATTCAAGACGGACACGACGCCTCTAGAAAAATGGAGTTCCGCCTGGTATACCCTGATTGCGGGCGGCCGCTCCATCGAACGCACGGTTCGGCTCGAAGGGTATCCGAGATTCCCGACGGGAAAGTATACCGGAGATTTCAGATATTCCTGCCCGCCCGTAGAAAAAAGCCGGAGGACCACACCGTCGGGCCGGTACTGGATGGGCAGAATCGATACGGAATCGATCGATTGGTCGGTGCGGTAGGCGCGTTTTGTCCGCAACGGCGCGGGGTTCGGCCTTCCGGGACCGGACGGTTCTTTCAAGGGGGAGGATTCAATCGGGGTCCGGCGAGAAATCCCTTGACTCTGTGATCAGGATTTCATAACTTACGACGAAGCAAAACGCAATGTGAAATCCTCATCCCTTGTCGTTTCATCTCGTACGGACAGCCGTGGTTCCTTTCACGGGAGGAAAATTCCGTGAAATACTTATTCCATTTTTCCCCCGCAACCAAACCATCGCGATCTGTTGATCCGGGAGGAGGTTTTCCATGAGAACGCGAATCCTGTGCCTGATCGCCGCCTGCTGCGCGGTGCTCCAACCGGCCCTCATCCTCGCCGGGCCGGACATGCTCGCGGAAATCACGGAGGAGGTCGCGACCGATTTCGGCGTCTATCATCCGGTTTTGGCGGACTTCACGCCCGCCGTGCCGGAATTCGTCCCGGATGCGGATTTCGGGAACGTGGAAAATTACGACGCCTTTCGGACTGCGTACGGTCCCGGCGAACGGGAAGCCCTCCTACGGAATCAGTTCACCGTCCGCTACAGCCGGCACAAACAGTTGTACGACGTGTACATCGAGAGCAACTGGCAGGGCATTCCCGTTTTCGTCACCGCGGACGCCGTGCTGCACATCTATCATGTGCTCTTCGACCAGATGCTCGCCCACATCGAGACCGTCTGCTTCGTGGACACCCTCAACCGGCTCACCCAATCCCTGATCGACGCCACGGAGGCCGCCCTCGGGACCGCGGAATCCGCATCCGCCCGGGAGGCGCTTATGTACAATTTCGCCTTCCTGCACGTGGCCGACCGGCTCCTCGAACGAAATCCGAAACCCGTCCCCGCGGAGGTGGACAGCCTGGTCTCCGCCGAACTGAATCTCATCCTCGACCGGCATGATACTTTTTACTATTCGCCGATCTTCGGGAAGTTCTCCATGCTCGACTACAGCCAGCTCATCCCCCGGGGTCATTACACGAAAACCGACACCCTGAAGGCCTATTTCAGGACCATGATGTGGTACGGCTGGACGGTCTTCACGATGGAGCCGGATCTCTTCGGAGACCTCGCCCGCCGCCACACCCTGCAGGCGCTCCTGCTCGTCCAGATGCTGCACCGGGATGTCCGGCTTTTCGGGCGATGGGAGACGCTCTACAACCCCACGGTTTTCTTCGTGGGAAAGACCGACGACCCGAACCTCTATTCCTACGGGGAGATCGGGGAACGGATCTACGGGCCCGCTTTCCTCTCCCTGTCTCCGGACGAACTGGCCGATCCGCTCCGGCTCGAGGCGTTCATGGCCGAAGCCCGGGATCTGCCCGAGCCGAAAATCCCGAATTACATCTTCGGATCTCTCCGGACCTACAAGGGATTCCGCTTCATGGGCCAGCGGTTCATCCCCGATTCGTACCTTTTTGCGAATGTGGTCCACCCGAACTATCGCCTCTTCCCGCGGGGGCTCGACGTCATGGCCGCCCTCGGATCGGACCGCGCCTTCACCCTGCTCGATTCGGTCTTCGCGGACACCCGGCATTTCGACAAGCTGCGGGAGTTCAGGGCGGAATTCGCCGGCCTGCCCGCCGCCGACTGGGCGCAGAATCTCTACTGGAACTGGCTCTACTGCCTCATGCCGCTTCTCTATGAAAAGGGCGCGGGCTATCCCGCCTTCATGCGCTCCCTCCCCTGGGCGGACAGGGAACTCTTGGCCGCGCTCGCCTCGTGGGCCGAGCTCCGGCACGATACGATCCTGTACGCCAAACAGAGCAGCACCGGAAGGACCGGCGCGGAGGATCCGCCGCCGAAGCCGCGGAATGCCGTGGAACCCAACCCGCCCCTCTTCGCCCGGCTGGCCGCGCTGACCCGGTTCACGCGGGACGGGCTGGCTTCGCGCGGGCTGCTGTTTGAACCCTTCGGGGAGAAACTGGATCTCTTCGAAACCATGCTCCGCTTCTTCAGGGACGTCGCCGTGAAGGAACTCGAAAACACGCCGCTCTCCGGGGACGAATCCGACCTGATCGCCGGCTTCGGCGACGCCATGAAAGAACTGCTTTCGTTTCCCGTTTCACCCGAACGGCCCTGGGAAATGGACGTGGACGACATGGCCGTGGTCGCGGACGTGCATACGGATCACAACACGCTCGAATGCCTCGAGGAGGGCGTCGGCTACCCCCTCGAGATCGACGTGATCGTCCATGAGAACGGCGCGGCCCGGATCTGCCGCGGCGCACTCTTTTCGTACTATGAATTCACGCAGCCGATCGCGGACCGGCTCACGGACGAAACCTGGCGCGGGATGCTGATCGCGCCGGATCCGCCCGTCATGCCGCCCTGGGCCGCCGCCCTGATCGCGCCGGG
>DSAP01000124.1 GCA_011046415.1 bacterium | reverse complement strand
TCGGTCGTGTGCATCTCGTCGATGTTCGTCAGGATGACTCGGTCACCGATGATGAAATGGGCCAGATACCGGACATCGTGTATGGCCGTATCGTCTCCGATGTCGCAGGCGATGATCTTGCTGTGAGTGATTCCGGCGGGAACCCTGAGATCATGATGTTCGAGTACGACATCGCGCAGGGCGCCGATCCGGACCAGTCCGTAGAATTCCGAATTCTGGATGAGTTTGGGATCGAAGACGTCGGTGACGAGGATATCGTCCCAGTCGCCGGCGCTGTTTCCGTTCTTGACCAGCTGTTCGACCTCGTGGGCACGCAAATGCCGCCATGCGATCCCGGACTTGTCGAACTGGATATTCCGGAGGTGATACTCATCCTTCTTCTTCGGAAGGTATTCTTTCGGGATGAAATCCCTGCCGATGCTGCCGCCGGGAAGGACATGGACCTGATCCATCCGTTTCCTCCTTTAACCAGAAAAAAAGGGGAGCGTTTTCATTGTGACTATCACACTTTGGACTGTATGATCACCCGACGCCTGCCTGCCGCAAACGATGGATTGCAGGCCGCCGGCAGCCTCCCGCCCGGGACGAAACCGGCGTTTCACATTCCGGCATGATACTCCTGAAGCGACCGCACAAGCGCCTTGCCCGACCTGCGTGCCTCGATGCCGAGCGTCGCCGCACCGGCCGCCGTGGCCGTGGTGATATAGGGAATCCGGTATTTGATCGCGGCCTTGCGGATATAGGAATCATCGATCTCTGTCTGGGGTCCCTTGGGTGTGTTGATGATGAGCTGGATGTCTCCGTTCTTGATCGCATCGACGATATCGGGACGCCCGTCGGTCAGTTTGTTGATCGGTTCGGCCGCGATGCCGTGTTTGGCCAGGAATTGCCGGGTGCCGGCGGTCGCAAGGATCCGGAAGTCCATTTCCTGAAAGCGCGTCGCCGCTTCCAGTATGCCCGCCTTGTCCCGGTCGGCCAGGGTGATCAGCACCGCGCCTTCCGTCGGCAATGCGGACTGGATGGCTTCCTGCGACTTGAAAAAGGCCAGCCCGAATGAATCGGCCAGACCCAGCGCCTCTCCGGTCGAGCGCATCTCGGGACCGAGCACCGGATCGACCTCGGGAAACATGTTGAAGGGAAAGACCGCCTCCTTCACCCCGTAATGCGGCACGACCCGCTTCCGGAGTCCGAACGAGGCCAGTTTCTCACCGAGCATGACCCGTGTGGCGATTTTCGCCATGGCGATGTTGCAGACTTTGGAAACCAGCGGCACGGTGCGCGAGGCCCTCGGATTCGCCTCCAGGATATAAACCGTGCCGTTCGCGATGGCGTACTGGATGTTCATCAACCCGGTGACATTGAGCTCCATGGCGATCTGCCGCGTATACCCTTCGATGGTTTCGATATGCGCTTTCGGAATACCGACCGGCGGGATGACGCAGGCCGAGTCGCCGGAATGGATGCCGGCGTATTCGATGTGTTCCATGACGGCGGGTACGAAGGCGTCTGTCCCATCCGAAATGGCGTCGGCCTCGGCCTCGACCGCATTCTCGAGGAATTTATCGATGAGGAGGGGACGTTCCGGCGAGACATCCACCGCGGCGGCCACATACCGTTTCAGCATGCGCTCGTCGAAGACGATCATCATGGCCCGGCCGCCGAGTACGTAGGAGGGACGCACCATGAGGGGATAACCGATCCGTCCGGCGATCGCGAGGGCCTCTTCCAGCGTACTCGCCATGCCGGAATCCGGCTGGGGAATGCCGAGTTTTTGAATGACCTGCCGGAAGCGGTCCCGGTCTTCGGCCAGATCGATGGTCTGCGGCGTGGTGCCGAGGATGCGGACGCCTGCCTGCGCCAATTCCTCGGCGATGTTGAGGGGCGTCTGGCCGCCGAACTGGACGATCACGCCCTCGGGTTTTTCCTTTTCATAAATGCCCAGCACGTCCTCGACGGTGAGCGGCTCGAAATAGAGCTTGTCGGAGGTGTCGTAATCCGTGGATACGGTCTCCGGATTGCAATTGACCATGATGGATTCGTATCCGGCCTCGCGGATCGCGAAAGCGGCGTGCACGCAGCAATAATCGAATTCGATGCCCTGGCCGATCCGGTTCGGCCCGCCGCCCAGCACCATGATTTTTTTCCGGTCGCTGACGGGCACCCTGTCCGGCGCGTTGTAGGTGGAATAGTAATAGGCCGCATCCTCGACACCGCTGACCGGAACCGGTTCCCAGGCCTCCGTGACCCCGAGTGCGACGCGCTTCACGCGGATTTGTTTTTCGGGAACATTCAGGAGTCTGGCCAGATATTTGTCTGCGAAACCGTCCTTCTTGGCCTGGACCAGCAGATTGTCCGGCGGGAGGGATCCCCGGAATGCGAGGATTTGTTCTTCCAGATCCACGAGCTCTTTCATCTCCCGGATGAACCAGGGTTTGATATGCGTGATCTCGTAGAGTTTTTCGATGTCCGCGCCCTTGCGCAGCGCCTCGTACATCTGAAACTGGCGCTCGCTCGTCGGCGTGGCGATGAGGACATAGAGTTCATCCAGTGACCGCTCGTTAAAATCCCGTGCGAAACCGAGGCCGTAACGGCCGATTTCGAGTGAACGGATGGCCTTCTGGAAGGCTTCCCTGTAGGTCTTGCCGAGGCTCATCACCTCGCCCACCGCGCGCATCTGGGTGCCCAGTTTGTCCTCGACGCCTTCGAATTTCTCGAACGCCCATCGCGCGAATTTCACCACCACATAGTCCCCGGAGGGCGTGTATTTGTCGAGCGAGCCTTCACGCCAGTAGGGAATCTCGTCGAGGGTGAGTCCCCCGGCGAGAAGCGCAGATACGAAAGCGATGGGAAAACCCGTCGCCTTCGAGGCCAGGGCGGAGGACCGGGACGTGCGCGGATTGATTTCGATGATGACAACGCGTCCCGTTTTCGGATCGTGGGCGAACTGGATGTTGGTCCCCCCGATCACATCGATCGCCTCCACGATATCATAGGCGTACTTTTGGAGACGGGCCTGGAGGGCGGGTTCGATGGTCAACATGGGCGCCGTACAGAAAGAGTCTCCCGTGTGGACCCCCATAGCGTCCACATTTTCGATGAAACAGACCGTGATTCTCTGGTTTTTGGCGTCACGCACCACCTCGAGTTCGAGCTCCTCCCACCCCAGCACGGATTCCTCGATCAGGACCTGACCCACCATGCTGGCCGCAAGCCCGCGCGCGGCCACGGTCTGGAGTTCTTCCACGTTGTAGACCAGCCCTCCGCCTGTGCCACCGAGCGTATAGGCCGGACGGACCACGACCGGATAGCCCAGATCTTCGGCCACGGCCTGGGCAGCATCCACCGAATTCACGGCTTCACTCCGGGGCATGTCGATGCCGAGACGTTCCATGGTCTTCTTGAAGACGGTGCGGTCTTCTCCGCGCTCGATGGCCTCGAGGTTAACGCCGATGACTTCCACGCTGTATTTCTCCAGAACGCCTTTCTGATGGAGCCGGGACGTCAGATTCAGACCGGTCTGCCCCCCCAGATTCGGAAGCAGGGCGTCCGGTTTTTCTTTTTCGATGATATCCGTCAGGTATGCGACATCCAGGGGTTCGATATATGTGGCGTCGGCCAGACCCGGATCGGTCATGATGGTGGCGGGATTCGAGTTGACCAGGACGATCTCATACCCGAGCGACCGGAGCGCCTTGCAGGCCTGCGTTCCTGAATAATCAAATTCACAGGCCTGACCGATCAC
>DSAP01000128.1 GCA_011046415.1 bacterium | reverse complement strand
GTGTAATCCGAAACGGTTCCCGGCCTTCGGGAAACCCTGTCCGATTTGGGTGCCGGTTTATCCACACCGGGGGATCCGCCCGGAAAAACCGGACAGGATTTTTTGTCCAGGTTTTTTTGCTCCTGGTGTGAACGCGGGGGGCGGATCCAAAACGGTGCGCGACCCTTGAAGATTATTTGAGATACACCAATCTGCCCGTAACGGTTTTCCCCGCAACGCGCAATTGATAGATATAGACCGCACTGGGCAATTGCCCGGGACGCCAGGGTATCCGATGTTCTCCCGCATCGAGAACCTGGTCGATTAACCGGC
Organism: bacterium; assembly: GCA_011046415.1. Lineage (GTDB taxonomy): Bacteria > Zhuqueibacterota > QNDG01 > QNDG01 > JABMRT01 > DSAP01. The sequence goes on along the minus strand of DSAP01000128.1, from coordinate 3,483 downwards.
AGACCTGTTGTCCGTTCAGATTATAAATCACCAATTTTGTATGTGCTTTTTGCGGGATGTTCATGGATATCATCGTGGCCGAATTGAACGGATTGGGGTAATTCCCGATGAAAACAAAATCGGGTGCCGCCGATTCCGGCGGCGCGGGTACGGCGGATTTTGAGAGATCGACCGGAATGCCGCCGACACGCAGGGTGGGGTCACCGAATAATGTGTATTTAAATGTCTGGTGAAAACGAGCGACCGGCACCCAGTCCCATACGGTGGCCGGACCCGGAACAACGGGCGTGTCAATGGCGACCGTGTATGGAGAAATCGTATGAATCGCATGCTCCCGGCAATAGGTACTCACGGCGTATTTCCACATATCCCCCGCGAAACGATGCCCTCTGGTAAAGGCCTCGAAAAACCAGGTCCCGTGGTCTTGACCGGGATTCTGCATGCCGGTGTTGGCGCCGTAATAGACGATCGCGCCCCGGTCGCTATGTTTGCAAATCAGGAATTCCGAATAGGATCCGTCTCTGTCGACCGGTTGCAAAGGATCGGGCAGGGGCGGCGTTCCGTCGGTATCCCGCGACATAACGGCGTCGGTTCCATGATGTTCGTTGATAAACCCGTGATAACGGATGCCGTCGGACCCGGTGAAACCCTGATGCAGCAGGTTGTTGGGTGTAAAATTACCCGCGCCGCAACCGGCATGGAAAACCACCGGCAGTTTTTCTCCGCAGACGCGCCAGTCGTTTTGACCACCCATTCCCCCGGGACCATGGCCATTGTAAAGCAGAAAACCCATGCCGTTTAGGGACCCGTTTACAAAGATTGAGGGATCGATTGCCCATTCCTTGGGATGCTCGCGGTGGGTGTTTTCGAACCCGGCTGTTTCCATAATCGTTGCAGTCTTTCTCGCGGCATGAATCCATACGTCCCAGTCCATGTTTGCAAGCGTATAGGACGTATGAAACCACGAAGCCCGAAAGGCGCTGGATTCATACCGTATCACCTTATTCACATAATTTTCGACTTCCTGGACGTTTGAGGCGGGAACGCGGCCGACAGCCACTTCGGGATACACGTCAATATGTTCCGGATTGATGTCATTTTTGTACATCTCTGCGAAATAGCCATTATGATTCTCATCCCAGGTATGAAACGCGCCCTGCCCGTCGTAGAGGTCCGCATAATACAGATCCGTGGCAAAATAATTGGGTAAAAAGTAAGTCAACATCGCGTTGGTCGGCGAATCCCCTCCGCTCCAGTTCCACCCCCAGTCGGCCTTGTCCAGAAATTCTTCCGGATAGAAATCCCCGTTTTCATAGGCCTGGAGGGTATAGCGCGTGGGGATGATTTCCGAATCGCCCAACAGCAACACATGGCGCACCCCATGATTCCGATAATACAAATCGATCGCTTTCTTGATTCGTTCGGCCGAATCCCGACCGTCGGCTAACGTTAAATAATCCACAACATAGGTTTGAATTCCGGTCTCGTTTTTCCAGTCTAGCAGCGGCTGAATGGCCTGCAGAAAAGAATCAACAGTCACAATCATCAAATTTGCTGAAGTGACATTCCAGGGTGCGTCAAAGAAAAGGCCAAACCGGTTCGCATAAGAGAACACCGCGCCGCCGCCCGATGCCCAGTTCCCGGGGGAATAGACCAGTTTGGGTGCCACATCCTCAGGCCAGGAAGTAATGTCCCGATCATTCACCGCCGTTTTTCCTAGCCAGCGGTGGGGGTCGGAAGCCGAAGCCCAGAGCCAGTACAGGGTGCGGTCCAGACCCTCGTTGTCCCGGATGTAAAGCAGGTTCACGTATTCATTGGGATAGACCCGGTAATTTTCAATATCCGACACATATTCGTCCACACCCAACGTATCGGTAATCCAAATCTCGGAGGGCAGCCACCGGGTTGTGATACAATCGGCCACGAGCCCGATCTGGTGCCCCCCGCGGTCTGCATTAAAGACCACCCAGGCCGTGAGATCATCGACATTGGCCGCCGCCACATTGGGATCATATCTCAGGTCGGAGGCGCTGTAGGCAGACGATGCGCTTTCCCATGAGGAGCCGCCGTCCGGCGATTGTATGAGAAACACGTGATACCCGGTCGCTTCATATCCGCAATATCCGACGCAAACGATATCCCGGGGGTTGACGTCTATGCTCACCCGTGTACCCGAGCCGGCCGTCCAGTTGAACGTTTCATTGTAACAGTCTGTCCAGAGATGGATTGCCGAGAAGGTACTCTTCAAAACCCGCAGCCGTTTGGTGTGCGCATTCACATCCTCGAGCCAGGCCGCATAAAAATTGTTATTTCCCAGGCACACATCGAAGCTGTTTTCGATGATCTGCACCGGACTGACCAGTTGATGAACCAGGGCGGGAACGGTCGTCCAGGTCCTGGCTTCTTCCCAATTCAATCTGGTGCAAACCAGTTTGCCGAAACCCTGAGAATTGGGATTGGGTTCCCGGAAGAAAAGGATTAAATTTCTTTCTTCGTCATGCACGACCATTTTTATCTTCCGGATGGGATGGTAACAGGGAAAATGAAGGAGTTTAGACCAGGAGTAACCGCGGTTGCGGGATTCGTAAACATGAATCTCATTCCGGTCCTCCGGCTGAAACACCACAAACATCGTCCCGTCGATCGCGTAATCGGCATCGAAGCAGCGAACCTGGCCTTCCGTCCAAATCGGAATGTCGAGACCCCAGGCGAGAAGTGTCGCCGGACCGCATGCGACCAGGCACATGCACAGGAACAACGGAAAAGTCGTTTTCATGGCAACCTCCTGGTAAAAGAACCATTGCCGAGATCCTAAAAAGAATTTTGTGAACTCGAACCGATTTCGGAAGATGTGTCGTATGGATTGAATCGCTAGGATCAGGAAATTACCCGGAGCAGTTTCCGGGCTATCATACGAATTTATTCGCAGATAATCAAGAAATAAAATTATTATCTCATTTTCCGTTTCACTTTCCGCCAAGACCGGGGGGCCTCGGACGGATCCGAAACGGTTCCCGGCCTTCGGGAAACCCTGTCCGATTTGGGTGCCGTTTATCCACACCGGGGGATCCGCCCGGAAAAACCGGACAGGGTTATTATTGTTCCGGTCGTTCACGCCGGGAGGGGATCCGGGACGGATCGTCAGCCGGGAGGCATTCGATCCGGAGTCCTTCGCCAATTCCTGAAACGGAAATACCGCAACCCTTTATCCCGCGACCTAGGGGAGGGACGATTCCGGACGACCGGGATCCTTCACGGATTCGATTCGATCCGGAACCAGTCGAAATCCGCGTGTCCTTTCAGGCCCGTTTCCTCTCCGGCGAGTGCGAACAATCCGACTTTGGCCCCGATCCATATGCCCTCGCGGGCCGCGAAAGCCTCTCCGATACCCGAATAATTCCCGCCGTCCGTGCTGTACGCGAACCGGCAGGATCCGTCTTCGGTGAAAATTGTCCTCAAAAAGACCTGTCCCGTGTCCAGCAG
>DSAP01000104.1 GCA_011046415.1 bacterium | reverse complement strand
GTATTTGCGAAAAAGGGACTGATCATGAGGCCTCAATCTCCTTCAGGGTTTTGCCTTCTTGGTTCTTCCATGCGATAAGGCCATTTGCATGACCGCCATGGACTACAGATGCAGCCGCACTGGGACTGGAGAATTCCGCGTCCCGTGTGAACAGAAAATGATCTTGGGAAGCGAAAAAAACGCCTTCGAATTCGCTGCGCGGCCCCGCCACGGCTTTGCCGGTCCAGTTTGACAATTCAGCCGTTCTCAGACGCTTCGGATCGCCATGTATCAGAAACATCTTGATTGTTGCGCTAGACATGTCCGACCTCCGATTCTTCTGTCGCCCTGAAACATCTGAATCCGCATTCTCCCGAAATCGGTGACATCTACCGGACCAGCTCCGACACGCGCACGAACCGGAACCCCGCATTCATCAGCCGCGGCATGGCGCTGCGAAGCGCCTCCAAAGTCGCCTGGTTGCAGTGGCCGATACCCAGCGCCTCGCCTTTCTCTTCCGCGATTGCCGCGAGCCGGTTCATCTCTCTCTCCACGGCCTCCCGGGTGCGCGTGTTGTCCAGAAACACATCCCTCCGGGTGCAGGGCAGACCCATCTCCCGCGCGACAGAATACGCGACGCTCTCGGGAGTCGTCCGGCTGTCGACAAAAAAAAGTCCGCGTTTGTTGATCTCATCCAGCACAACGCCCATGAGCCGCCGGTCTCTGGTGACCAGGGATCCCATATGGTTGTTCACGCCCGCCGCATCCGGAGCCTGGCTGAAGACCTCCGCCATAAAGACGCGGATCTGGTCATGGGTCATGGATTGGTGAATCATCTTGGGATTTCGCGAACCGTCCTGGCCCACGGGCTGCATGGGCAAATGAATCAGGGTTTCACATCCCCTGGCGCGCGCCTCCTGATAAACCCGCCGGGACTGCGAGAGTCCGGGAATGACCGAGATGGAAACCGGGGCGGGCAATTCGAGGAATGCGGCGGTGAAGGCGTCCCACCGGTCTCCGAAATCATCGAGCAGGATAGCGATCCGCCCTCTCTGGCGTCTCAACTCCCGGGCCGGGATGAGCCGGATTTTCAGGAGGCAGGAATCCGGCCATCCCACGTGGACCATGAGCCTCCCGGAAACCGGTTCACTTTCGGCCCCGAGCATCCGGGCGCCGATGCGATGGATTCCCTCCTGGATCGCCAGATGCAGGGACGATACGGGCAGGTCGGACGGAACACGAACGGATAAGACGCGGCCTGCGAAGTCCCTGTCCTGGACGAGCTGCCAGCGCAGATCATGCGCCGCCAGGACTTCCGAAACGGTTTTCTCGATGGCCTCGACAGGCGGCCCCCCCGGCACGGCCGGGCCGGCGGAACGCCGGTTTACGGCCCACGGCGGATACAGGACAACCACCAGGGCGCACAGGCCGATGACACCGAAAACCAAAAGACGCCAATTCATGGCCTGAGCCGGATCGGATTTCCGTACGGGGTCCGGCGATTCACGCACACTAACCTCCCAGCGAAGCCTTTAAAAAACTCCAGGACGCCTCTCCAGACACGATGCCGCGGTCTTCCCATCGATAAATAACCCATTCACCGCGCCGGTCTTCGGCGAGACTCAGGGTCATCTGTCCTTCATATCGGACAGGAAGTCCCGCCTGTGTGTGACGGATATCGAGCCGGTACTGACGGATGATCACGGCGGTATCGGGCGCGATGAGTTCACGGATCGTTTCCGGAAAGACGAGCCGGCAGAGCGAATCCCCCGGCGCCAGGAGGAATGCCTGTCGTATGACGGTCTCTTCCTTTTCGAGCGACCAGTTCGCGAACGTGAACGGGTGCGACTCCAGGACGCCCGGATCGGGAATAAAGAGAAACCGTTTCACGGAATAAGATGTGTCGACCAGACAGCGTCGGAATTTCTCCGGATCACGCTCGGTGATCGACTCGGAAAAATTATCCATCAACTGGTGCGGTGAATGCGCCGGCTCCCACCGGGACGGGGATCCCTTCGGTTCTTCCGGCTTTCGCACGGAAAAGGGGTTCTCGCAGCCCGACACCCACAGACTCAGGCATCCGAGCAAGACCACCCAGTAGTTTCTCTGCTTCCCCATACCCACCGTCTTCTGATCTCCCGTTGCCGGCAACTTACAACTTGTAACTTCTCACTTCCAACTCGTTCATAATCTATCCAAATCCGCCCGTCGAATCAACCTGTTTCAGTAAAAAAAAGGCCGGATCGCAATCCGGCCGCGAATCGGTAAAAATCCGTTTTTATTCCTTTTTTGTCTTTTTTGCGCCGGTCCCGGCGGTTTTGGTCGCTTTAATCGTCTTCCCCGTTTTCTTTGCAGGCGCCGTTTTTTTCGGCTTCGCCTTCACATCCTCCTTCTTGATTTCTGCGGGGGATGCTTCCGTCCCGACGGGTTCCTGGGTCATTTCCTCTGGTTCTTCTTCTTCCTTGTCCTTGCGTTCGAGCAGGTTTTCATCGTCTTTCAATTTCTTGAGCACGAGAAAGATCAGGGCGTTGCCCACGTTGAAACAGGCGAGTAGATACGAGAATACATAGGCGCTGATTAAAATCAGGAAAATCCCGGCGATCAACGCGGAGGCTTCAAGGAGTCCGGGCAGTTTGAGTGCGACAAAATGATGGGCGAAGAAAAACGAGGTAAAAGATTCGCCCAAAGCGGTCTTCATCCAGATCACCGCGGGATAAAGCCTGGCCTGCAAATGATAGGCGGCCTGATAGGAAATATTGGCGTAATCCTCGCCCATTCCCCAGATAAGCAGGGTGGTCATCACCCGCCATGACAGTTTGCAAAAAAACGCGAACACCGCAAAGCCGATCACGGAAAGCGCACCGGTCAGGATTTCAAAACTCACCAGACGCCAGGGCTGGCTGAAAAGAATCGAAAAGCTCTGGAAAATGCCTTCGAATGCATCGTCATCCGTGGTGGCCAGGACCGCAGGCGTGATCAAAAATGCGACCACAGAGGCCGCCAGCGTAAAGACGATAAAGAAGGCGGCGGCGAACCAGACGACGGTCAGCAGTGAAACTCCGATCGGGCCTACGAACGGGATGCGGGCAATCAGACCCACCACCACACCGCCGAGCCCCGTGAAAAAAGCGATCGCCAGGATGGCGACCGGCGTCGCGATCACGGAAATCGCCTTTTTCCTGAGTGCAAACCGGAATGCCTCTTTCCAGGTATAAAATGTGTTACCCTTGAGATTCATGTAGGCGGCGCGGGCGACCGCGGTGCTCGTCACCAGCCAGGCTGCGGCGAGGATAAAAAGAGCCATTCCCACAAGAATCCAGCCATACCAGGCCAGGTTGAAGGCGCCGGGTAAAGGCATCAGCCCGTGCCGGATCCAGAGCGTGGTCAGATCACCGCCGGAGAGCACGGCACCGGCATAGACCAGAATCAGGTAGAGACCGTATCCCACAAAAAGACCGGTAAACTGAATCCAGAGACGCTGAAAACTGAACGCCAGCCTCGTGGTGCGGAACAGATCCCGAAAATCAAACTTCAGCGCAACCATGAAACCCTCCTTCTGAAAGCAGCCCGTTGATCATTGATGGAAACTTTTGGCATCGTGCCGGATTCTCATTGGCGAATATAAAGATGCCGAATTTCAGTTAAAAAGTCAACAACAAATTCTCTCGGGGTATCCCCCAAAAATCATTAAATTGCCAGAACAAGTTGCGCAGGGTTGATATTCTTCCTGTTTGAAGGCCCCCGAATTTTGGTCAGAAGAAAGAAATCCTTGATAACACGGCTCAATTTGTACAGATAGAAATTTCCTATATCACAAAAGC
>DSAP01000187.1 GCA_011046415.1 bacterium | reverse complement strand
GATTTGGAGGGTACGTTTGGGCAAAGGGATGTAACGATCCTTGTTGCCTTTTCCCTGATGGATGTGAACGAACATGCGCTGGGAATCGATATCGGAGACCTGAAGCCGGGTTCCTTCTCCGATGCGGAGTCCCAGGGACCCAATAATCAACCGGGGGTCGACCCAAAGGCCCCGATCTAATCGGACCGGGGCCTTAATACCTTCCCATTCCAATCCATTATTTTTAAATTTCTGCTTTCTTCTGACCGAAAAATTTCACATTTTAAACCAGCGGCCCACGAAGATCGCGGATTAACCGCGGGCCATCACAGAAATAACCTGGAGGGGATATGCGCCGATTCCTGTTTTCCGTCCTGGCATTCTGTTTCGCCTGCGCCGGACCGCGCGCCCAGTACTCCGCATTCACGCTTCGGTTCCTCAACGATATCGAAAGCCTTCCGTCTCGCGACGGCGCGCCCCTGCTCGACGATTCGATCCGGGACAAATATCTGGTGCGGGATTACGGAGAAGGCGATGTGGTGCACGCATTCCTGCGCCTGACCTCCGAACCGGATCCGGAGAAACTCGACCGTCTCGGCGTCAGCCTGCAGTCGCGGACGGGCGATTTGGCCACCGCGGTCATCCCGGTCCGTTCTCTCCGCAATCTGGGGAAAGTCAGGGGGATCGCACACATCGAAATCAGTGCCCCGGTTCACAAACGAACAGGCGAGGCGTCTTTATGAAAAAATATCTCATCCTCCTTCTCCTCCTGACCGGAGTCCTGGGTCAGGATGTTTTCGGTGCGGAATTCTCCGCGGCGACCCGACGGCTCCACGCCAGACTCTCGGACGGACTCCAGAAAGGATTGCCCGCCGGGTCGATCCTGACACAGCGCGAACGGGAACGGTTTCTCGTACGGCGGATGGACGACGTACTCTCCGTCCGCGCGCTGATCCGGATCGAGGCATCCTCTTTTTCAGACGCAGAACTGGAAGCGATCGGGGTCCGTCTCGACAGACGGTGCGGGGACATCGCCTCGGTCACCATCCCCCTCTCCGCGCTCACGGATCTGGACGCCATTCCCTCCATCCTCCGGGTGGATATCGACACGCCGGTCCGGAAGCGGCTCGACCGGGCCGGCTCCGACGTGCGCGTCGACCGGGTCCATGACGGGACGTCCTGGCCCTTCCCCCGCCGTGGAGACGGCGTGATTATCGGTGTGATCGACGATGGGTTCGATTATACCCATCCGGTTTTCAGGGATCAGGACGGCGCGCTCCGCATCCTTTCGGCCTGGGATCAGAGAAGCCGTTCCGGCCCCCACCCTGCGGGTTTCTCCTACGGCTCGGAATGGAAAACCGCCGACGCACTCCTCAATCAGTCGCATGACAGCCCGGACGGCGACGAATACGGGACGCACGGGACGCATGTCGCCTCGATCGCGTGCGGCCGTGCCGCGGATACCGGATCCCGATACCAGGGCATGGCCCCGGATGCCGGCCTGGTCCTGGTCTCGCTGGGAGGCGGCGCCGCGTCTATCTTCGACGCGATCGAATACATCCACGCCGTGGCCGACAGGGAGGGCAAACCGGCCGTCATCAACATGAGCCTCGGGTCGCATACGGGCCCCCATGACGGCACCTCGATCCTGGACCGCTACTTCGACCGGAAGGCGGGGCCGGGGAAAATCCTCGTGGGTTCCGCGGGGAACGAGGGGAACGCCGACCTGCATCTGTCTCATGTCTTTTCGGGAGACACGATCGGAACCGCGCCCGGACTGTACCGGGAGAACGGCACCGAATCGGGTCTGATCGAGATCTGGGGTGCGCCGGACATCCCGGTTTCGGTCGCGGCCGGCCTGTTCGACGAGGCGACGGGACAGATGGTCTATCAGGGCGGATTCACCAGCTCGGAGATCGACCGTGCCTTCCAGTCGACCTACCGGCTGCCATCATCCGGGGATGAATTCCGGATCGACGGCGGCGCGGTGCGCAGGGATTCCTATAATACACGACCGAACATCCAGATCGAAATCACGAACGCCACGGAGTATACGGCCGTGATCGCCGTGACCGCATCCGAAGGCACGGCCCATCTCTGGAACACGTCTGAGGAGCCGTTTTCGGATCTGGACTTCCCCGGATTGTTCAGACAAGGCGACAACCTGTACTCGGTGGGCGAGGTCGGCGGTACCGCGAAACGCGTCATCTCGGTCGGCGCCTATGTGACCCGGATCGAATACGAGAGCATCGACGGCTGGACCTATCGGGTCGGCGAGGAGGCCGATCTCCATAAACTCGCGACCTTTTCGAGCCGCGGCCCGACGGTCGACGGCCGCGTGAAGCCCGATATCGCCGCGCCCGGCCAGGTCCTGATTGCGGCGGCCTCCTCGCAATCCCAGGGAGTCCTGGAGGAAGAAATCGCCGAGAAACTCCAGAACCGCTGGCCCCTGGCCGCCTATGGAGGCACATCCATGGCTGCGCCCGTCGTGACGGGGATCGTCGCCCTCATGCTCGAGGCCGATCCTTCACTCGGGCCTTCGGATATCCTTTCTGTCCTGAAACGGACCGCCCGCCGCGACGCCTGGACCGGCGTCATCCCTTCCGGAGGCAGCACGCTGTGGGGAGCCGGGAAAATCGACGCTTTGGAATCGGTACGGGATGCGGTCACATCGGTCGCGGACGGGCCGGCGATCCTTCCGGACGGTTTCCGGCTGGATCAGAACGCGCCCAATCCCTTCAATCCCGGCACCCGGATCACATTCTTTTTGCCCGCGGCGTCGGATATCCGGCTCAGCCTGGTCGACGTGACGGGAAGGGAGATCGGCACCCTGGCTGAGGGACGATACGAATCCGGAACCCATACCATCCACCTCCGCTCAGCCCATCTCGCGAGCGGGATTTATTTCTACCGGCTAAAGTCCGGATCCTTCCGGCAAACCCGGAAGATGATGGTGATCAGATAACTCGACATGAAATGAAACCCTTCAGGGAAACGGCAGGGCGCCGGAATGCCGGGACGGGGGCCGCATGATCTTCCGGCCGCGTCCCCTCTCCTCGGGCGGGATCCATCTGACCTACCAGTGTCCGAACCGATGCGGACATTGCATCTATGCTTCGGGTCCGTCGCGGGACGAGTGGATGTCCGAAGACGACCTGATCCGGATATACAGTCAAATCAGGAAACACGGCCGCTTTTTAACGAGCATCCATCTCGGCGGGGGCGAGCCGTTCCTGCGTCCGGATTTTTTGGAACGCGCCGTCCGGATCGCCGTCGAAACCGGCGTTCCCCTCGACTACGTGGAGACAAACGCGTTCTGGGCCTGGGATGAGGAGACAGCTTTCCGTATCCTCTCCCGGTTGAAAGAGGCCGGACTCAACGGCCTCCTCGTCAGCGCCTCACCGTTCCACCTCGAATTCGTCCCGATCGGACGGGTCCGGACCGCGGTTTCCGTCTCAAGACGGCTCTTCGAACCGGACCGGACGCGGGTATATACCGATCACTACTTCGACCAGTTCCGGGACCTCGATCCCGACAGGACGGTCCCCCTGGACGAATATGTGGGAGCGGTCGGCGAGGACCGCGCCGCCGCCGGATTCGCGGGGGCGTACGGCCTGATCCCGGGCGGACGTGCGGCCGTCAAACTCGCCGGGCTCTACGCGCACCGTCCCGCCCGGGAGTATTTCGGCGAAACCTGCGAGAAGGAACTTTCCTCGCCGCATCACATCCACATCGACCCGGAAGGCCACTATATCGCGGGCCTCTGTTCGGGATTATCGCTCGGCGACGGCCGCGACCTGGACGCCCTGTACGCCGGAATCGACCTCTCCCGCAAACCGGT
>DSAP01000026.1 GCA_011046415.1 bacterium | reverse complement strand
GTTGTAGACATACAGCCATAAACAATTTGTAGTAACACACTTTCATTTTCAAAATGGCATCCATGTCATTGTATTATATCACCTTAGAATCTTCTCCTTGCACCTACTACTGTCGAAGATGGGGTCAGGAGGGAAGGATGAAATTCAACGCCTGGCTTCTTTTTGGAATCATCGGGGTGTCGCTGTTCGGTTCCCAATTCGGCATTTATTATGGCCGCGCGGTGTGGGGGAATGCCGACATCTGGTGGACACCAAGGAATATGGCATTGCCGCCCGAGGACACGAAAAACGAGTTTGAGCTGTTCGTGAAGGGCGACCTTCTCCAGGACCATCTCGAACGGGGGTCCTTGTCGGCTACCGACCCGGACGGAGAGTCAAAAACATTGAACTCGGGTGATATCGCCGTGAGACTCAACAACCGGCACAAGACGAAGGCATCGCTGCTGCATGTCGCCGTGTTCATGGCCCTGCTGCTCGGCGCATCCCTGATGTCACTGGTCGTAGGCATAAGGCAAATGATGGCAATGACAAAAAAACCGTGAACCAAGCTCCTGCAGGAAACGTCCTGAAGGCTGCGTCAGGAAAGAGACGTTCGGCGACACAATGACGGTTTCTGATCGCATCGGGGGTACTGATCCCGCATATCCGGAGAGGATGATGGGATCCATCTCGGTTCCAATTCCGGGAGGTCCATCGCCTGCCCGGGGTGAATCATCGGCCGAAATGAAGAAAAACGAAACTTCCGGGAAGTTTGATCCCTCCCGGAGGGGGAAACTTCCGGAAAGCCGCGACTCCGCGCCGTCCCGCTACCTCATCAGGATCAGCTTCCTCGTCGCCGTGAATCCGCGGGATTCGATGCGGCAGATGTAAATCCCGCCCGCCTGATTCCGCGCATCCCATACGATCTCATGCTGCCCGGCCGGAACCACCCCGTCCGCGAGACGGGCGATTTCCTGTCCCAGAATGTTGTGGATGGTCAGGGTGACACGGCCCGAAACCGGCATATCAAAGCGCAGGGCGGTCTGCGGGTTGAAGGGATTGGGATAATTCTGATACAACATGAAAGAGGGGGTCCCGGTTTCTGCCTGCGGGTCCTTTCGGACGGACGTGGCGATGTCTTTCGCCCCCGGGGAGCCGTGAATTTCGGCCGAACGTTTCCAGTTCGTCCCCACGGCGGGATCGACACCCGGCAGGGGGCTGCGGATCACCATCGAATATCCGCCCCCGTTCGCGGAGACCGGCCAGGGGAATGTGTTGCCGTATCGCATGTCGACCAAAGTGTCTCCGTCCGCGTTCTCCAGCACGACCCGTTCCCCGCTGTTGTCCAGCTGTCCCTCGTATTGGCCGGCCGGGGCGAAACCGTAGCGGGAGATAAAATACTCCCTGTTCGATGCCAGGACGATGAAACCGCCGGCGGCGAGTGTCGTCCCCGCGGGAAACTCATAGGATATCCCGCGGGTGAACCGGACTCCGCCCAGGTCGTAGTCCGAGACGCCCATGTTCTGGAGTTCGATGAACTCCAGTTCCCTGTGGTTGATGTCGTTCCCCAGGTTCAGGGGGTGGTAGTGTATTTCTGAAATCCGCAGCTCGCGTACTTCCTCGCGCACCCAGAGCCGGATCCCGGCGAGCGGACTCCAGCCGCGATTGCCCATCACGCGGGCGTTCAGGCGGCCGCTTTCCGTGATGGCGATACCTCCCGTATACGCCCTCGCGGAGGGCGAGACGCCCCCGGTCTGCCGGTCGCTCGCCGTGAGTTTCGCGGTGACCAAAAAATCCGAGCTCTGGCGGGAGGTGTTGAGCGCATGAATGGCCAGCAGGTTGTCCCCCGCGACCAGCCTGTCAACATGGGCCGAAACGTCGAAGGTTTTTTCCTCCATCTCCGAATCGATCGGCCCGGAGGCCGTGCCGTTCCACGCCGGGTTCGGAGGCACGTTGTTTTCGAGAATCTTCGTGCCGTTCAGATAAACGACGATGCCGTCGTCGAACTGACTCGTAAAGGTGAGGGAGGTCAGGGTTGGGAGAAGGGTCGCATCCACCGTAAAGGGAATCCGCACATAACAGGAGGTGTTCGCCCCCGGATTCGATCCGTCCGGATCGTACATCTCCTGCCTCAGATCGAGGGAGATCAGGTTTTCGAAACCGGTTCCCGCCTCGTATCCGATCCCGCCGGGCGCGCCGGATACCCTGTGCCAGCCTGATGTGTCGAAATTCTTTTCCAGACTCCACGCCGATCCGATGTTCGATTTGGGCACCAGGGCGTATTTGGTCGCGGTCTTTTCGATCAGGGCGTATGTGCTGGAATTTTCCGAGGCGAGCGGGAGGTACGGATCCGATCCGTCCAGGGTATAATAGATGATCCCCTCCCCCTCCGCCGTGAGCGTGATCACCTCTCCCCCGGAAATCATCCCGGTGGTATGGCTGATCCGCGGCGCCGGCACATCCGGAAACCAGCCCTTGTCCCTGAACTGGTTAAGGACCATTTCCGTCCGGATCGGGGCATAGGTGTCGATCAGGAATTCGACGGCCGGGAGCCAGTCCTTGTGATAGGTGCGCGGCTGCGATACCTTGGAATCTCCCCACCGGGCGGATTCCGCGATGATGGCCGTTTCAATTTGATCCCGGCGTTCCTCGAGTCTCCGGGTCACGGCCTCCGGGGTCAGGGCGCCTCCGTCGAAAAAGAATCTGTAGACCCAGTCCGCGAATCGCAGCCGGTATACCGGATGATTGGCGAGCTGCTGGTGGAGCCACTGCGGGTTGAACTGGTCCCGCGTTTCTCCGCAACGGTACGGCCCGGTGCGGTCGATCCCCGCGCCCGGGATCCCCCCCTCCTGGAGAAACAGGGAATGCTCGGCGTCGTGGCGGAAGAATTTGAATCCGTCCTGCCGGGCCCGGTTGTAAAGGGCGAACAGGTTGTTTATTGCGGTGTTGCCCGAGAACGCCGAAATGGGCGAATCGAAATCGCCGGTATAATAGACCGAGATCATGTAGCAGATCAGATTGTCCAGATCCACGAGCACGGGACTGGCGGGGTTCCGGCTTCCGTCCGGATTCCTGCCCTGGACCAGATAATAATCCGCATCGGTGTTGAATCCCCGCCGGGCGATTTCCCAGAGCCGGTGCCAGGCATCGAGATTTCCGTCGTTGGCTTCGATCCCGCCCCTTTCCGGATCCTTCTTGATCACATCATAATCTTCCGTATCGCCTCCGAAATAGGTTTCGGCGTAATCGGCGTCCACGCGTTCCTGGGTCTGGAAGAGTCCCCAGTAGACGCCGTTGAGATAGAGATGATAATACCGGCTCCGCGTGTAGGGCATGCCCATATCGCGCTGGGTGTCCCGGGCGAACACCTCCCGGATCATGGTGTTGTGCCTGCCCGTGTCGTTTCCCTCGCCTTTGTAGGCCCAGGAATAATTCTGGCTGGTCCGCAGATCCACCTTGTCGAATTTGCTCACACCCTCATCGCCGAACAAAGGGAATCGCAGTTTCGTGGATCCGTATTCGCCCCTGAAGAAGATGCGGAAGGCGTGTTTGGGATTGTCGGGATGGCGGCTCCATCCGCCCCGCATGCGGATGCCGGCATCGATCTGGAATCCCTCGCTCCCGTCCGGGTTGATCAGCTCGACCGACGCGGGACGTTCCCAGTCTCTTCCCCGGCCGAAGGCGTTCATGAAAATGCCGGTGTCCCTGTCGAACAGATGTTCCAGGCCGGTCACGAAGGAAATCGTGGGAATGGCCAGCAGGGCCTCCGTGATTTTGTCTTTGTACCGGGCGTCATTGCACACCTTCGGGTCCATGCCGTAATCGATATGCTGCTCGCTGCCCCATCGGTTCGGCTGCGGCCAT
>DSAP01000031.1 GCA_011046415.1 bacterium | reverse complement strand
CCTCCCCCCCACATCCCCCGCCCGCATCAGCACCGTCCCGACCAGGGCGGCGTCGAATCCGGCGTCCCGGAGGCGGACCAGGTCGTCCCGGCCCCGGATGCCGCTTTCGCTGACCGTGACGATGTGCGCCGGAATCCGTTTTTTCAGCCGGAGGGACGTTTCCAGATCGACGCGGAAGGTTTTCAGATTCCGGTTGTTGACCCCGATGATTTCCGCCCCGGCGGAGAGCGCCGGTTCCAGTTCCACGGCGTCGTGGATTTCCACCAGACAATCCAGCCCAATTGCTTTCGCGCGGCGGATAAAATCCCGCAATTCAGCCTCACCGAGGACGTTCGCCAAAAGCAGGATCGCGTCCGCGCCGAGGACACGCGATTCCAGGACCTGATACGGATCGAGGATGAATTCCTTGCGCAGGACGGGGAGCGCGACCGTTCGTTTCACCCGCAGGGGATAAACGTCGCTGCCGCCGAAAAATGGACCGTCGGTGAGTACGCTGATCGCCGCCGCGCCGTTTTCCGCATAACTCCGGGCGATCGCTTCGGGATCGAAATCTTCCCGGATTATTCCCTCGGACGGGGACTTCTTCTTGATCTCCGCGATGATTGAAAATCCTGGCTGAGCGAGCGCCGCCTTGAAATCCCTCCGTTCCGGGAAAGGACGTTTCTCCAGCTCGGAAAGCGGGATCCTTTCTTTTTTTGCCAAAACTTCCTTCGACTTCTCACCCACAATTTTCTGCAAAATATTCATTTAATTTTATCCTGAATCTGCGCCCTGTCCATCCGTATTTTCCGCATCGAACAGCCACTTTAAGTTGTAAGTGAAAAGTTATAAGTTACAAATTGATCCTTTCCGCTATCTCTTTTCAGATATTTGCCCGCTGCCTACCGCGTTTAACTTTAACCTTGTCACTTTAAACTTATAACTCGAAACCTGAAACGCCTACTCCCCCATCCCCTGCGTCATCGCCTTCAGGCTTTCGAGTACGGAAAGCGCCCGGCCCGAATCCAGGGATTCCGCGGCCATCCCGATGCCCTCTTCGAGCGTTCCGGCGGACCCGGAAACATATATCGCGGCCCCGGCGTTGAGGACGACAAGATCCCGCCGCGCCCCCTTTTCCTTCCCGCCGAGGATCGCGAGCGTGATCTGCGCATTGACCGCGGGATCGCCTCCCCGGATATCGTCGATGGATATCCGGCGGAATCCGAAATCTTCGGGTTGGATGGAAAAGGTCTTCACGTTTCCATCCTTCAGTTCGCTGACGCGCGTCTCGCCCGTGAGCGTGATCTCGTCCAGCCCGTCTCCGTGTACGACCATCACATGTTCGGACCCGAGCTGGTGCAGCACCGTCGCGATCGGCTCGGTCAGGCGGGGGTCGAAGATCCCCAGGATCTGTCTTTTCACACCCGCGGGATTGGTCAGCGGGCCGAGGATGTTGAAAATCGTCCGGATGCCCATCTCCCGCCGCGGCCCGACGGCGTATTTCATGGCGGGATGGAGCAGCGGCGCGAACAGGAATCCGATCCCGGTCTCGTCGATGCACCGGCCCATCTGATCGGGGGAGAGTTCGATCCGGACGCCCAGTTCCTTGAAAACATCCGCGCTTCCGCACCGGCTCGACACGGACCGGTTGCCGTGTTTGGCGACGCGGCTCCCCGCCCCGGCCGCGACCAGGGCGCAGACCGTCGAGACATTGAACGTGCCGCTCCGGTCGCCGCCCGTGCCGCAGGTGTCTACGAGCCGGTCGAACCCGCACTTCACCGCCGACGCCCTCTCGCGCATGGCCCGGGCGAATCCCGTCACCTCGTCGATCGTCTCGCCCTTGAGCCTCAGCGCAACCAGCAGCGCCGCGATCTGGGCGTCCGTGGCCGCGCCTTCCATGACCGTCGCGGCCACGGCCCGGGATTCCTGTATCGATAAATCTTCCCCTTCGACCGTCTTGCGGATGGCTTCCTGAATGTCCATTTTTCCTCCCGTGAGTGGAGATAAAAAAACCGCGGGGATCTGTTTCCCGCGGCTTGAAAAAAACAGGCGGGAAACCCTTTCGGACCCCGCCGGATATGCCGTTCAATCTGGCTGTGCTGCGGACGCCCGGTTATGACATGGGCCGCCACCAGTTCATCGGAAATGTATTCGGATTTTTCTGCATCAGCGTCGACTCCTCGAACCGGTCGTTACTTCTTGAAGTAACAATATAATAAAAAAAAAGTGAGAAACAAGGAAAAAATTTGAATTTTCTGTTCAACATACAAAAATCAATTCAAATCGTCCTGTAGACGGCATAAAACGCTGCCGCGTTCCGATGGACCGCGGCAGCGTCCGTCCACCTCAATCTACCCGTAAACTTCGATCACTTGAGCAACGTCAATTTCCGTGTGAAGGTCTTCTCGTTTGTTTCAAGGTGGATCAAATATACCCCGCTCGACAAGGCAATCCCGCGTCGATCTCTCCCAACCCACACGACTTCATGCGACCCGGCCGGTTTCATTTCGTCGACCAGAACGCAGACCTCCTCGCCCAGCAGGTTGAAAACGCGTACACGAACCCTGCCGGCGTCTCTCACGTGATATCGAATCGTCGTCGATGGATTTCCGGGGTTTGGATAATTCTGAACCGGATCGATGTTTTCAAAATTTTCCGTTATTTGAATTACCGGTTCCTCACCGTCGCGTTTAAATAGCCCTTTCGCAATTCGTTCTTCGGTGTAAACAACATCTTCTTCAAGCTGCCAGATGGAATTCTCTTCACTGTCCCATTGTTTTTTCAACGATTTCAGACATTCTTTGGCGTTTTCAGTCCAGCCTTTGCGCAAGTACGCGTAAGCCAGATCATACATGACACAATTGGCTTCTTCTTTCTCCAACACTTTCAAGGCTTTTTTTGAAAGTTTGATCACTTGATCATCATCCCCATTGAGTATATCCCACATGATCAGGTACTGAAGCGCCCTTTTACCGACAGCCTTCCCCGGATGAGAATTCCAATATGAATGTAAATAGTCGCTGAATGAATCTTTCTCATCCAGTCGATTTTTAACAAAATCAGGCCGCAGAATACCAAAAAGAATGTCCAGTGCTTCGACCGCTTCTTTTTTATCTGGCCCGGATGCAATGAGCTCTTTACATTTCTTGACCTGATCTTCTTTGGGCAGGGTTGGATCGATTAAGAATTTGTCCGTATCAATTTCAGAGGGTGATGCTTTGTGTAACGGCCCGCCTGTTGATGTGGTGTCTCCATCCCAATCAGGCGCAGGAAACATCGGGTATTGAACCCAGACATCGCCGTATTTATCGCATTCATTATCCGCGCCCCAATAACAGTTCTGGGTCAAAACCTGAGGATTCCCGGCATAATTATAAACTTCCAATCCCGTATCGTCATGGATCGAAGAATAATTCATTTCAACCGTTGATGCCGGACTCCCGTAAAAGACATATACTTCTGTGTTGCCGTTATTGCGAATCGTATTATACCCATACCATGCGTAACACTCACCAATATGAATGTGATTCGAAGAATTCCGGATTTCCAGCCCGTATTGCGTATTTTCTTCGATGACCGTACCATAAAACTCAAGAAAGCTGCCCCCTGGTGTGTAAACGCCGCGCGAATTATTGTTACGAATCCAGTTTCCGGAGAAATCAACGGTCGAGTAATAAGCGCGTACGCCGATTTGATTGTTGTTTGCTATTTCACAAGAAACGAGCTCAGCCACGCTATGATCAAACCGGATGCCGTAAACGCTGTTGTACTTGAAAGTGCAATTTTTAAAGAGATTAGCAGCACCTTCACCTGCAGTACAGCCGTTCAAAAAGAATGAATATTGGCCGTAAGAGAAATCACAGTATTTGAACACATTGTCTCCGCCCTGGAGTTCGATCCATTTCCATTTGTTCTCCAGGCTGCCCGATGCGGAGGTGAAAATGATCGGCGACCCGGATGTCCCTTCGGCGATGATCTTGGCGCCGCTATTGACGGTGATGGAATGGTAACCAGTAAATTTAATAGTAGTGTTTGGTAAAATTGAAAGCGTTACATTTTCTTCTAAAGCT
>DSAP01000119.1 GCA_011046415.1 bacterium | reverse complement strand
TTGTAGGCCATCGGATTGTATGATGGACCACGAATAGCAGACGGTCAGGAACAACATCGAAAACAAATAGTGCATTTTTCTTCAATAGCGAGAAAAAGCTTGACTTTTAATATAGCAGAACTGTATTCACGATTCTTCTTACCCATTGTTTTTCCCCTTGACATTGTATGTGTCGTTTTATATTATAAATCCGATGATAAAGTTGGGTTTCGCTTTTTCTTTTCAATTGGAGTGCCGTTTGCTCGGCGCCTGTTCAACCAACGTTATTATATGACTACCGTCATCGCCAAACAAGGAGACAAGAAATGACCAGAACACACACCATCGCCTCATTACTCGTATTCGCTACAATCGTGCTCGTCTTCACCGCATCCGCCATGGCACAGGACGGGACGATCTACCCGCTCGAAGCCCCCGCCGAGCCGAACGCCATTCTCCTCGGCACCGGTGGTGTCGAGGGGCAAACCGCACCTGAGACCTGGTTCCGCCAGTGGGGAGACCCGATGGCGCGGAACATCTCCGCGGCAACCCTCACTCCCTTCCTGCCCGAACCGGACAAAGCGAACGGCGCGGCCGTCATCGTGGCGCCCGGTGGTGGTTTCAGGTGGCTGTCGATGGGCAATGAGGGCTGGGAAGTCGCGGAGGCGCTTGCGGAGCGGGGAATCGCCGCCTTCGTTCTCAAATATCGTCTCCACCCGACCCCGGAGTCGCTCGACGGCTTCAGAGACTCGATGAATCGCACCTTCGCCGCAGCAGCCGACTCTGCCGGCGCTCCGCAAGACGAAAAACCGCCGAGCCGGCCGCGTTGGGACCTGTCTAATCAGCTCGAGGATGCCGAGGCCGCCTATGCCCTGATCGTCGAACGGGCCGGGGAGTGGGGCGTCGATACCGACCGGATCGGGATGATCGGCTTTTCGGCCGGTGCCGGTCTCACGATGCACTCTACGCTCAACTCCCGGACCATGAATCTGGCCTTCATCGGTCCGATCTATGGCGGCATGGCCCCGGTCGAGGTACCGAAGGACGCTCCGCCGATGTTCAATGTGATCGCCGCCGATGATTTTCTCTTCCGCGGTCAATTCGGCGTAATCAAGTCCTGGTTCGAAGCGGGCCTGCCGGTCGAGTTTCACCTTTATCAGAATGGCGGCCACGGTTTCGGCCTCGGGAATCCGGACCGCACCAGCAATCGCTGGTTTGAGGCCTTCATGCATTGGCTGGAGGTGAACGGCTTTCTCGCTGCCGATTCAGGAGAGTGAAATCACGTGTACGCACCGGGGTTCCGCCCCGGTGCGTACAAACCTCTGCCCGGCCTCTATGGAGTGCATGAGCGCCGCGAATATCGCGTTTCCCTCAAAAAGCCCCCGATTCGCGGCGATATCACAAGACGGCCATGCTGATGGCAAATCATGCCTCAAACGATACAACGCTCACTCACGCGCATGACAGGGCCGCGAACCACGCCATCCTCTTAGGATCGGGATTCCCGGCCCGTATAACCAAACGAAGCGGCGGCATATAAAATGCCTCCCTGCGGGTGATTGGCATTTTCAGGACAAGCATTCCGTACACCCTTTCCCGTTTTCCCCGGCGGCATTCGAAAAATCTCCGCCCGGAAAAGGCCGGAGCGTTCACGGCCGGTGCCGCTCGCAGCGGTTCCGGGAAGGAATGGCCCTGTGATGCCGCCTCACGCATTCGGACATCCAATGGACAGGGCGGAAGCATTCCATTCCTTCAGGGAACGCGGAGACCTTTTCAGGAGATTTTTCGTCAGCCGTAGTTTTTTGGGCACCTTTTTTTGATAAAAGGTGCGAAAAAGAACCTGCGATTGTATGGATTCCTGATTCCCCCCGCCCGTCCCATGGATGCCCGACAGAAGATTTCGGGCATGACAAATGAGGGGTGAGGGGATGGCCTGTGAAAAAAAGAAAGGAAGGCAGATACACCGGAAAGAAATTAAAAATGGCAGACTCCTGACGCCTGCAAAATCCCGGCCTCAAATCACGCCATATCTTCCCCTTCCCCAGTCCGGGACTGATCCGGTTCATCGAGAAACGCGCGGACGATCCCGACGACCCGGAAGCTGTGCGTCTCCCGGTTCGTCCCCAGATCCAGGTACCGGGCATCCGGGAGGATCTCCGCCATCTGCCTCAGATTCTCCGGCTCGTGCAGTTTGTCGCTGGACCCGCCGAGGATGAGCACGGGCGCACGCACCGTGTGCAGGATATCCCAGACCCTGTATTTCCAGAACGCCATCGCCGCCTTCTTGAGTTTGAAGGGATCGGCCGCATCGAGCGCCCGGCCATACTTTTCATACTGGGCGTAATCCGCGTCCACCCGCATCCGGAACGTGCGGAGATACCACTTGATCACCGGCCTGAGCAGGAAATAGAAACAGGGATAAAAACACAAAACCACCGCCTTCCAGAAGAGGGGGACATGAAATTCCGCATTCGGGCCGATCAGGATCAGACAGCGGGGAGAATCCGTGAGTTTCCGGTAACAGTCGAGAATCACCGTGGCGCCCAGCGAGCTGCCGAACAGGATGTAATCATGGTTCAAGCCGAGATGATGGACGATGCGGACCAGGTCTTGCCCCAGTACATCGACGGTAAACGCCGCGCGTCCCCGGATGCGGGATGAGACTTTCTCGCGCGTCTCGATGTAATGAATGGGGAAGTCGCGGGACATCTCATGGAGCACCTCGCGCCACGACTCGATCCGCGATATCCATCCGGCGACGAAGACCACCGGGGGACGCGCGGTCTCCTGCGTCGGGAGGAACGAGATCACGCGGAGGGAAACGCCGCCTGAGACCTCGATCATCCTGTCCGTGATCCCGCAGTGATCCGCCCTGAGAGTGTTTACATCGTCCGGCATTCCTTTTCCCTCCCCGGTCTCGTCATGAATTTCTGTTTGGTTTGTGTTTAAGATGGTTCTTGCGCTTTTCCCGCATGCTCCTCAGAGCCACTTCCTCCGCCGGAAGAAATACAGCATGGAGAAGACCATCCCGGCCATCACCCCCAACACCCCGAAATATCCCCACCGCCAGCCGAGCTCGGGCATGAATTCGAAATTCATCCCGTAAACTCCCGCGATAAAGGTAAGGGGGATAAAAATCGTGGCGATGATGGTCAGCACCTTCATCACCTCGTTCGTCCGGTTGCCGACGCTGGAGAGGTAGATGTCGAACATACCGGCGTTCATGTCGCGCTGGGTCTCGACCATGTCGATGATCTGGATGACATGATCGTAGAGGTCGCGCAGGAAAGGACGGGTCTGCGGCCGGACGAACGTCGTTTCGGAGCGTTCTAACGCGCCGATCATCTCCCGGACGGGCCAGGCGGATTTTCTCAGGAACAGCAGGTGGCGTTTGATATGATAGAGCCTCTGAAGCGCCTCCGGCGTCGGCCGGGTCATCACCTCGTCTTCGATCGCTTCGATGTCTTCGCCGACCGATTCGAGGACCAGAAAATACTGATCCACCAGGGCGTCGAGGAGCGCATAGGCCAGATAATCGGCCTGCATCTTCCGGATGCGTCCGCGATTTTTTCGGATCCGTTCGCGGACCCCCCCGAACACGTCGCCCGCCTTTTCCTGGAAGGAGATGACGACGTCCTGGCGGAGGATCACCGAAACCTGTTCGGCCTCGATCGCCCGCGTGGCGGGATCCACCGAGATCATTTTCATCACCAGGTACAGATAGTCTCCCATGTCTTCGAGTTTGGGCCGTTGATCGATGTGGAGAATGTCTTCCTGGATCAGAGGATGGATCGGATACAATTGTCCGATCTTCTCGATCAGATCGACCTGATGGAGGCCGTCGACGTTCAGCCAGGTGATCCCGGATGCTTTTGGGGGAAGCATCATTTCATCGGCCGGATCGATCGTCCGTTCCTCGAATTTGGATTCGGAATAACGGATCAGGGTCAGACGAGGCTTTTCCTGCCGCGCCTCTCCGGTGTAGACGAGCGAGCCGGGAGGCAGCCCGGCCTTGCGGGATTTCGGATAAAAAAGACGGTTTCTCATGCCGGTGACTCCGATCTGATTAGAGG
>DSAP01000136.1 GCA_011046415.1 bacterium | reverse complement strand
TTCATAATCGTAAGGCCGGTTTTCCCAGTAACAACCTGAAACTGTAATCGCCGATTGACTTTCTTCTTTTTTTTGATTACATTTTAACGTTGAAACGGGAATCATAATGATCACCCGTTAACGACCAGCGCCGATAATTTTCCATATAGACCGGTATCTGTACCGGGAATCGATGGGCGATTCGGAAGGCGCGCATCGATGAGGCTGAAGCGTCACTGCTTTTCTTCAAGCGGTCTGACGCTTTTTTTATAGGATAAAAACCAAGTAAGGAAGAAGAGAAAATGAGTTTCAACCAATTCAATCTGGATCCACGCCTTCTGGCGTCCGTCGATCGTGCAGGTTTTGTCAATCCGACGCCGATTCAAACCCGGGCCATCCCGGTCGTACTCTCCGGCCACGACCTGATCGGCACGGCGCAGACCGGCACGGGGAAAACGGCGGCTTTTGTCCTCCCCATCCTTCAGCGACTGATCCCTGCACCGAGGAGACGCGCGCAGGCGCTGATCATTACACCCACGCGCGAGCTGGCCGAACAAATCCATGATACCATACAAACGCTGTCCAGGGGTCTGCGAATCGGAAGCGCCACCCTGTACGGCGGAGTGTCCGCCGTTCCCCAGCGCGATGCACTGAGAAACGGCGTCGAGATTCTCGTCGCCTGTCCGGGTCGGCTCCTGGATCACCTCCAGCAAGGTCATGCCAGACTCGAAGCCCTGACGTTTCTGGTGCTGGATGAGGCGGATCGTATGTTCGACATGGGTTTTCTGCCGGATATCCAGAAAATTCTCAAATACATCCCGAAAAAACGGCAGACGTTGCTTTTTTCGGCCACCTTCCCTTCCGAAATCCGAGATCTTGCCGCACAAACATTGACACATCCCCAATATCTGACTCTGGGTCTGAACCGTCCGGTGCATACGGTCGCCCATGCCCTTTTCCCGGTTCCCCGCCATTTAAAGACCAAACTGATCCTGTCCCTTCTGAAGCGGACCCAAACCGGTTCCGTGTTGATCTTCACGCGGACCAGGCATCGCGCACAAGGACTGGCGCGCAAGATTCAGAATTCCGGTTTCAAAGTCACCAGCCTGCACAGCGACCGTACGCAGAATCAAAGGCAGGCCGCGCTGAACGGTTTCAAGAACGGTATCTTCCAGATCATGGTGGCGACGGATATCGCCGCCCGGGGCCTGGACGTGGAGAAGGTCTCTCATGTCATCAACTTCGATATGCCCGACACGCCGGATGCGTACATTCACCGGATCGGGCGCACCGGGCGTGCCGAGAACAGGGGAGACGCATTTACGCTGACGACTCCAGACGACAACGACATGGTTCTTGTTCTGGAAAAGATCATGGGGAAACCGCTGCGCCGCGAGATGTTGCCTGAATTCGATTACCGTGAACCGGCTCCGGCTCCGCATGCCCGGATCACGAGGCCGGAACGACGGGCGGTATCCGTTCGGTGAATACATGTGCGTGTTGGTGTTCGTTGCGATGTGACGGGTCGTGAATTTCATCAAACAGCCTTTTCCCCCTTTCCGAAAAGGGGGAAAAGGCGCCGGTTTCCGATTGTGTCAGAGGGCCGCTGATCTCCCTTCAGGAAAAGAGGAGTCAGGAGCGGCTTCGTATCTTTTTTATTCCAACCAGAGTCTTGCCTTACGCGTTCGACGGGGAAGTTCCGGGTGTCAATAACCGGGAATTTGCTTGACAAAAACCCCCGGTTCTCCTATCTTGCTTTCACATTGTTGGTTTTGATTCCTTTTCCTGTGTCTTTCCCCGACGCTCCACGAAATGGATCGGGACGGGATGCGGACAAGCAAGAAACGGAGTAAGAAATGGACCGAAGAAAATTCCTGACGAATACGGGTACGGCGTTTGCCGGTGCCATGCTATCTCATCCCGTCTCAGTGAATGGAGGTCATGCCGCCCGCGGGAAAAGAATGAAAGCCGCCCTCGTCGGCACGGGCGTGAGAGGGGTGTCCATGTTCGGCCGTGATCTGGTCCGGGATTATCATCCTTATGTGGATCTGGTCGGTCTGTGCGACGTCAATCCGGGCAGGCTGCGATACGCCGCGGAATATATCGGGGCGGGTTGTCCGGCTTTCACCGATCTCGATGAACTGCTTTCGAAGCAAAAACCGGACACGCTGATTGTCACGACCACGGATTCATCCCATCATGAGGTCATCATCCGCGGTCTGGAGCGCGGCTGCGACATCATCACGGAGAAACCGCTCACCATCGACGAGGTCAAGGCGCAGGCCATCCTGGACGCTGAGAGAAAATCCGGCAAAAAAGTCATTGTCACCTTCAATTACCGTTATCCCCCGTACAGGGCAAAAATCAAAGAATTGCTCATGCAGGGCCTGGTCGGAGAGATCCAGGCCGCCGAATTCCATTACTATCTGGACCATTCGCATCTGACACGCTATATGCAGCGCTGGCATGGAGAACGGCGTTTCGGCGGGTCCCTGTGGGTGCACAAGGCCACCCATCATTTCGACATGGCCAACTGGTATCTCGATTCGGAACCCGAACAGGTCTTCGCCCATGCGTCGCTGGAACGATTCGGGAAGAACAGCCCTTTCCGGGGGGAGAACTGCCGCCGCTGCGCCCACACATCGGAATGTCCCTATTATTGGGACATCTCACAGGATGCGCATTATACCGGTTTGTATACATCCAATGAGCATTATGACGGATATATCCGGGATAATTGCGTCTTCCGGCCCGAGATCGATATTTTCGACAAGCATGCGGCGCTCGTCCGATATGCCAACGGCGTGCAGCTCAGTTATGTGCTGACCGGGCACAGCGATGTTCAGGGGTATTATCTCGCTTTCGACGGCACCCGGGGAAGGCTGGAAGCCCGGGTCGGCGGGGTGCCGGAAAAGCCCTACAATGAATTGATCTTTATCCCCGAGTCCAGGTTCAGCGACCGGGAAACCCGGATTTTCAAGGCCGAACACAAGCCGGGAGGGCACTGGGGAGGCGATCCCATCATGATGGATAAACTGTTCAGGAATCCCGACATGCCGGATCCGCTGGGGCAGCAGGCGGGCGTGCGGGACGGCGTGATGTCCATTTTGATCGGGATCGCGGCTCGTAAGAGTTGTGACACCGGACTGCCGGTGAACATCGCAGACCTGACGGATTTGGTTCCGAGAAAGCAAAGGACGACCCGATGATTTCCATCCGGGGGATACGGGACAGGTCATAAAAATTCCCCGTTTCCCGGTAAACCGGATGTTCGACAGGGTCGGAGAACCGGTGTTGTCCGGTTCCATCCAAAAGCGGAGGAGAAGATGAAGGCTCTGGTACTCAGCGGCGGTTCCATCAAGGGCGCCTTTCAGGGAGGCGCCATTCGCTGGATTCTCGAACAGGGCTTTCGGCCGGATCTGATATACGGCATCTCGGTGGGCGCCCTCAACGGCGCGTTCCTCGCAGAGCGAACCGGCCGGCGTGTGCGGGAAGGCCGGCCTCTGGACTGGTCGGAAATCGGCGAAGAACTGGAAGACTTGTGGATCCGGAAAGTCACCGGCCCGAAGTGTTTGATCCGGCAGCGGGGAAAAATCGGCCTGATCGCCTCAATCGCTTTCAACCGGTTCAACGGGATGACCGATACGGAACCTCTCCGCCGGATGATCCATCGCGAATTGGATCCACTGAATCTGGCGAAATCCGCCGTCTCCTTCGAGGCGGGCGCCGTCAACATGTTCAACGGCGAGATTATTTATGCGAGGCATGACCAGTCCGATATCCGGGACTATGTGTACGCGAGCACGGCCATTCCCATCGCGATGCCCCTCGTCGAAATCTTCGTCGGCGGGGAACGCATCCCCTTCTACGACGGCGGGGTCCGCGACATCGCCCCGCTGGGCCGGGCCTTGCAACGCGCGCGCGAAGCGGGGGAGACCCTCTCGGAAATCGTGGTAATCGTATGCCAGCCAGATCGGATCACCGGAGGCACATTCAAACGGGGAAAAATACTCTCCCTGTCGGAACGCCTCATGGATATCGTCTCGAGTGAGATCGTGGAAAACGACCTGAGTTTCATC
>DSAP01000210.1 GCA_011046415.1 bacterium | reverse complement strand
CTGGTGGGGGCTGTTTTCGATCCCGCTTTTCCGGCACGTTCCCGAGCCGGCCGGTCAGGGAAAACCGGCGGCCTCGTCGATCTTCAGGGAATCCCTCATCCGTTTGAAGGAAACCTTCTCGGATATCCGGCGCTACAGACCGGCCTTTCTCTTTATCCTGGCCTTCTGGTTCTACAACGACGGCATCGGCACGATCATCAAGATGGCTACGGTCTACGGCAGCGAAATCGGCATCGGCACGCTCGACTTGGTCGGCGCCCTGCTGCTGACCCAGTTTGTGGGCATCCCGTGCTCGCTGCTGTTCGGTCGGATCGCGGGGCGGGTCGGCGCGAAAAGGGCCATCCTGGCGGGCATCGGCGTCTACGGCCTGATCTCGCTGGGGGGATTCCTGATGGCCTCGGCCCTCCATTTCTGGATTTTGGCCTTCGTGGTGGGGCTGGTCCAGGGCGGCACCCAGGCGCTGAGCCGGTCATATTACGCCGTCCTGATTCCCAAAGACAAGTCGGCGGAATTCTTCAGCTTCTACAACATCAGCGGCAAATTCGCCGGCATCCTGGGGCCCGCCCTGTTCGGGCTCATCAACCAGCTGTCCGGGAACAGCCGGCTGGGCATCCTCTCTCTGCTGTTCTTTTTCATCACCGGAGGCATATTGCTCTGGCGGGTTCCGGACCCCGCCGGGCCGGGATCGCGTGACACCCGGCTGCATCCGGACTGACCGGAAAGGGTCCATGCGATTTCCGACATAACGACGCCGAATGTCTCCGGCGGATTGGACAGGACACACAGGATATGACTCCGGACGTTTGAGGGGTCTTTGGTTTTCGGACACGACGCCGTTTTCTTCGCATCCCCGGGAAAAAAATCCGATCGGGGTGTCCGAAAAACATCGGGGTTCCGGTTTCATTGTTTCGCCCATTCTGATGTCCTGTCATGATTTTTGCATGCTCCAATAAAACCGTACACGCGGGTCGGGGTATGGTGTTCGACCGGATTCAAAACCGTATTCTCCTCCTTTTCGTCGGCCTCGTCTCCGCCATCGTCCTGGTCAGCGGAGGGCTGCTCGACTGGGCCGTCCGCAGGAGCCTCGAGGCCGAATTGGGCCGGAAACTGATCGCGCTCGCACAGGCCGTTTCCGCGTCCCTGGAGCCGGAAGAAATCGCCGTGATCCGGGAAACCACCGGCCCGCGAGCGGAAAGGCGGCTCGGTGAAAAGATCCGCCGGTTCAAAAACGGGACGGACGCGGCGCGCATCTTCCTGTTCGACCCGGACAAACGCATCCTGCTCGACACGCATTCCGATGACGCCGCCCCTCCGTCGGCCGTCGGTCTCCTCTTTTTCGAATCCGAACTGCAGTCCGTCCGGAACGGAGACCCCGCCCATTCCATCCTCTTCCGGGGAGAAGACGGCCGTCCGGCCATGACCGGTTTTTCTCCCCTGTTCGCGGACGGCGAAGTCATCGGCGGGGTCGCCGTCGAGGGCAGCGCCGCGTTCCTGGCCGCCGCGGATGCGATCAGGAACCGGCTCGTCTGGATCGCCGCACTGAGCGTCTTCGCGGCGGTCGTGTTGGGACTCTTGCTCGCGCGCACCATCACCCGACCGGTCGGGCGGCTCCTGGCCGCCTCGGAACGCATCGGGCGGGGCGATTATACGGAGCCGATCCCCCGGCTAGGGAGGGACGAGATCGGCAACCTGACCCGGACGATGGAGGCCATGCGCCTGAGCATCCTGGAACGGGAGAACGAACTCAAGGCGATGGTCGCGGGCGTCGCCCATGAGATCCGGAATCCGCTGGGCGGTATGGAGCTTTTCGCCGGGTTGCTCCAGGACCGGGTGAAAGAGGAATCGTCCGCCGCCGGACCGGTGGACCACATCGTCCGGGAGATCGGCCATCTCAAGGAAATCGTCAACCGGTTTCTGGATTTCGCCCGTCCGCGGCTACCGGTTCCGGAATCCTGCAACGTCCGGGAGGCCGTCGATTCGTGCCTGCGCCTCCTGCTCCCGGCGCATCCGGCCCGTCCCGTCACGCTGAATTGCCGGATCGGTCCGGCGGACGCCGTCCGGTGCGATCCGAACCATCTCCGGGAAATCCTGATGAATCTGCTCAAAAATGCGTTGGAGGCCATGCCCGGAGGCGGGACCCTCGTGATCACTTCCCGGCCGGCCGGCCCTTTCATCCGGATCCGAATCGGCGACAGCGGCCGGGGTATTCCGGATCCGGTTCGCCCGCAGATTTTCACGCCCTTCTTCACCACCCGGCCGGAGGGGACGGGACTGGGCCTGTCCATCGCCAAATCGCTCGCCGAGGCGAACGGCGGCCGGCTTCTCCTGGCCGCGAGCGGACCGGACGGCACGGTTTTTGAGATGGATTTACCGCCGTCCGGAGAGGCAAACCCGGCGCCGCAACGGAACGGCGGACGCCGTGAGGGCCGATAACCGTGTCGAATCGCAGAACCCCGGGAACCCTTCGGGGCAATCTCCGTGCGGAACGATTCCGTTAAAAACCTGTTTCCCCTGTGAAGGGAACGATCCGGAGTGAGGATGGATAAAATGACGCCGCCGCAGGAAAAACATCCGCTGCGCATCCTGATCGTCGAGGATAACACCTCGATGCGTGAAGCCATGCGTCAGATCCTGGATGCCGCGGGATTCGCGGTCGTAACCGCGGCAGACGGGCCGTCCGGTTTGGAACAAATCCGGAACCGGAAATGGGATCTGGTGATCACGGATTACAAACTGCCCGGCGCGGATGGGATGGTCCTGCTCCGGGAGAGCAAATCCGTACAGCCTTCCGCCGAGGTGCTCATGATCACCGCCTTCGGCACCATCGAACTGGCCGTGGATGCCGTCAAGGCCGGGGCGTGGGATTTCATCACCAAGCCGTTCTCCAGGGACACCCTGCTCTTCAAGGTCGGCCGCGCGGAGGAAATCATTCGGGAACGGCAAAAAAGCGCGGCGCTGGAGGAGGAAAACCGGTATTTCAGGCAGGAGGAGGAAGCGCGTTTCAACCGGGGGGAGATCGTCGGCGAATCGAGCGCGATGAAAGAGGTCTACCGGTTCATCCGGAAGGTGGCGCGGAACAAAACGACCGTCTTCATCACGGGGGAAAGCGGCACGGGCAAGGAACTCGTCGCCCGGGCGATCCACATCAACAGCCCACGGCGTGACCGCCCGTTCGTCCGGGTCAGCTGCGGCGCGCTGGCCGAGGGCGTCCTCGAAAGCGAGATCTTCGGCCACGAGAAAGGCGCATTCACCGGCGCGCTCCGCCGGAAGAAGGGGCGCTTCGAACTGGCGGACGGCGGCACGCTCTTCCTGGATGAAATCGGCGACCTGCCTCCCTCCGTACAGGTGAAGCTGCTCCGCGTGATCCAGGAACAGGAATTCGAACGGGTCGGGGGCGAGGAGACGCTCCGGGTGGATGTGAGGCTGATCACCGCCACGCACCGCGATCTCGAAATCCTGGTCCGTGAAGGACGCTTCCGGGAGGATCTGTATTACCGCCTCCACATCCTGCCCATCCATCTCCCGCCCCTCCGGGACCGGAAAGAGGATATCCCCCGCCTGTCCCGATATTTTCTGGAGCGGATCGGCCGGGAGCGGGGGAACCCTCTCTCCCTGACGGATGAGGGCATCAGACGGCTCGCCCTGTACGACTGGCCGGGCAACATCCGGGAACTGCAAAACGTGCTCGAACGCGCCGCCGCCCTGTGTGACGACGAGGCCCTCGTCGCCGGAGACCTGGATTTCCTGTCCCGAAAACCATCGGGCACGATCCTTGCAAATTTTTCGGGTCTCGATGCGCGTCTCGATGCGCTGGAAAAAGAAATGCTCCTGAATGCCATGGAGGCCGCCCGTCACGTCAAGGCGCGCGCCGCGCGTCTTCTCGGCATCAAGGAAGGCGCGCTGTATTACAAGCTCGAAAAACACGGTCTCGCCGGAAAGGACTGACATCGTGTCGCGATCCGTCCGCATCTTCTTTTCCTGGACGATCCCGGGACTGCTTCTCCCGGGTATGTGCCCGTCCCAGACCCCGCAGCCGTTTCGGGATCCCCTGCCCCGCCTGATCCGGATGGAAACCCGGATCGATTCCCTGCGGATGCACGGGGAACGCCTCCAGGGAGAGGCGGAACTCCTGGCCGAGCGCATCCACCTCTACCGGGGGAAGAAAGACCTGAATGCGCGTGAGCACGGCAATCTCGAAAAATTACTGCGCCGG
>DSAP01000164.1 GCA_011046415.1 bacterium | reverse complement strand
CGGGGAGCGGGGAAGCGGAAAGCGGAAAGCAG
Organism: bacterium; assembly: GCA_011046415.1. Lineage (GTDB taxonomy): Bacteria > Zhuqueibacterota > QNDG01 > QNDG01 > JABMRT01 > DSAP01. The sequence goes on along the minus strand of DSAP01000164.1, from coordinate 4,271 downwards.
GAAAAGCCGTGACGCGTGACGATCGTAGGGCGGGGTTTTAAACCCCGCCGGGAAGCGGGGAGCGGGGAAGCGGAAAGCGGAAAGCAGGAAAAGCAATGACGCGTGATGATCGTAGGGCGGGGTTTTAAACCCCGCCGGGAAGCGGGGAGCGGGGAAGCGGAAAGCGGAAAACCCCGGCTTGTTTTCCCGAAAAAGAATGCGTATTTTGTTTTCAATATTTTCCATGAAATGAACGGGTCGGAGCCCCATGTTCGTTCTTCTCAATGTCACGGTCTTCCTCGGCGCTTTTTTGCTTTTCAGTATCGAACTCATCGTCGCCAACGCCCTGCTTCCCGGATTCGGCGGCAGCTATCTGGTATGGTCTTCCTGATGGAATTCATTGTTTCACGGATTTTGAATCATGTTTGGGAATATGAATAAAAAAGAACTTATTTCATCGATATTGTTTTTATTCATTTCGGGCTTGCCGGGGCCGGTCTTCGGTCAGGATAAAATGGACTGGTGGCGGGATGATAAATTCGGCATGTTCATTCACTGGGGAATCTATGCGGTGCGTGCTCGCGGTGAATGGATTATGGTTAATCAGAAAATTCCGGTTTCAGAATATGAACTGCTGGCGGAGGAATTCAATCCCTCACAATTTGACGCGGAGGCGTGGGTTGATTTGGCCAGTCAGGCAGGAATGCGGTATCTGGTGTTTACCTCGAAGCATCATGACGGATTCTGTATGTGGAATACGGATTTGACTGATTATGATGTGGTGGACAGAACCCCATTCGCTCGGGATGTCGTGGCCGAACTATCTCAGGCCTGTATGGATAAACACATCAAATTCGGTGTGTATTATTCAATCAATGATTGGCACCATCCGGATGCGGCGCGACCCCAGACCGTGAACCGGTATATCAGAAATTATATGTTTCCTCAGGTGACGGAACTGATCCAGAACTATCCAATCTCGATTTTGTGGTTCGACGGGGATTGGCAGACCGGATGGACCGATGAAGATGCGCAAGATCTCTATGAACTTTGTGTGTCCCTGAATCCGGACATAATTGTCAACGACCGTATCAAACGAAATATGCCGAACGCGGGTGATTATATCACTCCCGAACAGGTGATACCTGACATTCCACCTGGAAGGGATTGGGAATCCTGCATGACCATAAACACCAATTGGGGATACCACCAGTATGACTCCTACTGGAAAACCAGCCAGCGCTTGATCCGGTATCTGCTTGAGATCAGTTCAAAGGGCGGAAATTTTCTCTTGAATATCGGTCCGACAGCCGACGGTGTGGTTCCACAGCCGAGCGTCGATGTTCTTCGTGAAATGGGACAATGGCTTGATAAGTTTGGGCAAACTGTGTATCACACGCGAACCAGCCCGGTTCAGACCGACGCATTCGGGCGGGTGACATACCGGGATGAGATGTTCTATCCACATGTCTGGAAGCTCAATGTTTCCAGGATCATTACGATCCCCTATCAAGTCGCAGGTAATTGTGCTGTTGAATTACTTACGGATGGCACGCCTCTTCCTTTTACGATACATTCCAATTCGGTAAGCGTGAATTTTAATGCCGTCACTCTTGACCCCCCCGCCACGACCCTTCGTTTTCAGCCGCTTGATTTTATCACAGCCGATGCACAGGGCCGGTTCTTGCTCAATCCGGACAAGGCGCACTTGCGGGGTGACGGACTCTGTGTGGATGCCTCCGGGTATGTGGGATGTTGGACAGAAGGTAAAAACCGGGTTTTCTGGAGATTCAAATCCGGACTGTCCCATAATTATGAAATTATGATGCATTATGCGGCCGATCCGTGCTGTGCAGGTAAAGATCTGAATATTCGTGTCAATGATCAGATAATCAGCCACACCACGCGGTCTACTGGGGGGTTGGATGATTATCTGTTTTTTTCAATCGATTCACTATCTGTTGCCGCAGGTTGGACCGATTTGATAGTTGAACCGGCAGGGGGTGAGGTCCCAAACATTCGTCTGAAGCAGGTCGCGCTCTATCCACGTATCGCCACACCGGAGATTTCGGAAGTCGGATTTACGATGCAGAATCATTTCAGAATGAGCTGGGATGAGATTGCTTTCGCACAGGGATATCATGTGTATCGTGATACGGTGCCAGGATTTGTACCCGATCAATCCGGCGGGTCGAACCGGGTGGCGAATTCAATCCTTGATCAGGAACCAGATATTCCAGGTATCCAATGGATCGATACGGATAATGTGAAAACTGATCAGCATAATTATTATTACAGGGTCAGCACGGTCGGATTTTCTGAGAGTGCTCCGTCAAATGAATATGGGCTTTTCAAATTCGAGCTGACGACGACGGATGGTACCGATTTCACTCATGTCGCTTTCCCGGTCGAGATGGAAAATTTGAGCGACGCCGCGTCTCTTCTGAACGCCATTGACGGATGCAATTCCATAGCCCGTTGGGATGCAATTTATCAGGGCTATCAACAGTATTTACCGGAACTGCCGGCGAGTAATTTCTCTCTATCGAGTATGTCTGCCTGTTTCGTGAACGTCGTTCAAAAAAGCCGTCTCATGTTGTCTGGTCCAATCTCGGAACCGGCCCATCATTTAATCAATACAAATACTACCAGTTTCAATGAGATTATGGTCCCGCTATACCGCCCTGAGATAACCTCGGCATCCATTTTGTTTGATGATATCCCGTATTGCAACGGTGTGGCCAAATGGGATGTGTCGGGTCAATGTTTTCTGCAATACGTACCCGGTTTACCTGGATCGGATTTCCGCATCCAGGCCGGTCATCCCTGTCTCGTGAGTGTGACGGAAAACGGGATATGGCCTTCCCAGGGCACGATCAGTTTGCATCGGAGTCTGTCCCCATCGACCAGAGCGTATACCGATGCTCCGCATCTCGTATGGGGTAAGCTGGAAGAATCCCTCGCATCCGTATTACGTCTATCATTCAGAGCATTCATCGCAGACAGGGAGGAAGATGACCTGACCGAATCTTCGCCTGGGTGTGGAATACAGGATGGCTTCTGGCGCGTACAATGCAGCACATTTCGTCATCCATGGAAAGCCGGAGAACGATTGATTGTTCGTTTTTATAATTCGGACGTAGAATCAATCCGGGAACTGGAGATTCCGTTAAGTTATCATCCTGATAATCAGGTTATTATGCTTTCAGAGAATGAAACCTATCCTTCTGATTTTTATCTCAGTCAGAATTATCCCAATCCTTTCAATTCTGCGACGACCATTCAGATCGCTGTTGCCGAATACCGTCGCGTCAGGGTCTGCGTCTATGATATCCAGGGCAAACTGGTCCGGATCCTGAAAGACTCCGACCTGGCGCCCGGATTTCATGAACTGCGCTGGGACGGCCGGGACCGATGGGGGTATATACCTGGAAACGGCGTCTATATCATTCAAATGGAAACCGGAGATGTGACATTTATGCGGAAAGCATTGTTCCTGAAATAAACAGATTCGATGTCTGCAAAAGGAATTTTGACCAATGAACTGACAACGATTCTTTCCGGAATGCGTATTTTATTTTCAATATTTTCCATGAAATGGACGGGTCGGAGCCCCATGTTCGTTCTTCTCAATGTCACGGTCTTCCTCGGCGCTTTCCTGCTTTTCAGCATCGAACTCATCGTCGCCAACGCCCTGCTTCCCGGATTCGGCGGGAGCTATCTGGTATGGTCTTCCTGTATGATGTTCTTTCAGGGCGTGCTGCTGCTGGGGTATCTGTACGCGAATCTCTACCGGAGGAAGCCGGATCTGCGCCTGCCGTTTGTCTTTCATGTCGCCCTTGTTTTCCTGCCGCTGCTGTTCTTTCCCGTTTCCCTGGACCGGTTCCTTCAGCCCTCCTACGCCAGGCCGATGATCGTCGAAATCATCGGGCTGCTTTTTTTGACCATCGGCTTCGCCTTCTGGATCCTCTCCTCGACCAGCGTGATTCTGCAGCGGGTCCTGGCCTCGTCCGCATCGACGCGGCGCATGAATCCGTATGTTTTGTACGCCGTTTCCAATCTGGGATCCGTCGCCGCCCTGCTGGCCTATCCCCTGGTCGTCACGCCGCTCTTCGATCTGCAGTCCCAGATCTCAGGGTGGCAGATCGGCTACCTGTTGTTTGCGCTGTGTCATCTTCTCATCCTGATACCCAACCGGTATCCGGTACCTCAGGTTCCTGCGCAGGATGTGCAGAGGAAACCCGCTTTGCCGAAGGCGCAAATAGTCCGGTGGATGCTTCCGGCCGCGGCCG
>DSAP01000060.1 GCA_011046415.1 bacterium | reverse complement strand
TGGATCTGAAGAGTCATCTTCGCCTGCCACTTGCCGGAACGCAGCTTCTCGGCGATCCGGATCATCGCCACCTTGATCAGATCCGCCGCCGTGCCCTGGATCGGCGTATTCACCGCCGTGCGCTCGCCGAACTCCCGCAGGTTCCGGTTGTCGCTTTGGAGCTCGGGCAGATACCGCCGCCGGTTGAGCAGGGTCGTCACATAACCCGCCGCATACGCGTCCCGGATGGTCCGGGCGATGAATTCATTCACCCTCGGATACCGCGCGAAATACGCCGTGATAAAATTCTGCGCCGCCTCGTTGGAGATGCCCAGCCGCGACGCCAGGCCGTACGCGCCCATGCCGTACATCACCCCGAAGTTGATCGTCTTGGCCTGTCGGCGGTGGTCTTCGGTCACCGCTTCGGGCGGGATGCCGAGGATCTCGGACGCCGTGCGGCGGTGGACGTCCTCCCCGCGCCGGAAGGATTCGATCAGGGTCTCGTCCCCGGAGAGATGGGCCATCAGCCGCAGTTCGATCTGGCTGTAATCCGCGGACAGGATCCTGCCATCGGGATATCCGGAGAGGAACGCCTTGCGGATCTCGCGTCCCAGTTCGGTCCGGATCGGGATGTTCTGCAGATTCGGATTGCTCGAGGAAAGCCGCCCCGTCGCGGCCACGGTCTGGTTAAACGAGGCGTGCACCCGCCCGGTTTCGGGATGGATCAGTCTCGGGAGCGCGTCCACGTACGTATTCTTCAGCTTGGCGAGTTGCCTGTAATCGAGCAGCAGTTTCGGGAGCGGATGGGCCGACAGGCTTTCCAAAACGCGGACATCGGTGGCATATCCCGTCTTCGTCCGCTTCGGACGCCGGAACCCCAACAACTCGTGCACCTTCAGTTTCTCGAAGAGGATGATCCCGAGCTGCTGGGTCGAATTGATGTTGAACGCTTCGCCGGCCATGTCGTGGATTTGGGACTGGATGTCTGCCAGCTGGCGTTCCATGTCGCGGGACAGGACACCGAGCAGATCCGTGTCCAGACGGACGCCCGCCTCTTCCATCTCCATCAGGACCGGAACGAGCGGCATCTCCACCTCGGAAAAGAGCTTCTCCGTGCCTGTGGAACGGAGTCTGGGTTCCAGGACTTCCCGAAGCCGGAATGCCGCGTCCGCGTCCTCGCAGGCGTATTCGGAAACCTTCTCCACGGGCACCGCGTCCATGGTGATCTGCCTGGCGCCTTCACCGATCAGGTCGCTCGTCTTGATCTTCCTCAGATTCAGGTATTCCAGGGACAGGGCGTCGAGGTTGTACTGCCGGGCCGACGGATTGATCAGATACGCCGCGACCATGGTGTCGAAGTCCACGCCCGCGAGGAAGACGCCGTGCCGTTTCAAAACCAGCATGTCGTACTTGACATTCTGCCCGCATTTGCGGATTTTCGGATTCTCGAGCAAAGGTTTAAGCTTCTGAAGCGCGGGATTCGGCCTGTCTTCGAACAGGTCTCCGGATCCGGTGAACGCCCGCATGGACACGTAGGCGGCGCGTCCGGGCTGCCAGGAAAAGGAAATCCCGACGATCTTCGCGTCGAAGGGCGAGAGAGACGTGGTCTCCAGATCGACAGAAAACATCGGCACGGTTTTGAGGTTCCGGATCAATGCGTCCAGCGCGGAATCGGAATCGACGGTCGCATAATCCCGTATTTCGGAGGCGGCCGCATCTCCGGACAATTCGGGCAGCGTGTTGAGGAGCTGGCTGAATTCGAGTTCCTGAAACAGTGCGACGAGGCCGTCCCTGTCCGGGTTCCGGGTTTCGAGATCGGACAAACGGACGCCGACCGGCGCGTCGGTCTTCAGCGTGACGAGTTCTTTCGACAGCCACGCCTTGTCGAGATTGGCCAGCAGTTTCTCGCGCACACCCTTCTTCTCGACCTTTTCCGCATTCTCGAGCACGGCGTCGATGGAGCCGAAAGTCCCGAGCAGTTCCAGCGCCGTCTTGGGGCCCACACCGGGAACACCCGGGATATTGTCCGAACTGTCGCCCATGAGTCCGAGCAGGTCGACGATCCGTTCCGGCGGCACGCCCATCTTGGCCTTCACGCCGTGCGGTCCCAGGATCTCGGGGACGGACGATCCGCGTCCGGGCATGTACATCTTCACCTGTTCGGAAACGACCTGCATCATGTCCTTGTCGCCCGTGACCAGATACGTGTCGATCCCCTCGGCCTCCGCGAGTCTGGCCAGCGTGGCCATGAGGTCGTCGGCCTCGTATCCTTCCTTTTCGAGGATCGGAAGGCGGAACGTCTCGACCATCTGCCGGATCTTCGGGAGCTGTTCGGCCATCTCGTCCGGCATCCGTTCGCGCGTCGCCTTGTATTCGGGATAGACTTTATGGCGGAACGTCGGCGCGCGCATATCGAACACGCACCCGATATATTCCGGCCTTTCATCTTTCAGGATGCGGATGAGCGCGCTCGTGAAGCCGAACACCCCGCTCGTGTTGATGCCTTTGGAATTCACCAGCGGATTGCGGATGAACGCGAAGTACGACCGGTACGCCAGGGCCGTGCCGTCGATCAGAAACAGCCGCTTATTTTTTCGGGATAATGTCACGCCTGTTAGCTCAATGCTCAATGCTCAATGAATCATTCCCTTCGCAAATCTTAAATCGGTCATCCTTATTCACACCCCCCCTATTTCCCCCCTCGGGGGGAATCAAAGGGGGGGGGTTCACATTCAATCCGCGATGGCCGATTCAATCCGCTTCCGGCATTTTTCAATCCCCAGGATCTCCGCCGCGCCGGCCAGATCCGGCCCGTGTTCCTGACCGGTCAGCGCGATGCGCACCGGCATCCAGAGATCCTTGCCCTTCACGCCGCTGGCCGTCTGGACGGCCTTCATCAGCGCCTGAAACCCGGCCCGGTCGATGGAGGCCATCGCCGCCGTCTCCTTGAGGAAAACCCGGAGCGCTTTTTGGGAAGATTCGGTTCGGATCACGCCGGCGGCCTCCGCCGTTTCCGGTTCGCATGTCTCCGCGAAGAAGAATCCGATCTTCGGGCCGATCCCGGACAGCGTCTCCAGCTTCTCCTGGAACAGGACGGCCATCGGCTTCAGCGCGGCCGCATCCGGGACGGGATATCCCGCCTGCCGGACATGGGGAAGGAGCCGTTCCGCGAACGCGTCGGGATCGAGATTGCGGATGTAAATGCCGTTCATCCAGTTCAGTTTCTCCGCGTCGAACATGGCGGCCGATTTGGAAATCCGGGTGAAATCAAATTCCCGGATCAATTGCGGGACGGACAGAATCTCTTCCCCGCTCGCGGAAGACCAGGAGAGCAGGGACAGGAAATTGATCAGCGCCTCGGGCAGATAACCCTGTTTCCGGTACTCCTCCACGGAAGTCGCGCCGTGGCGTTTGGAGAGCCGCTGCCGGTCTCCGCCGAGGATCATGGGGATGTGCGCGAAGGCCGGGAGGGGCCAGCCGAACGCCCGGTAGATCAGGATCTGCCGCGGCGTGTTGGAGACGTGGTCGTCCCCGCGGATGATATGGGAAATCTGCATCCGATGATCGTCCACCACGCAGGCGAAATTGTACATCGGCATCCGGTCGGCGCGCGCGACGATGAAATCGCCGAGCTGTTCGCCCGGAACCGCGATCGTCCCGCGCACCAAATCGTCAAAACTCACGCCTTCCGGTTCCGCGCGGAACCGGAAGGCCGGCTCGCGTCCGTCGGCCTGGAATTTCCGGGCCTCGGATGCGTTCAGATTCCGGCACCGCCCGTCGTACTGGGTCGCCTCTCCCTTCGCCAGCCTCTCCTGCCTGCGGGTTTCGAGTTCCTCCGCCGTGCAGTAGCAGGGATACACCTGTCCGTTTTGGATCAACCGGTCCAGATGTTCGGAATAAAGTCCCAGCCGCTGGGACTGCCGGTACGGACCCGAATCCCCGCCCTTGTCGGGGCCCTCGTCCCAGTCCAGCCCCAGCCATGCCAGATCCTGCAGGATGGATTTCTCGGAAGCCTCGGTGGAACGCTCCCGGTCCGTGTCCTCGATGCGGAGGAGAAATTGTCCGCCCGCATGCCGCGCGAAGATCCAGTTCAGGATGGCCGTGCGCGCGTTCCCGATGTGCAGTTGCCCCGTCGGGCTCGGCGCGAAACGGGTGCGGATATTTTTTGACATTTCGATTACTTTCAGTCCTTATTTTATGAATGTGGGAGTTTTCAACCTCCCCGTCCCGCCTGAGGCGGGCCACCCCTCCTTGTCAAGGAGGGGAAAACACATCCGATCCAAATTTTATCCCCCTTGTCCAAGGGGGATCGTCCGCCTCGGGCGGACGTGGGGG
>DSAP01000002.1 GCA_011046415.1 bacterium | reverse complement strand
GTCCCCCTTCGAAGGGGGACCCTCGACTTCGTCGAGGAAGGGGGATGTCCGCGCTACTTCTCGTCATCCACGACTTCATAATCGGCGTCCTGTACATTGCCGTCGCCTGAAGCCTGCTCACCACCGGCCTGTGGACCCGCCGCTCCTTCCGCGCCCGGCTGCGATCCGGCCTGCTGATACATCTGCGATGCCGCCGCCTGCCAGACCTGGTTCAGCGCATCCACGGAAGATTTCAGCTCATCCGGACTGGAACCCTTCTGCGCTTCCTTGACCCGTCCGACCGCCGCTTCGAGTTTTCCCTTGGTGTCGGCGTCGAGCTTGTCGCCGTATTCCTTCAGGTTTTTCTCGGTCTGATACACGAGCTGGTCGGCGGAATTCTTCAGATCCACCTCTTCCCGTTTCTGTTTGTCCTCCGCCGCATGCGACTTGGCGTCGTTGACCATCTTCTCGATTTCTTCCTTTGAAAGACCGCTGGTCGCCTCGATGCGGATCGACTGTTCCTTGCCCGTGGCCTTGTCTTTGGCGGAGACACTGAGGATGCCGTTCGCGTCGATGTCGAAAGTCACCTCGATCTGGGGCATGCCGCGCGGCGCGGGCGGGATACCGTCGAGATGAAACCGGCCGATCGTCTTGTTGTAACTCGCCATTTCGCGTTCACCCTGCAGCACATGAATCTCCACGGAGGTTTGATTGTCCGAAGCCGTGGAAAACACCTCGCTTTTCTTCGTGGGAATCGTCGTATTCTTCTCGATCAGCCGGGTGAAAACGCCGCCGAGCGTCTCGATGCCGAGAGAAAGGGGTGTGACGTCGAGAAGGAGCACATCCTTCACGTCGCCGCCGAGCACACCGCCCTGGATGGCCGCGCCCACGGCCACGACCTCGTCCGGATTGACGCCCTTGTGCGGCTCCTTTCCGAAGAGATCCTTCACGATCTGCTGCACTTTCGGGATACGCGTCATGCCGCCGACCAGGATCACCTCGTCGATTTCGGATGTGGACAGTCCGGCGTCCTTGAGCGCGGTCTTGCACGGGCCGATCGTCCGGGTAAAGAGGTCGTCGCAGAGCTGCTCGAATTTGGACCGGGTGAGTGTGAGATTCATGTGCTTCGGTCCGGAATCCGTCGCCGTGATAAACGGCAGGTTGATCTCTGTCTGGGTCGTCGAGGAGAGTTCGATCTTCGCCTTTTCCGCCGCCTCTTTCAGCCGCTGCAGCGCCATGGGATCCTTGGACAGATCGACTCCGTCTGATTTGATGAATGAATCCACCAGCCAGTCGATGATGCGCTGATCGAAATCGTCACCGCCGAGATGGGTGTCTCCGTGGGTCGATTTGACCTCGAACACGCCGTCACCCAGTTCGAGGATGGAAATGTCGAACGTGCCGCCACCGAGATCGTATACCGCGATTTTCTCGTTCTTCTTCTTTTCGAGGCCGTAGGCCAATGCGGCGGCCGTGGGTTCGTTGATGATGCGCTTGACGTCCAGACCCGCGATCATCCCGGCCTCCTTGGTTGCCTGACGCTGACTGTCGTTGAAATAGGCCGGAACCGTAATGACCGCCTCGGTCACTTTCTGGCCCAGATAATCCTCGGCCGTCTGCTTCATCTTCTGGAGAATCATGGCCGAAATTTCCGGCGGTGAGTATTCCTTGTCGTCGATTTTCACCCGCGCCACGTTGTTTTTCCCGTGGACTACCTTATAAGGAACTTCGTCGATCTCCGACTTGACTTCATCATACATCCGGCCCATAAACCGCTTGATGGAGAATATCGTATGCTCCGGATTGGTGATGGCCTGGCGTTTGGCCGGCGCGCCCACGAGACGTTCACCGTTCTTGGCAAACGCCACCATCGAGGGCGTGGTGCGCGTGCCTTCAGAATTGGGAATCACCACGGGGTCGCCGCCTTCGAGTACGGATACACACGAATTGGTGGTCCCCAGATCGATTCCGATGATTTTACCCATAATTAATACCTCCTTGTTTGCTTTTTTTGTGTGTTGGACATTATGATCCGGACGCCTTCGCCTCCGGTTTCGGGGTCTCCGTCTTTTTGTCTCCGGATACGCCGTCAGGAGACCCGGTTTTCTCTTTTTTCCCGTTTCCGCTTTTCTTGTAGTCCGTGATATAAAAGCCGGACCCCTTGAAGATCAGGCCGGCTCCCGCGCCGATCAACCGTTTGACTCCACCCCCGCATTCCGGGCAGGTTGCCAACGGTTCGGCGGTAATGTACTGAAATGCTTCAAACTGATGACCGCATTGCTGACAGCGGTATTCGTATGTTGGCATCGGATTCTCTCTCCCCTTTATTTGGATTTGAAAACCGTATCGATCATGTCTCTTTCTTCCGCATCCGGATTGTCCGGGCGTTTTACCCGGACCGTCACAAACTGGTCGCCCGCCCTGCCGTTCTTCCGGGCTCCCATGCCCGCGAGTCGGAATTGGGTGCCGTCCCGGGTCCCGGGCGGAACCGTGACCTTCACCTTCACTCCCTTTGGAGTCCTGACCCGCATTTGCGTGCCCCGATAGGCCTGTTTCAGGGAAATCGGCACCTCGCAATAGGCGTCGTCTCCTGAAAACCGGAAAAACCTGTCTTGCTGAATCCGGACGGTCACCATCAGATCACCGGCGGGCCGTCCTTCCGAAGCCGGTTTTCCCTGTCCGCGAAGCCGGATGAGTTCCCCTTCTTTCGTGCCGGGAGGGATGCGCACCGCATATGTCTTCCGCCGATTCGCGACGCCGCTTCCGCCGCACCGGTCGCAGGGATTGTGTATAATTTTTCCCTTCCCGCGGCACTGGGTACAAATTCCGGCCGGTCCGAGAAATCCGCCTGCGGATGCTCTGCCGGTTCCGCGACAGACGGGACAGGCATCGATCCGGGATCCCGGTCTGGCCCCGCCTCCGTTGCAGGAAGGACACACGTCCTCCTTGAGCAGGGTAAATTGCACCTTGCCGCCCCGCGTCGCGATCTCGGAAGGCACCTGCACCTCCGCTGTAAGGATGTTATCCGTCCTTCCCGCACGCCGCTCCGATTTTATGCCGAAAATTTCGGAAAGAATATCTCCCAATCCGCCGCCGAATTCGAACCCTTCGAAAGTAAATCCGCCCGGACCCGCGGTTCGTCCGGTGTGACGGAAAGGTCCGAAATCAAAATTCCCGAAATCGAACCCACCCCCGCCCGGACCGGTTCCGTATTTACGCATCTGATCGTATTTCTGCCGCTTGGCCGGATCACTCAGCACGGAATACGCCTCCGAGAGTTCCTTGAATTTCTCCTCGGCCTTCCGGTCTCCCGGATGTTTGTCCGGATGATACTGTTTGGCCAGGTTCCGGTAGGTTTTCTTGATCTCATTCGTATCGGCTTTCTCGCCGACGCCGAGGATGTTGTAATAATTCTTTGCGTTCATGGTGTCCTTGACCGTTTACGAAATCACGGCCTTGCCGACCTTGACACGGCTTGGCCGTAAAAGCCGTCCGCGATACCGATAGCCCTTTTGGAATTCTTCGATGATCTTTCCGTCATTGTCTTCGGAAACGACGTCGACGCTCAGGGCATCATGACATTCCGGATTGAATTCCGAGCCGACGGATTCGATGGCCTCGAGACCTTCATCGGTCAGGATTTTGTCCAGTTTCTGGATGATGAGCCGGATACTCTCCACGGAGACGGATTCGTCCACGGCATGATGATCGATCAGCCGTCCCAGGTCATCGACGACCGGCAGGATGGATTCGATCAGAGCCCCCCGGGCATACGATCCGGTTTCTTCTTTTTCTTTCTCCACGCGCCGTTTATAATTGATGAATTCGGCCTGCAGCCGCTGAAGCTGCTCCCGGAATAGATCTGACTCGGATTTTTCGTCAGTATCAGCTTCACGGTCACGAATCGTATCCGGTCTCTCTCCATGCGTGGCCTTACCGTCTGTGATAGGAATTTCAATACGCGTGTTGTGTCGATCATCTGAAAACATATGGGAACCGCCCTTCCTGTGATGTCTGACTGCTTTCACAATCATCCAATTCATTCATTGATAGGACTTAAGCAACGATTATGCCAACATGATATTACTGGACTTATTGATTAATAGTCAATGCGTTACATTCATATTCACACAAAACGACATGGTTGCCTGAATGGCAGTATATCGGCGTTTAAGGCAGACCTCATGACATTCTGTCGGATAATAAAAAAAGGCATCCTGTATTCAGGATGCCTTTTGTCAATCCGGTATAAACACAACCGTTCACATCAACGCGTAAGTCCGTTCTGATGTTTCATCCGCCGTCACCCGAATCAACTTATAACTTTAGTCACTTATAACTTTAGTCACTT
>DSAP01000050.1 GCA_011046415.1 bacterium | reverse complement strand
GGTGTATCTGACTCCGCTCGGAGGCGACATCCACTTCGACCACACGTTGGTCGAGATGGGGCAGAAGTTTTCGAATAAGCTGTGGAACGCGTCGCGATTCGTACTCATGAATCTCGAGGACGATCAGGCGTTCACCGATCCGTCCGATCTGGATTCCGATACGATCGACCTCGCCGACCGCTGGATCCTGAGTCGGCTTCAGGCGACGATCCGGGACGTGCGCAAAGGGTTCGAATCGTTCCGGTTCAACGACGCCGCACGGATGCTGCACGGATTTGTCTGGGGCGATTTCTGCGACTGGTACCTGGAACTGATCAAGCCCCGTCTGTACGAGAAAGACCACCCGCAGACCCGGTTGGCGGCGCAATCGGTCGTCCTGTTCGTCCTCGACCATATCCTGCGGCTGCTCCATCCGATCATGCCGTTCATTTCCGAAGAAATCTGGCAGGCCTTGCCGAAGGCCGCCGGTTCCCCGGATACGATCCTGCTCGCGGCGTATCCGGCGGTCCACGACAGGTGGATCGATGACGGATCCGAATCCGAAATGGAGTTCGTCCAGCAGGCCGTCGGTGCGATCCGCAACATCCGCGGCGAGATGAACGTGCCTCAGGACAGGAAGGCGAATGTGATACTCCGCGGACCGGAATCCCGATTAACCATCCTGCGAAAGAATGCAGGATACCTGCGCCGCCTGGCGGATGTCGAAAACCTGATCGTCGATCCGGATGCCGTGAAGCCGCAGGATGCTGCCACGGCCCTGGCGGGGGACGTGGAAATTTTCGTCCCGCTCGCCGGACTGATCGATCTCGGCGTCGAGCGCGGACGGATTCAGAAAGAGATCGACCGGATCGAAGGCTTTCTCGCCGGACTCGAGAAGAAACTCGGCAACGAGCAGTTCGTCTCCAAAGCCCCGGCCGAGGTGGTCGAAAAGGAGCGGCGGAAGCAGGCGGATTTTGCGGAGAAGATTCAAAAGCTGAAAGAGAATCTGGCCAGGTTGGGGTGACGGACGGGGGGGACGAGGCGGGCGGACATCCCTCTGCCTCGGCAGAGCCGAGGATCTCCCTTCAAAGGGAGAAAAAAGAATAAGGGCTCGAACGGATTTTAATCCCCCTTCCAGAAGGGGGACCCTCGTCCCGACGGTTCGGGACGAGGAAGGGGGATGTAAATGCTCTACCTTTGCAAGGAACCCGGCGGAACCAATCGTCATGTGTTGGAAGAATGCTGGTAAAAGAGGGAAAGGAGCATTGTTATGAAGGGGTCTACTGTTGCTTTGCTACAACTTATTATTTCAGTCGTTGCTATTTTTACAAGTGCTATGTTATCATATCACTACGCACGTAAGCAGTTCCTGTATGAAATTGAAAACGAAAGTATAAGGAAGTTGGTATTGTCTATAGATCGGATTGTAATTACGGCAGAACAACTTGGTTCTCTGATTCGAACTGAAGCAAATAAAAAGATAGGTGTACCTATTTCCGGTCCAGTTTCAGAAGAGTTAAAGAAAGAGTTTTCCTTTTATGCTCCTGAAATATACGGTACAGTAGCAGATTGGGGTATACTAAGTGAATTATTATCGAGTTTTGAAGTAGCCATAATGGAGGGTATCTTTGAGCAAATTCGAGACGATCCTCAAGTTTACGATAAATTCGTCTCCCTTTATTGGCAGTTGCGTTCAATGAATATTGCTGAGAAAGATAAGGTTGCTATTTCTCACGTAATATTATACGATGATAGTCTTAAGGACGATCTACAGCGTCTATCAGAATCACAAAAAAGAAGATTGTAATAGATTTCTCTCGTTACAACGGTCTCCGTTGTAACGACATTGGGACGCTCCAGCGTCCAGTGAGATAAAAAGGTTGACGCAGGGCGTCGGCTGGGACGTCCCCGCGAAGAGCGCAGAGACGAAGAGACGTGGATCAGACCGTCTGGGTGATCAAAAACACAGACCGACGGGATTTCATTAACGGATGTTGGGGCGACGCATGCGCCGCCCCGATTCATTTCGGATTTTCGCGATGAGTGATTCTTCCCAAACCCATTCCATCCACCTGGACACGCCGGTCCAATACCTGAAAGGGATCGGTCCGAAGCGGGCGGAGGCGCTGGAAAAGGCCGGCATCCGTTCCGCCGAGGACCTGTTGACCCATTTCCCCCGCCGGTACCTGGACCGCCGGACCGTGACGCGGATCCGGGATGTCCGCGTGAACACATCCGTGACCGTGGTCGGCCAGATCCTCGCCGTGGATGTGATCCGCGGCCGGAGGCAGCGCCTCGTCGTCCTCACCGGCGACGGATCGGGCATGATGGAATGCGTCTGGTTCCAGGGCATCGCCTATGTCTCGAAGAATTTTCATACCGGCGAGACGGTGGCCTTCAGCGGCAAGGTGACGGTGTTTCACGGTCCCCAGCTCGTGCATCCCGAATACGACAAGCTCTCCGATGCGGACGAGACCAATCCCATGCACACGGGCGGAATCATCCCCCTCTATCCCTCCACCGATGCACTGACCCGCCAGGGATTCGACAGCCGGGGATTCCGGCGTGTCCTGCGTCCCCTGGTCGACGGGCTGGCCCGGATCCCCGAGACCCTCCCGGACTCCGTGCTCGGCCGGCAAATCCTCATGGGCCGGAGGGAGGCGGTTGAAAACATCCATTTTCCCGGCCGGTGGAAGGATCTGGAAAGCGCCCGCCTGCGTTTCAAGTTCGAGGAACTCTTTTATCTCCAGTTGTTCCTCATGCTGCAGCGCGAGGCCCGTCACGCCGGCGAGAAGGGGATCGGGTTCATCCGGGTGGGCGATCAGGTGCGCGGGCTCATCGAGAGGCTTCCCTTCGAACTGACCGGCGCGCAGAAACGGGTTCTCCGCGAGATCCGCGAAGACATGCGGCGTCCGACGGCCATGAACCGGCTGGTCCAGGGTGATGTGGGCGCGGGAAAGACGGTGGTGGCGTTGCTCGCCATGCTGATCGCCGTGGAGAACGGGTATCAGGCCTGCCTCATGGCGCCGACCGAAATCCTGGCCGAGCAGCATTTTCTAAACATCCGCCGGATGCTGGAGGAGATGGATGTGCCGACCGCCCTGCTGCGGGGCGGACAAAAGTCCAGAGAACGCCAGGCCATCCTGAGCGGACTGGCCGACGGATCGATCCCCCTCGTCGTGGGGACCCATGCGCTCGTCCAGGAGGGCGTCGCGTTCCGGAATCTCGGTTTTGTGGTGATCGACGAGCAGCACCGGTTCGGCGTGATGCAGCGGGCGACGCTGCTTCAGAAGGGCGTGACCCCGGATGTGCTGATCATGACCGCCACGCCGATACCCCGGACGCTGGCGCTTACGGTGTACGGGGACCTGGATGTCTCGGTCCTCGACGAACTGCCGCCGGGAAGGCAGCCGGTGCGTACGGTATGGCGGAAAGAGAATGTCCGCGACAAGGTGTATGATTTTATCCGCGACGAGATCCGAAGCGGGCGGCAGGCGTATATCGTGTATCCGCTTGTGGAGGAATCCGAGAAACTGGATCTGAAGGCCGCGACCGAGGGATTTGAAACCCTGTCCCGGACGGTGTTCCCGGATGTTTCCGTCGCGCTGCTGCACGGCCGGATGAAGTCCGACGAGAAGGAAGTGATCATGCGGCGGTTCAAGTCCGGCGAAATCCGGATTTTGGTGAGCACGACGGTCATCGAGGTGGGGGTGGATGTGCCCAATGCGACGGTCATGCTGGTCGAACACGCCGAACGGTTCGGCCTGCCCCAGCTCCATCAGCTCCGCGGACGCGTGGGACGGGGGGAGGCGAAATCGACCTGCATCCTGCTCTCTTCCTATGCGGTCTCAGAGGATGCCCGCCGCCGGCTCGAGACCATGGAGGCGACGACAGACGGATTCCGCATCGCCGAGGCGGATCTCGAAATCCGCGGCCCCGGCGAACTGTTCGGCACGCGGCAACACGGGATGCTCAATATGAAGATCGCCAGCCTGGTGACAGACGGTCCGGTTCTCGAAAAGGCGCGCGGCGAAGCGGTAAGCATCGTGGAATCCGATCCGAAGCTGGAGGATGAGGGGCATTCCCTCCTGAGAGAAAATCTGAAACGGCAATACCGGGAGAATTTCGGGCTGATCCGTGTGGGGTGAGGGAAAGACCGGAGACGGAAGATGGATTCAAAATTCAAAAAGTGGCGGCAGGCAATGGGCGATATGTAAAGATGGTGCAGGGTCCGGCGTGAGGGGCATAGAACCCAGAACCCAGAACCGAGTGTCGAGTACCCATAGGCAGTGTGCAATAAGCAGTGTGCAATGGGCAGTCGGCAATGGGTGATTGGGGAGGAACTCGTAACTTTCAACTCGTAACTCTTAGACTGTCAGTGATGGGAGCTCTTAACTTTCGACTCGCAACTCATAATCCGCAAGAAGCGAGGTCTTAGAAAATCCGAGAAAACCGGT
>DSAP01000179.1 GCA_011046415.1 bacterium | reverse complement strand
GCATTGGCTCCCATGCAAAAACTGACCAGGCCGATCCGGGGGTGAACAAGATCGGTACGTTGATTCAGATATTCGATGGCGCCTAACAGATCCTGGTATTCGTTCAGCCCTACGCCTGTCAGCCCCGCCTCACTCTCGCCGTGATTGCGAAAGTCAAACATCAAGATCGGGTGACCGGCTTGATGTAATGCCTGGGCAGTTTTGAGTAAGTCCACATCGATACGGCACAGGGGGGGAAAGCCCTGAAACTTGGCAAGGAAACCATGACGGTTAAAGGGGAGCGGATGCGTCAGAATAATCGCCCGCTCCGACACGCCCGATACCGGTATATACCAACCCTTCAGCAACAAACCATCCGTGCTGCTGAACTGCACATCTTCATATGCCATCCCATATTCCTGCGGTGTTCGCACGACAGGCTGCCGCCGGGAATACAAAACGGTATTAGAGAAGATATACCCCATAACCAGAAAAATCAGGATCAGGAACCCCGCTCCCAAGACCAGTATCCAATAGAATGGCATGTCGTTTCTTTCCGATTCTTGCGTTTGTTGAGAAGAAAAGTCACAGACCCGGGAACCCGTATCAAACAATCGATCGGGATTCAGATGCGCGAAACATCCTCAAATCTGTTCTTTTCATTGTCACCGCGGAAAACAGATGCAATTGCAAAGGACGGAGCACGGTCTTTCCAACCCGGCCAATCTTCATTTCTGCGGTTAAAGCACATTCCTAAGTCAATACAACATACAAATCATTTTTAAATATCACCAGTAAAAAAGATTAATCATCTCGAACAGATGGCGGTGTTGACTGTCGATTTCTTCGATGCCCACAGCGTACGTTTTGGACCATTTGAATTAAGACTTCATCGTCATGACTTCAAAACCCTGAGAAGCTCCGGCAGGGCGTAGGGTTTCTGGAGAAACCGCATCCCGCGTTCCTTGACGACATGGAGCCGGGATTTGGGGTCGGCGTATCCGCTGCTCAGTATGATGCGCAAGCCCGGCTTTCGTGAAAGGAGTATTTCGGCCAGTTCAAGACCGCTCTGGTCGGGCAGCACCACATCGCTGAAAACCAGATCGAAATTGCCTTTCTCAAGATCGAAAAGAGCGATGGCTTCCTTGGCGGTCGACACGGAATAGACCTGGTAATTATTTTGTTTAAGGCCCCTGGCTGTGTATTCCCGCACGCGCACCTCGTCTTCGATCACCAGGACGCGTTCGCCGTTTCCCCGGAGCCGTCCGTAATCCACGGATTCCGGACTCATATCCTCGCTCTTTACGAAAACCGCGGGAAGATAGATGTCAAAACGGGCGCCGTTCCCGAGCCGGCTTTCGACCTCGACCCAGCCGTCATGCTCCTGGACGATGCCGTAGACCACAGACAACCCCAGACCCGACCCTTTCCTCGGGCCCTTGGTGCTGTAAAACGGCTCGAAAATATGCGCCTGGGTCTCCTCGTCCATGCCGATGCCTGTGTCGGCGATGGTCAGGCGCACGTATTTTCCGGCTTTCCTCCCCGGGTCTTGATCCGGATCGGATTTCCCGATCCGGACGTTTTCGGTGGAAACCGTGAGCCTGCCGCCGTTCGGCATGGCGTCCTTTGCGTTGACCACCAGATTCATGAGAACCTGCTCGATCGTACCCCGGTCGGCCCAGACCGTCCACAGATCGTTTTCGAGACGTGTTTCGACTGCGATCTCTTCGCCGATGATGCGCAGGAGCATCTTGTTCAGCGTCTCGATGCTCTGGTTGAGATTGAGAGACCGGAATTCCATGGGATGCTTGCGGCTGAAAAGGAGGAGCTGTTTCGCCAGCGATCCCGCATGGGCGGCCACCCGTTGGATTTCTTTGAGTTCCAGATAGACGGGTTCGGACTCCTCGATCTGCATCATGGCGAGATCGGTGCTCACCTGGATGGCCGTGAGCAGATTGTTGAAATCATGGGCCACGCCGCCGGCCAGGACGCCCACG
Organism: bacterium; assembly: GCA_011046415.1. Lineage (GTDB taxonomy): Bacteria > Zhuqueibacterota > QNDG01 > QNDG01 > JABMRT01 > DSAP01. The sequence goes on along the minus strand of DSAP01000179.1, from coordinate 2,465 downwards.
GCCTCGAGTTTCTGAGAATGGAGGAGCTGAGACTGGATTCTGGCTTTTTCTTCTTCCGACCGCGTCCGCTCGATCCGCGTGCGCAACGCCGTGATGCCGTATGCGAGATCTTCCGCCAGGTCTTCGAGCAGCGCAACTTCTTCTTCCCCGAACCGGGCGCCGTCCTGGGACAGGATGGTCAGCACACCGAAGACGCCGGAGGGATTCGACAGGGGCAGGCTGACCATCGATTCGAATCCGGAGACACTCAGGACGGCATACCACGCCGTGGTGGATTCGTAGGAAAGAATGTCCCGGATCAGGACCGTTTTCCCGGCCAGGATGTCCCCGGCCATGGGACAGGTCTCGAAGTCGCACGTCCGGGCCATGTCGTCGGCGATTCCGTGATACTTCTCAAAACGCACCGCACGCGACACCGGATGGACCCGTGTATTCCCGTCGTCCCGGCTGAAGAATCCGACCCAGGCCACATCCAGCTCGCCGGTGCGCACGATGCTCCGGCACACATCGTCCAGGAGGGCGGCTTCATCCGCGGCGCGGACGACCGCCTCGTTGCACTGGGAGAGGATTTTGAGGGCGCGGTTGGCCTTGCGCAATGCCTCTTCGATTTTAAACCGCTCGGAAACCTGTTTCTGGAGGAGGGTGTTGGACTTCATCAGCTCCGTCGTCCGTTCGTTCACCAGTTTTTCCAGCCTGTCCCGCGTCTCCTTGAGCGACTCTTCGACCTGCTTGCGCGCGTTGACGAGATTCTGGACATAGATGCTGAACAAAACGATGACCAGCACGGCGAGCAGCCGCATCCAGAAACTCATGATATCCGGATACAGAATTTCCCTGAAAAGGCTGGCCTTGCCGTAAATAAACCAGTCCCGGAACGATTCGAGGATCCAGTACAGCCCGCCGAAAGCGACGCCCGAGGCGATCACGCCGAGAGTCCGCACCGGCAGGGGCTTTTCTTCGCGGACCTCTTCAAGGCGGACTCTGAGGGACTGGGCGTAGACACTGAACAGCATGAGGATGCAGACCACCAACACGCGGGTCCACAGAGACATGGTGTCCGGCAGGAAAATCCGCTCGAAGATATCGCCCCTCCCGAAGGTCAGCACATCCTGAACGGATTCGAGCAGCCAGAAGATGACGCTGAAACCGATTCCGACCCAGATCAGGTTGACGGATTTTCCCGGCTTTTTGGTATGAACGGATTTAAAAGTCGTCTCCATGGACATCATCCTTCATCGTATTCGACACACCCATTGTTCCTGATTCCGGATTCCGGATTTCAGATTCCGGACCGCGGATTCCTGCTTTCCGCTTTCCGCTTTCCGCTTTCTGCTTTCTGCTTTCCGCTTTCTGGTCTTTTCTAACGAATCTTCTTGTGTGTCTTCGCTTTGCGTATCTCGGACAGCGTGTATGCGAGCATCTCGGCGAACCCTTTCAGGGATTCGAGCGCGTCTTCGCCGATCTTCATGTCTCTGGACGGAAACAGATTCAGCACGCCCGTCGCATGACCGCTTTCATTCAGCGGGAGACAGATCAGCCGGGTCAACCCGGCCCGGACCGCCGCATTGGCCCAGTGCGTGTTCTCGGGCTCCTCCTCAAGATTTTCCACCACACTCGGAATGCCGGTTTTCAGAGTCTGACCGACCGGCCAGCGTTCGAGTTCGTATTCCTCCCGCGCGACATCGAGCAATGCGGGATACCGCGCGTCCGCGACCGCATGGCCCATCCATACCACGTCGAGGTCTTCCTCTCCTTTCCGGAAGCCGACCGCGGCCATGGGGAATCCGGCGGACCGGACGAATGCGTCGCAGATTTTGTTCAACAGATCCGACACCTTGTGTTCCCGCAGCATGACCTCACAGCCCGCCAGCACGGCCCTGAAAATCCGGCCGGCCTGTTCGGCCCCTTTTTGTTCTGAACGGAGGGCCTCGTTCTCGATGCGGAGATAGTTGTTGGATTTGGCGTAATCCGCGATGCCGCGCTCGACCGCGGTGTACAGCCGGTTGCGTTCTTTCTCCAGCGCCTTGTCGATGCGGACCTGCTCGCGCGTCAGGGTGTGCACATAGAGGCTGAGCAGCACGATTATGAAGACGGCCAGCATCCGCATCCACAGGTGCATGGTATCCGGGAACAGGAGCCGGTCGATAAACCGGACGTTTTCCATCAGCACGGTGTCGCGCACCGATTCGATCGTCCAGTAGAGCAGGCTGAACAGGACGCCGGAGAAGATGATCCGTTTCGGATCGACGGGTTTGTCCGCCTGGGTTTTCAGGCGCTGGAGCAGCGTCTGGGCGTAGATGCCGAAGAGGAGCAGGATGCACAGCGCCAGGAAGCGTGTCCAGAACGACATGAAATCGGGCATGAAAATCCGTTGGAACAGATCGCCCTTTCCGAAGGTGACGACGTCTCTCACGGCCTCGAGAATCCAGTAAATCAGGCTGAATCCCAGGGCGATCCAGATGAGG
>DSAP01000048.1 GCA_011046415.1 bacterium | reverse complement strand
CTCACCGGTCTCGTGCTGGACGGGTCTTTCACGAAACGGCTCAAAGGCGTCCGGTGTCAGGCGGCCGTGTCGATCCTGCGCGGCGAAAGAATCGTCCGGACCGAGGCCGGCGAGATCCAGTTTACGGAAGACGGGCTGAGCGGCATCCCCGTCCTCGGCATGGCGCGTTCCGTCCATGAAATCCACTCGGCCGGGGAGAATGCCTCGATCCAAATCAACCTCTTCCCGGAATGGTCTGCCGCCCAGGTGTCCGCCCACCTGGCGGAAAGGTTCCGGATGCCCGGAGACGTTTCGGCCGGGGACGCGCTCGTCAGCCTGATCCACAAGCGCCTCATCCCGGTGCTCCTGAAGGCATGCGGCGTGGATGCGGGCCGGAATTGTTCCAATCTTCCCGGTTCCGGCCTGGAGAACCTGGTGACGATTTTGACCGGCTGGCGTATCCCCGTCTCCGGCACCCGCTCCTGGAACGACGCCCAGGTCACGGCCGGCGGCGTGGCCGTGGACGAGATCCGTCCGCAGACCCTGGAATCCGCCCGCCTTTCCGGACTTTTTTTCGCGGGCGAGCTGATCGACGTGGACGGCGACTGCGGCGGTTACAACCTGCAATGGGCCTGGTCTTCCGGACGGGTGGCCGGGACGCACGCGGCCCGGTCCTGAAGGCGATCTCTATGTTTCGAATCGAAAACATCCGAACCGCGATCGACACGCCGCAGTCCGATCTTCGCGCGCTGGTCTGCGGGATGCTGCGCATCCCGCCTTCCCGACTGGACCGATGCGTCCTCGTCCGAAAGGCCGTGGACGCGCGGAAAAAAAACGCCATCCAGTTCGTTTACACGGTGGATGTCTCCTTCAAACATGAACGTGTCTTCCTGAAATCCTACCGGCCGCCGGGTCATCTCCGTATCAAATCCTTCACGCCTTTTAAATTTCAAATCGCCGGGACGGGCAAATCTCTTCTTCATCCCCCCGTAGTCGCGGGAGCCGGGCCCTGCGGCCTGTTCGCCGGATTGATCCTCGCCCGCGCCGGACTCGCACCGGTCGTGATCGAACGCGGCAAACCGGTGAAAGACCGGATCCGCGACGTGGAGGCTTTCCTGCAGCACGGGACGCTCGACCCCGAATCCAATATCCAGTTCGGCGAGGGCGGCGCAGGCACCTTCTCGGACGGCAAGCTCTACACGCTGATCAACGACCCGCGCACCCATTTTATTTTCCATTCGCTCATCGAGGCCGGTGCGCCGCCGGAGATCGCGTATGACGCCCGGCCGCACATCGGCACGGACCGGTTGCGGGATGTGGTGCGGAATCTGAGGCAGATGATCATCAACGCGGGCGGAACCGTCCGTTTCGGGGCGCGGCTCACGGATCTCGACATCCGGGACGGCGCCCTGTATGCGATTCGGATCAACGGGGAGGAGATTTTCAGGACGGACCGGCTCATCCTCGCCACGGGCCACTCCGCGCGCGACACGGTCTCGATGCTTTTCGAACGGGGTGTGCCGATGACGCAGAAATCCTTTTCAGTCGGCGTGCGCATCGAACACAAACGGATCCGGATCGACCGGGCCCAGTACGGCCGGAACGCCGGCCATCCGAACCTGCCCGCGGGCAAATACAAATTGTCCGCGCTTCTGGAAAACGGGCGCGGCGTCTACACCTTCTGCATGTGTCCCGGCGGATTCGTCATCCCGGCGGCCTCGGAACCCGGCTGTCTGGCCACGAACGGAATGAGCGAATACGCGCAGGATCAGGTCAACTCGAACAGCGCCCTGCTCGTGGGCGTCCATCCTTCGGATTTCGGTTCGGACCATCCGCTCGCCGGGATCGAATTCCAGCGCCGCTGGGAACGCCTCGCCTTCGCACTGGGCGGCGGAACCTATGCTGCGCCGGTCCAAAAGGCCGGGGATTTTCTCCAGGACCGGATCTCGGATTCTGCTGGGGAGGTCATCCCCTCCTACCGGCCGGGAACCTTTTTTGCGCCTCTCCGGGATTGCCTGCCGGATTTCGTCACCGACAGCCTGAAAGCCGGAATTCGACTCTTCGGCCGGAAACTGGAGGGGTTCACCCATCCGGACGCGATTCTCACCGGTGTGGAGACGCGCAGCTCGGCCCCCTTCCGGATTCAACGGGATGACAACATGGAATCCGCCGTTTACGGCCTCTTCCCGGCCGGTGAAGGCGCGGGTCATGCCGGCGGCATCGTCTCCGCCGCGGTGGACGGAATCAAAGCCGCCGAGGCTGCGATTCAGGGGCCCGGCAATCCGCCATGAAGAATCCGGGAAGATTTCCCGGACGTGTCAATCCGTCATGGACTGTCCATCACGCATCGCAGACCATTTCAGAAGAGGAACCCGCCATGCCGACCATCCGTCCCGCAGAGATTCAGGATATTCCTCAAATCACGGAAATTTACAACGAAGCCGTCCTGAACACCGTCGCCACGTTCGACACCGAGCCCCGGACGCTCGAAGACCGGAAAAACTGGTTTCTGGATCATGATGAATCGCACCCGGTTCTCGTCGCGGCAGTGGAAGGGAATGTCGTGGGCTGGGCCGCCCTGAGCCGCTGGTCCGAACGCGCCGCCTATGATGCGTCCGCGGAACTCTCGGTGTATATCGCGCCGGATTTTCGCAACCGCCGGATCGGCCGGGCCCTCATGGAATCCGTGATCGGCGCAGGCAGGGACGCGGGTCTGCATACCCTCATATCCCGGATCTCGGCGGGGAACGAGGTCAGCATCTACATGCATGAATCCATGGGATTCGACAAAATCGGCGTGATGAAGGAAGTGGGCCGCAAATTCGGCCGCTGGATCGACGTGCATCTGTTCCAGTTCATGTACCGGCAGCTTCAACCCTGAAAGGTTTCATTCCGGGAGGTATAAAGATAACAAAACCATGTTAATCAAACGCGTATCCGCCTCGCGCTAAGGAATCCGGATCGAATCGAGGGGCACCACGAACGCCATCCCCTGAATCCGCCCGAGAATGTCCCCTTTCCGGTCCCGGATCCTCAATTCGCGTCCCGGCGACAGCGTCGTCAGCACCGACCGGCCCACGATCTTCCTGCCCGGTTTACCCGGGAAACGGCGTGTCCGGATGCCCCACAGCGCGTGGAACGCCAGGGCGCGGTCCTCTGCGTGGCCGACGTAAAGCATGATGTGTCCCGGCAGCCAGAGCAGGGTCAGGAACGGGACGCCTTCTCGCAGGATCCGTTTTTCCTTTTCTTCCGGTGACAATCCGCTTAAGTCCGTATAACCGTGACCGGTACGGGCCTGATGCGCGGAGTGCCGCGGAAGCATCAGCCCGAACGGTGTGAACAGATCTTTCAGCGCGGAGGAACAATCCCGGTTCCTGAACAGGCCGCCCCAACCGTACGGCATGTCGATGAGCGCGTCCGTCACCGCGGCGAGGTTCGCGGACGTGAGGGGCAGGGGCATCACCGCGCCAGAGTTCACGGGAAGGCGCGCCTCGACCCTCACGGCGTTCCGGTCCGCATCCGGCACCGCAGCCCGGATCCGGTAATCGAGGCTGTCCAGTCCGATGAGGGGAAAAACCGTTCCGATCGCCGCATGGAATAGAAACGCGCCGTCGTCCCGCGACACGGGGATCCCGTCCGCGGTCGGGGCGATCCGTCCGCCCTGCATCCATGCAAGGACGAAAGCCGAATCCACGGCCGCCGCGTCCCGCGCGGGCAGCCAGCCGGACGCGATGTGCGAGGAGACATAATACCAGGATTTGTCCCTTGTCTCGTGCAGGATCCGGATTGGCGTATTCACACCGACGGATGAGACCTGGAGATGATCGAACGGATAGCCTTCTCCCGGCAGGCGGAAATCCCGGAAAACCGGCTTCCCGGTCGGCAGGACGCGCAAATCCGAATGCGCCGTCGTGATGGCCGGCCGTCCGGCATTGGGGAATGTATTCAGATCCGCGTCGGTTTCCAGCGCTTCGAAGAATCCGGGATCGCGGGGCAGCCGGTTCTCCCCCCATCCCGGATTCTTCCGGAATGCCGAGAAAGATTGCCGGACCCTCTCCGGGGACAGGCTGTCCTGTTCCTTGACCCAGGGGCGAAAGAAAACCGCGTCGAACCGGAGGCTCAGCTTCTCCTGGCAGGACTCCGAAACCAGCCGCATCTCCGCGGTCCGGGAATCGAGCGTATTCCGGGTCTGCTGGGGCAGGATGCGGACATCCCGGATCAACACCGGCCCCGCCGCGCAGGCCACTAACATCAGAACCGAAAGGGAGAATACGATTTTTCTCACGGGTGTCCGCTCCTGTCCTGCTTTATATTCCGACAGCATACAGGACATGGAAGAGTACGAAACCTCCGGGATAAAATCAAGATCATTCCATCCGCTTTCCAAGCCGCCGGAATGGACCCGTTTTCCATGCCGGTTTCGTTTTTTTATCTTGCTTACAAAAATATCCGTATTAAATTATAAT
>DSAP01000103.1 GCA_011046415.1 bacterium | reverse complement strand
GTGTGTGCTACACTTTAAAGGAGGCTATTTTTTATGACTTTTTCAAGCATTTTCTACCGATTAGATCACTATTTTATATAACCTTACAATGTCACAATAATATGATTTTTTGGGGATACCCTGCTATTTGAATCCCGGTTCGCTTCCGGATCGACTCACAAAAAAGTAATTTGCCCGCCCGGGATGGATATCCCGGGCGATCGGGAAATCATATTTTGCTTACACCCCGGATATCCAAAGGACCCGGGTGTATTATGTATCAAACTCTGCGTTTCTGATTTCCTTTCGTGTTTTCCGTGGGCAATTCCGGGGCCGGGTGGCGCGGAAACTGTTATGTCTTTTCCGGAACCTCAGCGCTCCCCGGGTGTGACGGACAATTCCATGAAACACACCCGGAAAGGAAGCCGGGGAAATACCTTCACCCCGGTCGTGACGAAACCCTGACCGGCGTACCACGCCCTGACCCGCGTATTCTCGTCGATCATCGCTACCGAGACCCGCCTTCCGCCCAGATCCTGAACACGGCGGACCGCGAATTCCATCAGGGCGCGTCCGTATCCCCGGTGCCTGAAATTTGGATGCACGGCGAGTTTCTCGACGTAGTACGTCCCCACTTCTTTCGGGGACCGCTCGATCGCCACGAACCCCTCCGGCCTGCCCTGGTCCCGCAACAGATACATTTCCACCCCGGCGTCGAACGATCGCCGGAGCGTCTCCTCCGTGATGAAGGCCGCATGGGTGGGGCAGTTCTCCGGCGTGAGACGGAACGTCTCCGCCACGGTCTGAAACGCCGCGCGGATCAGGGTCACGCATTCCGGCAGCCCGGTCCGGTTCCTGATCCGTGAGATCATGGGACGAAACCCCGTATCAGGCCGATCCGTCTTTCCTCCGAAGCGGCGCGTAATAAGAGTATTCCTGGTTCCCGGCATCCCGCCGGGGACCCAAAGCCGCCGGTTCCGCCGACTCCGATTTTACAGATCTCTATTGATACCAATCCGCCGCCATCGTTGTATGCTGCACAACCCGCAGAACGCCGATGCGAATCGCTGTAAACAGCAGTCGGGTGCGGCCGGCCGCACCCGACTCGGCTCCCCGTCTCCCTATTTCCCGTTGACCACGATCTTCGCCGCCCAATCCCTCGAGGATTTCTCCCCGCCACCGGGAAATCCCGGCAGACCCAGCCGCCCATGATCATCGGCGACCAGGATGGAGTCCATGTCATCCAGCCATTCGCCGGTCATCGGGTCGTACCACAGGAAAGAGTATTTTTCCCCGGGGGTGAAATTCCGCAGAGCCGGCAGCACGGACTTATTCTCAAAATACAGCAGAGCAAAATTGTTGTCCGGAGTGCGCATCATATACGCCCAGCCATCCAGGCCGTCATACGGGGCGCCGGGGGCTTTGTTCGGGGTGATATCATCCCGGGCCGGTTCCAACTGCTGATAGGCATCGCCTTCAGAAAGGATGAAAGATTCCAAATGACGCATGTAATCGGCCGATTCATACTTGAACGCGTCCCACACATGCGGACGCCCCCCGGCCGGCTCACCCGTGGTGGTGATATCATAGGCCGCCGTCCCGTGCACGTGCCCCGAAAGCCCGCCGGAGAGCACAGAGCCGTACATCTGAGCCCGTGCAAAATAGTTATCCCGGTCAGAGTCGGCCGGCGGACGCTCCCCGCCCGGCATGTTGATTTCATGATGCCATCCCGTGTAATACGGCTCAAAATTGATGGTGGGGTAAGGAGGAGTCAGCCTGAAAATAGTTTCCAGTGAATATGAAACCCGGTGATCTCTGGGCTTGTTACCCACGCTGTGCATCGTAAGCCACGGAACTTCCTCGCCGTGGCCAAAGGCCGCGTAGGTGGTACTGTCGATGAGAACCGTCACCGGCTGGCCGAATGGCATCGGCCCGTATTTTTCCAGATGCCGGGTCAGCGCTTCATTAAATTGATCGGCGGTGAGGCTGAAACGCTCGGGAATCCAGTCGAGGTGAATGGTGCTGAATACGAAATTATAGGCCCCGTAACGTGCCACCAGGTACTGCACAAAGCGGGCGAAACTCTCGTTGAAATCGAAATAGGCATTCCAGGAGGGACCTGCATCGCGGCGGACGGTCTCCAGCAGGGGCACAAACCCCTGCCCGGCCAGATAGTCCATTTTCTTATCCAGACTCCGGAAATATTTGGGGTTGATCCGGTTGAAATCCGACACATTCTTGTGCTCTTCCGACATCCTGAAGGGAAGATGCCCGTATTCATCCCGCATGCTCTTGGCGGTAAAGGTGCCCCAGTAGCTGTCGCCGCCCGAGGCATCCACGCCGGGGCCTTCGGCCACATCATATCCGAATTTCTCCCAGGCATTTCTCAGGTAGATGCCGTTGGGATCGGCGTGGGTACTGGGATTCAGGTCTGCATCCCAGTTCGGGAAAGCGGCGATCATACTGACTGAATTGAAGCCCTGTCTTTTGCGGTATTGAACAGCATCCTCAAACCCCATGCCCGGGCCCGGTTCATAACCGGCGGGCGGCTCGGCATTGCGAAACGGGAGCCGCCAGGTTGCCCCGGCCAGCCAGGTGTCGCCTACCATAAAAAAGGGCGTGCCGTCGGCATATTGCAGGGCTCGGCCGTTGGCGGTGGGACGAATGAAACCCCGCCGCACGGGATTTTCTTCTTTTTCAGCCTCGCTCCAGCTTTCCGCGGTAAATCGGCCGGATCGACGGTTTAGCCCGTCATCACCGGGTTGATTGGAGCCGCTGGTCCACTGCCACTCGCCGGGCACGGTCGCTGCCACACGGACTTTGAACACCTTCCCGCCATCCCAAAAGCCATACACCTTTTTCGAGAAATCCGGCCCTTCCAGTTCTACCCAAACGGTGACATCGGTGTAGGGATTTTCGTAATCGCCTTTGGCTTCCAGGGTAATTTCATGCATTTGCCAGGTTTTAAGGACCGGGGATGTCTGGGCGGACAGGCTGGTTATTCCTGCGAACATGAAAAAGGAGAGAAATTGCAACGATAAAACGGACACACAGTGAAGAGTCATGCGGCTTTCCTTTCTTTCTGAATTGAACGGGAGACAAACTGCCAAGCCGGCCGGACGGACCATGGATTCGCCCCCGACAGCAGGGTGCGCCGGCCGCATCCTGCTCGGCTTCATCATCAGGCATCAAATAAGTGTAGATCATCGCTCCCTGCGTTTCGGGATGAATACCCCCTTCAATCTCAGCCCGGTATCGGCATCGGTATCGATTTCCACGGTGTATTGCGCCTGGCCTTCATGAACGGTGTAGCCTCGTTGACCGAGTTTCGTCAGCATCGCCACGATGCGGTCCAACAGCGCTTTGCGTTTCGTGTTCTCCTCAGCCGAGAGCGCGTCACAGGTCTGCAAAATGTCCTGAATGGCGCCGCACTCCGGCACGGAGCCGCGAGCGATCTCGAAATAGCGCCGCCGATCACCGTCAGTCGCTTTGCCGTTGCCTTCGGCGATATTCAGCGGGATCGCCTGGGAAGCGCGAAGAAGCTGGTCTTTGGCGTTGCGATGGCCCTTCAGGTCTTCGCAGAACCGATACGTCCAACCGACATACTCGCTCGCGGCGTGATAAACATCCGGTTTTTCATGCCCGAATCCCATATCGCGTCCCTTCGATGCCGATTCCGATAGCGACCCCCGACCCCGATCATACTTCGCGAACGGTTTGTCTCAGTCGTTGAGCGAAGCGAAACCCAACCGACTATTTTCCCACCGACCGCCTTCACGACCCGCCATCCAAGCATTTCTTCTGAATCCATTCGGATCCATACGCTTCGGCAAAAAACAAGACAATGCAGAATGCGGATCTTCTTTCGGATCCGTCCTGAATATTTCGGGGGTGATGGAGCGGATAAGACTATACCGCCCCCGGGGCTGTCTCCCTTACACATCCATGAAGCCGAACCAAATCGTCCGCACCGCCGGATGAGGAACCGGGAACCTATATCATCGGATTTATAATATAAAACAACAGAATCAATGTCAAGGAGAAAAACAAGGGGCAGGGAAATTCGTAAGTGCGGCTTATTAAGTTAAAAGTAATAAGGTCCTATGTTGATTCGAGCGGGCAGATACTGCTGAAAAAAATCCAGATTTTCAGCCTGAATTATCTCCGGTTAAAACGATTCGCCTGTATAAGTGATACGAAATCCGTTTAAGCTGTCCACATAAAGGTTCCGTACTTTTCTTTGGCGCAAAGAAAAGTACCAAAAGAAACAGGCCTTTTTGCACGCCCGGCACTCAGGAAGATTTATTGGACAAATGCTTAAGAATGAGTCCGCCCAGCCACTTCCTATTGCCATTCCGCCTTCGCCGGAATGATGCCCACCCCTTCGTTGAAGCCGGGGAATGTCAAGACTCCACTGGCTGCAAAAAGGCCAGAAAGGACGACAGTCTGTTCCCGGCCTTCGAAAAATCT
>DSAP01000114.1 GCA_011046415.1 bacterium | reverse complement strand
TAGAGTTTATGCCAACTGCCAACCTTTGTCAACTGCCGACTTTCCTGAATCCGGATTCCCGAACCCGTCCGCCTAAAACTCCAGGCTGATCCCGATGGAGGGCAGGATGCCGATGGCGCTGCTCCGGTCGATCCGGTCGTTCCAGAAATCGTAGCTCGGGATCATGGGAATCTTGAAGTTATAGACATTCTGGATGTCCGCATAGACGATCAGGGTCACGCCGGGAAAATTGAAATACCGGTCTACACGGATGTCGAGATGATGCCCCGGATCCAGACGGGCGGACACATACTCCCCGGGCAGATTCTGGATCGTGCCGGGGCGCAGGGGATTCTCGGAAGGCCGGTAAACCGGCGTATAGGGAATCCCGGTGAAATAACGGAACTTGGCGGACACTTCCCACCGGTCGTTGAAAATGTATCCGCCCGACACGTTCAGGATGAAGCGCTGATCATACCGTCCCGGATAGACCCGTCCGTTCGGCGCCGTGAATTCAGTCTGATTGGTTGCGAGGCTCACGAGGCCGTAGAGAGGGATTTCGGAGAATTTTTTCTGAAGCGACAGTTCCATGCCGTAGGACGTTCCCGTTCCGAGGGATGCCAATTCGAAGAAGCCGAACGACTGAAAATCCTCTTCCCGTCCGCCGAATGACGTGCCGGTGTTGGTCATCACGATATAATCCGTGGCGCCGGGCAAAACACCCGCGGGCAGATCGGAATACCGTTTGTAATAGGTCTCGACGGACAGCCGGGTATCCTCGCGGACCAGATAATCCCAGCCGATCACGCCCATCCGGTTCTGAAGGGCCCTCAGATTGCGGTTCGCCGGGTTGACGACCCAGACGTAGGACGGCGACTGGAAATACACGCCCCCGCTTGCCCGGAGGGTGTGCAGGGAATGGATCCGGTACAGCGCGGACACCCGCGGGCCTGCGTAAAGCGGCGTGCGGATGAAGTCATAATAATCCGCCCGGAGTCCCGTATTCACCGTCACCCGGGGATGGGGCGTCCATTCCAGCTCGGCGAAACCGGCGAGTTTCATTCCGGATGCGTCTACCAGGCTTTCCCGGGAAATTCCGGTCTCCGACAGGGAAATCCGGTTGCCGGACCGGTCGTAAATGGTGTCCGCGAATACGGTGCGGTTGTCGTTCCGGATGCGTTTGGCCGAGACGCCGGCCTGTGCGTTCAGCCGCCTGCCGAGGGAGCGGAAATAGCGGAGCTTGAGCGCGGATTCCCATTCGTCGGCCCGGCTGTTGAAATACTCGGCCTCATTCTCGTCGATCTGGCTGAGCCGGAAACGGGAAAGATTCAGGCTCATCGTCACATCCAGATACCCCTGATTCACGAGCCTCCGGTAATTCAGTCCGCTGATGCCCCTGTACTGGGTGTTGTCGAGGATGCCCGCATTGACCGTCCGGTTCTCGAGTGTGCTCTGATTGCGGTCGACATTGTCGATCGCCGAGAGGCCGATGACGAACAGCCTGTCCCTGGGGGACAGGTCGTAATTGAGCAGGATGTTGAAATCGGTATAGACCGGGACGAAGGGCAGCCACGCAGCCCTGAAAATCAGGTCGAGATAGCTCTTGCGCGCGGAGAAAATAAGATTGCCTTTCCGCGCGAGCGGGGTCTCCATGCTGAGTCCGTACTGGGTGGCGGAAACATTTCCCTTGAACTGGAACCGCTCGGGGCGCCTCCTGACCATCGTCAGGGCGATGACCGAGGACATCTTGTCGCCGTACCGCGCCCCGAATCCGCCCGTGGAGAATGTCACGTCCTCGACGAAATCCAGGTTCACGAAGCTCAGGCTCCCCCCCGTGCTGCCCGGCGTGCCGAAATGGTTGATGTTGGGAACCTCGATGTTGTTGATGAGATAGAGGTTCTCGGACGGCCCGCCCCCGCGGACGAGGAGGTCATTGCGGCCGCCGGCCATGTTGATCGCCACGCCCGGCAGGGTGGAGACCGTGCGCACCACATCCTCGAACCCGCCGGGAAACCGGCGGATTTCCTCGCGCGATAGGGCGATGGTGCTGGGCTGGGCCTCGGCCTGCGAGACGAAATAGCCGGCCGTCACGGTGACGCCTTGTCCCTCCACGATTTCCGGCGCCAGTTCGACATTGACAAACACGGGATTCGCGGACTTGACCACGATATCCGTCCGGGTCTGCGTCCGGTAGCCGATATAGGTAAAACGGAGGTTGTAGGTTCCGACGGGGACGTTCTGGATGATGTAATTGCCGTCCGGATCGGTGGCCGCCCCCCGGTCCGTGCCCTCGACGATCACATTCGTCGCAAGGAGCGGCTGCTTCGTCTCCGCGTCGATCACCCGCCCCGCGACCGTGCCCGTCTCGCGCGCGGCCGCCCCCGGTGTGATTACGGCTGTCAGGAAAAGAATCATCGCTGTGTGGCGGATCTTCATGATCGGGTCCTCCAGATTGAATATCCAAATGAAACCAGGGGGCAATCCGGTTTGTTCCGGGAAAAATGGCCGCGTTTCACGCAATCCCTTTTTTTCCGACATGGGATCACGACCTCCCCGTCCACTTGCGGCGGTCCACCCCTCCTTGGCAAGGAGGGGAAAACACATTTTTATCCCCCTTGTCCAAGGGGGATCGCTCCGGTCCGCCACAGGCGGAACGGTGCGTGGGGGTTTTTTCCCCCTTAACCAAGGGGAATCGTCCGCCTCGTGCGGACGCGGGGGTACCTGCCCACCCGGTCAAGCACAACCCTGCGGACCTTGTGCGTGGGGGTTATCCAATGAAAAATCAGACGCGACTTTCATAGGTTTACTCACCGCGTCTGACTTTTTTTGTGTTCGGTCCCTGCCGCTATGGGACGCAGGATCACGGCTTTGGACTCTCGTTCTGTACACTTCGATTATTCGTAAACAATCGAACTCCGGCATTCGAGAGACTTGGCGAAACGGAACCCCCTGTTGTTGTTCCTGTTGTCTGGAGTGTTCCTGTTGCGGTTCGCCGCGCGCACGTTCTCTGGATTATTGTTCCAGCTTCCGCCGCGGAGCACGCGGTACTGCTTCAAGCCGCATCCTTTGAAAATCCGAATTCTGAAAACAACTTCATCCTGAGCCGGTAGGTGTCTGAAAACGCCGCATGCGCATTCCAGCTTTGAAGGCGTTGTTTGACTTCAGTCCAATTTATGTCATCTTGCCGATATAATTTTTGGTAGACTTTAAGTCGCCGCTTGAATCGAACCACATTATCCCTCTTCAACAGTCGGTGATCCGTGAAAATTCGATGGCCCAAAAAAGTCAAACCGACATCTACCGGAAAAACCTTGGACTTCGTGGCGTGCATGCGAAGTCTGAGAATTTCAAGATATTTATTAAATTCGAAAAGCGCATCATGCAGAAAAGATTTATCGTCATGGAAAACCGCCCAATCGTCCACATAACGCACATAGTATCGGCACTTCAAGTTCTCCTTAACAAAATGATCGAAGCGGTTCATATACACATTGGCAAAAAACTGGCTTGTCAGATTGCCAATGGGCAGCCCCCTCCTTCTTTCGTAAGGCTGAAAAAGATCATCGCCCGGAAAGTAATGCAAGACCGACTCTTGTTCATTGCTGTGATCGATGATGTTGTCGATCAGCCAGAGCGCATCCGGGTCTGTAATTTTTCTGCGGATTTCATTTTTCAAAATCATGTGATCGATTGAAGGGAAAAACTTCACCACATCGCATTTCAGAACATATCGGTTCTTTCTGCAAAACTGCTGATATCTCAAAATCGCACGATGCGTGCCCTTTCTTTTTCGGTTTGCATAAGAATCAAAAATGAATGTGTTTTCGAAAATGGGTTCGATCACGTTGCACAGCGCATGATGCACCACCCGATCGCGGTATGGCGCCGCACTGATCATGCGTTTCTTGGGTTCGAAAATATAAAATTCGGTGTAGGGACCTGGAGAATAGCTTTGATTCTTTAGTTGTCGCTGGAGACAGAGCAGCTCTTTTTCGAGATTGATATGAAACCGGGCCGTGGCGGTCTTGAACCGCTTGCCTTTCTGGGCCTTTTTTGCGGCAAGCAGTAAATTATCAAAGGCGACGATTTTCTCGAACAGGTGTTTATAGGTCTTCACGATCTCACCGGGAGCGATTTTCTCCAACCGCCGACCATGCGACCGATCTCATCAATATGAACCGTGAGAAATTCATATCGGCTTGTATTGATCAGATGCAAATCGAAAGACAACCGGATCAGATACCGCAGCCTTTCGAGCTTCAAATTTGACGTTTCAAGAATCCGTTTTTTCTCTCGACTGTAATAGGCTTCGATCATCGCTTCTAAGAAATCAAGCAGCAAATTTTCGATGCGGTCGGCCAGTAAGAATTTCTGGTCCCGCGGAAATTTTGCAAGCTGCGGTATTAAATACAAAAGCAGATCGTAAGTTTTCGTGATCACATTTTCTTTATCCGTCATTTTTACCCCCCCAAAGGGTAAAAGTGTAAAAGAGCGAAAGCGTTATTGATTCC
>DSAP01000032.1 GCA_011046415.1 bacterium | reverse complement strand
CTCGGCATCACCTCGGCGTTGAGGTCCCGGATCTCGCCGGCCTCGAGGGTCACGAGGAATTCTTTCTGCTTGTACTGATGATATTCGGGAAGGGTGCTTTCACCGAACCGGATCAGCCAGGTGCCGGGCCGCAGTCCGTCGAATACGAAAGCGCCGTCCGGGCCGGTCAACAGGCGGAACTCCTCGTCATCGCGCGACAGGGTCACCAGCGTATTGCTCAGGCCGTAATCCTCCACCAGTTTAACCTTACCGTTGGTCACCGCGGCCGTTCCGTTTTTTCCGTTGCCGTTGCCGTTCGCCCCGTTGCCCGACCCGCTCACATAATACGCATCGAGATGCTGATCCATCCGGGATGCGGAAAAATGATCGCTCGAATCATTGACCACCCGGTACACCACGATGCGTCCGCTCAGCCGGGCCGCCTGGACCAGGGACAGATGAATCTGCTGTTCGACGCCGCCGGCGATGTCGATCTGCATCGGCATCTTCTGGGTCGCGATCCGGTTCAGGCCGATGTTCGAACGGTCGAGGCTCAGGTAATAGGTCTTCGCCGTCAGGGCGGAAAAACGGAAAATACCTTCTTTGTTCGTCACCGCGGTCGCACCGTTGATGCGCAGCCAGATGTTTTCGGCCGGCATGCCGGTTTCCGCGTCGATCACCCGGCCCGACAGCGACCCGATGTTCGCCTTGCGGCGGATCGGCACGCCCACCGGCACGTGATACTCGGCCAGCAGGGCGGCATCCCTCGTGTCTTCCGTGCCCCGGAGCAGGGTATGCCTGGCCCGCAATTCGATCCAGTGGCGGTTCGGGAACCGGTGCGTCAGGGTCAGGTCGAACATGTCGCGGTCGGTGTAGATCTGATCCGGCGACGTGGCGTTCTGCATGCGGAGTGTCAGCTTTGACACGGAGGTGAACTGCCAGTCCGCCGTCAGGCCCAGAGACACGACCGTCGAGCGCCGGTCGAGAACACGCCGGCTCTCATCGTATCCGGCATTCACATTCACCGAAGCGCGGGACGAGGGCTGATACCGCAGGCTGAGCAGGTAACGCTGGGTCAGGGCGTCCAGACCGGTCAGGCGGTTCTGGGTCCGGCCCATCTCGGTACGCGCGTGAATGGAAAAGTCGTGGAATCCGGCATTCATCTCGAACCGGCCCGTATGGTCGGCATAATCGAATTTGGGTTCGGGCTGCCGGTCGGTCCGCGAGACGTTGATCCCGCCGAGTCTCAGGCTGGCGCTCCGGCTCATGCGGTATTGGATCATCGCCGAGGTATAGCGGCCGCGCACCTCGGCGTACCGGCCGTCGAGGAGCAGATAATAATCGGAAGATTGCCGGGACTGGATGAAAAACTGGACGCGGTCATTGAGCTTCCACGTCAGGCCGGCCATGCCCATGTCGAGTGTGGAATAGTAGCCGGGGAATCCGTTGTCGGTCTTGATCAGTTCGGCGTGATACTGGAATCGTTCCGTCCGGCCTCTGATCTTGGCATGATAGGCGTTCTTCGAATCTTCGTCTTCGCGCCGGCCCGTCGCCGCCTCGAGTTCAACGGTCGTATTGACAAAAGGCTGACCCGAGGCCGCGATGCTGGCGAGGACCGCCGTCCGGCCGCGCCTTTCCTTGCTCATGAAATGGGTCTTCACGAGCCAGGTGTCCGTGACTCTGTAACCCAGATACCCGGCGCCCACCCGGCTCCTGTCCTGCGTCCAGCGGTCCCGGTATGCCATGCCGCCGCCGATCCAGTTGTTCAGGGTGAATCCCACCTCCGCGCCGCGTCCGTACCGCTGCTTTTCGGTGAGCGTCGAAAGGGTATACCGGCCGTCTCCGGCGAAGACCAGGAAACGGTCGTTTTCAAACCGGGCGAAGATCTCGTCCCGCTGTCCGAGGGGGGAGGTGTCGTACATGTCCGGCGCGCGATAGCGGAACGCCGCTTTCTGTTTCCCCGCCTCGTCGAGCGCGCCGCGGGCGTGGATGTCGATCTGATAATCGTGTGCGAACCGGCCGTTTTCCCAGTTCCCGAGCAGTTTGACGCCCACATCGACCGGCAGCCTGTGGTGCAGGTCTTCCCGGACCGGATCACGGGGGATGATACGCAGGGTATGGGTCTGCCGCAACACGGGAAGTTCCGGATCGGCCGGAGAGAAGCCGCTCAGGCGGAGCGTCTGACGGCTTTCGCGTGTCACCGAAACCGGCACGGCGATGCGTGCGGTGACGATCCGATGTTCTCCGGGACGCAGGACGACCGTCTCCGCATCCGTCCATGCCGTCCATTTTGCGTTGATTTCGAAGCGGATCCGGAGCGTGTCCGTGACGTTGCTGCCGTTCTCGATCATGAACTGCACCGCGCTGGTGTCTCCGGCGAAGGCATGGTCCGGCGGGTTGAGGAGACGGACGCGAAAATCGCGCACCGCCATCACGTGAACCCCGATGCCGAATTCGTCCTGGACGGATGGATCGCGGCGCGAGGCCACGCGATAGGTGACGGTATACTGACCCGCGGCTGCCGAAGCGGGGATCTGGAAACTGACGATCCGGACTTCGCTCGCATCCGGCCCCATCGTGAAGGGCAGTTCGTCCACGACCGGACGCCATCCTGTCGGCAGGGAAAGCTCCGGCTCGAATTCGGTTTCAACCTCGGTGAGATTGCGGATGCGAAACGCCGCGGAGGCGATCTGTTTCGAGGCCGTGTTGATCCAGTGATCGTCCGCGGGACGCACCTCGACGCCTTTTTCGGCGCCGGTCAGTCCGACCGCGGAAGAGAACAGGAATATGCAGGCCAATCGTTTCATCGCGTTTCGGTATCGCTTTCTTCGGATATGAGACCTTACAGCCCTTCCTTGTGCATAAACCGTACCATTGGAAATGGAGGATGAAAGGGATATCTCGACAAACATGTTTGTCACTGTTTATTATATACATAGGCCTATATACATGACGCATAAAGATGACGCCCTGATAACGGAAACGAAAGTGAAATCACGGCCAAATCAGCGGATTTCAAATTGAAATGATCTCGTGGGAATCAGGCCGGGCAACGGACCGGAACCGTGATAAAATGTCGCATGTGGATAGTATGGATCGCAGCGCCGGAGGGGATCAGAATCCGGCATCCCGAAACAGGAATTTGAAATCTGGGATCTGGCGTCTAATTGATTTCAAACGAGAGATTCGTGCCGAACAGGTCATCCTCCCCGCAGTCGGTGATGACCAGCGCCCTGTAAGCGCCGGGCTCGAGATCGGTGAGATCCCATTCGGCGCGGATCGAGGTGCCCGGATAGATCCGCCGCTGTCCGGCGGGAAACTTGCCGAGCGACCGCCCGGCCGCGGTGAAGAACTCCGCCCAGATCTCGGGCCGTACCTGGCGGTCCCCGGTATTCTCGATATCGAGGGTGAAAATCCGTCTGTCGTTCAGGGCCGTCAGGCGCGGATTCGTGAAGGCCAGGGCCACGCTTGCCTCATGCCCCACCGTCGTGGCGATCTGGATGCCGTACCGCATCACGACGCTGATGCTCAGCCCCTTGCCTTTTTCCTCCGGCGGCGGCTGGCCCTCCACCATGAGCATCGACCAGTAGGTTCCCGACAGGGTCGGATCGTCCGGGACGGCGATCTCATAATTCACGTCCTGTCTTTCGCCGGGCACCAGGGTTATCAGCTGGGGGCTGAACCGGATCCAGGGGGCGTTGCTCCGCGCCTGGGTGCCGGGTTCGCCGTAGAGATTCTTTCCCGACGCATCGAAGAAATAATCGTTCTGATAGATCCGGATCGATGCGGCCCGCTCGCCGGAGTTCTGCAGGGTGACCGTCCCCCTCGCCCCACCGCCGGGGACCAGGGCGTGATCATGGGCCAAATCGCCCACCACGATGATCTGGCCAGTGGTTTCCAGCGTGCCGACAAAAAAAAGACAGAGCCACAGAAACGCGTTCGGTTTCATCGGAACGACCTCCTACAGAATACCATTCGATTGTCAACGGGTAATATACACATTCGCATCGGCAGTCGAAAGTGTTTTTCTTCATCAGGGTCTGTATACCCATGACATAAAAAAGGCCGGGGCTTCTCCGCCCCGGCCCCGGATCGGACATCGATCCGTTCTTTCAGGGTCAGTTGGCCGTCATCGTGTAGGTGACTGTGCAGGTGTAATCGCCTTCTTCGGTGTCATACGTCGCTGAAGCGCTGTACTCCAGACTGCGGTCGTTGTACGCGCCTTTCGCGATGTTGGTATGCAGATCGACATCGCCTGCGGTCACACCGTCCACGATGAGATCGACATCGCCTTCGGCGTTGAAATCCACGGCGAGAGTCAGGTCGAAGAAAGTGCCCGCGGCAAAACCCGCATTCGCCGTCACCTTTCTCGCCGAAGACTGATTATGGCGATACGACACGTTCCCTCCTGAAACCGCCGCGGCCGTCGCGAAATTGCCGTCTTCGTCATCCACCAGCGTCAGTTCGATCGGCCCCGCATTGCTGAGGGCGATCACGTTGATGCCGGGAACACTCATGGTCACGTCGTGATTGTCCGAAACCTGCGCCAAAGCGCCGCCGGCCAGGGCCAGCACGAGTAAAAGAGCAAAATACTTTTTCATCTTGATATCCTCCGTTTTCGCGTTTTGTTTTTCTTTTCCGAAACTTTTGGGTGAAACTGAACCT
>DSAP01000069.1 GCA_011046415.1 bacterium | reverse complement strand
CTGATCCACGTCCCAAAAAATCCCGGCCCGACGGCGAGACGCCGCTGATGTCCCAGTACAACGCGATCAAGGCCCGCCACCGGGACGCCGTGCTCTTCTTCCGCATGGGCGATTTCTTCGAGATGTTCGGCGAGGACGCGAAGACCGGCGCCCGCGTCCTGGGCATCACCCTGACGAGCCGCGGACACGGCAAATCGGGCGACATCCCGCTGGCCGGTTTTCCCCATCATGCGCTGGACGGGTATCTGGCCAAGATGCTCCGGGCGGGCCATCGCGTGGCCATCTGCGAGCAGGTCGAGGATCCCCGGCTCGCCAAAGGCATCGTGAAACGCGAGGTCGTCCAGGTGGTGACCCCGGGCACGGTCACCGCCGAAAACCTGCTCGAATCACGCCGGAACAACTTCCTCTCCGCGGTCTCATTCCAGGATGATCTCTGCGGACTCGCCTCGGCGGATGTTTCCACCGGGGAATTCCGAGTGACGGAATGCCCGGTCTCGAAACTGGCGGAGGAGATCCATTCCGTCGGGCCGGCCGAACTGGTCGTCCCGGAAGGCCGGGCCGATGTCATTCAAAAAATGCTATCCCAAAACGGACGGGCGCCCGTGCTCACGAAACGCGAGGACTGGCTGTTCGGCCGGGATTCCGGTTACGACACGCTGATCCGCCATTTCAAGACCGCGTCCCTCAAGGGATTCGGCATTCAGGATTACGGTCCCGGCATCGGCGCGGCGGGTGCGGCGCTCCAGTATCTCGAGGACACGCAGAAGACCGGCCTGGACCATATCCGGCGGATCACGCCGTATTCCGACGACGCTTTCATGACCCTCGACGCGGCCACGCGGCGCAATCTGGAGATCACCGCGTCCATGACGGCCGGAGACCGCGAGGGCACGCTCGTTTCGATCATCGACCGGACGCTGACGGCCATGGGGGGGCGCACGCTCGCCGACTGGCTGCAGCGGCCCCTGAAACGGTTGACGCCCGTCCGGGAACGGCTCGACGCGGTCGAATCGCTCCATGACGACCGGGCCGTCCGGGACGGCCTGGCGGAGGCGCTCCGGAACATGGGGGATCTGGAACGGCTCGTCGCGCGGGTGGTGACGCGGCGGGCGAACCCGAGGGACGTGGCCGGGCTGAAACGGTCTCTCGAACGGATTCCTCCCGTCCGCGAAGCCCTGGGAAATATCCAGGCTGGGAGGATTTCGGCCATCCGCGATGCGCTGGATCCCTGCGATGAGGCCGTCGTCCGCATCGGATCCGCGCTGACGGACGATCCGCCGGCCGTGCTGAGTGAGGGGCGGATCATCCGCGAGGGGTACAGCGCAGAGCTGGACGAACTGCGCGGGCTGGCCTTTTCGGGCAAGGACTGGATCGCCCGGCTCCAGACCACGGAGCGCGAACGCACGGGGATTCCCTCCCTCAAAGTCGGATACAACAGGGTCTTCGGCTACTACATCGAGGTGACCAACCCCCATCTCGACAAGGTCCCGCAGGACTATCTCCGTAAACAGACGCTGGTCAATGCCGAGCGGTTCATCACGCCCCAGCTCAAGGAGATGGAGGAGAAAATCCTCAAGGCCGAGGAACGGATGGTGTCCCTCGAAACCGAACTGTTCGATGCGCTCCGCACATTCGTCGCCGGATTTTCCGGGGCGATTCAGGAAGACGGGCGGCTGATCGGCGAACTCGATGCGCTCCTGTCGCTGGCCCGGGTCGCCCATGAAAACCGGTATGTGAAGCCGGATGTCCGGGACGACGACGTCATCGTGATCCGGGACGGCCGGCATCCGGTCATCGAACGGCTGCTTCCGCCGGGGGAACCTTTCATCGCGAACGACGTGACGCTGGACAATGCCGAAAACCAGATCCTGATCATCACGGGGCCGAACATGGCGGGCAAGTCCACCTACATCCGGCAGGCGGGACTCATCGTCCTGCTCGCCCAGATCGGCGGGTATGTCCCGGCGGCCTCCGCCCGGATCGGGCTGGTCGACCGGATTTTCACCCGCGTGGGCGCGCAGGACAACCTGGCCGCCGGTGAGTCCACGTTCCTTGTCGAGATGAACGAGACGGCCAATATCCTGAACAACGCCACACCGAAGAGCCTGATTCTGCTCGACGAGATCGGAAGGGGCACCTCCACCTTCGACGGGCTTTCCATCGCCTGGGCCGTGGCCGAGTATATCCACAACGCCAAAACCGCGGGTGCGAAGACCCTGTTCGCCACGCATTATCATGAGCTGACCGAACTCGCGCTGATCCTGCCGCGCGTTAAAAATTACAATGTCGCGGTCAAGGAATGGGGGGATCATGTGGTCTTCCTCCGCAAAATCGTCCCCGGCGGGTGCGACCATTCCTACGGCATCCAGGTCGCGCGGCTGGCCGGACTGCCGAAAGAGGTGATCCTGCGCGCGCGGGAAATCCTCCACAACCTCGAAGCCGATGCGCTGGCGCCCAACGAGATGCCCAAACTGGCGATGGGCGAAAACGCCCCGTTTGTCGCGGAACGCCCCCCCCAGTTGAATCTGTTTCTCGAAGAGGAATCCAGGCTTCGGGAGGCCGTCGGGAAGCTGGACATCGATTCCATGACACCGATCGAGGCGTTGCAGACGCTGGCCGAGTTGAAGAAGATGATACGGGGGTGACACGGATTGATTATACGCTTTTGTCAGACATGGAGCGGATTATGAAAATTCATCCCGACCGATTATACGCGGTTCTTACAGGGGACATTATTTCCTCCTCGCAGTTTTCGGCGGAGAAACGCCGGGAAGTTTTATCTTCAATTACATCGACGGCACGAAAGATGCCGGGATTTTTTTCGGGCCTCGAAATCATGGGTCCGGATATTTATCGCGGAGACGGCTGGCAAATGCTGCTTTCAGAGCCTCAATTTGCCATGAAAGCGGCGTTTTATTTGCGCGCCGGACTCAAGTCGAACCTTCTGGCGGATACCCGAATATCGATCGGGATCGGTTCCGTCGATCATCTGACCTCCGAAGGGTTGGCCCAGGCCGGCGGGGATGCGTTTTTCTTTTCAGGCACGGGTCTGGATTCCCTGAATAAACGAGAAACCCTGGTTTGCTGGCTGATCGAACCGGTGAATACGGCAAAAACACAGGTGGCCGGAGAAACCGCAATCCTGAATGCCTATTTGAACACCGCGCTCCTTTTTGCCGGCCGATTGGTCGATGAATGGAGTCAGTCCGAAGCGTGGGCGGTTTTAAAAATTCTTGAAGGCGACACACAAGAAGCCATTGCTTCGGACTGGATTGCAAAGGGTCAAACCAGTCAACAAAATGTCGCCAAGACGCTTTCCCGTGCGGGATGGACGGCCATTGAACAGTTGCTGTCGATTTTTGCGTATCATATCCGACAATACAACCCGAACAGGGGATGATTCGTATTACAACCTATATGGGTTGTAATTTAAATTACAACCTGAATAGGTTGTAATTTATTTTCGTCGATTCGATCCTTTTACGAAAGAGGAGCAGGCATGCAATCCACATTGTACTGGTTGACTTGTCTCATCCTATCGCATATTCTGTCGGATTTCCCGCTCCAGCCCCGGAAATTGATCGCACTGAAGACGTCCTTTGGGGGTAAACTCATGCATGGGGCGATTCACGGATTATTGGGTTACCTGATTTGCGGCCAGTGGAATTTATGGTATCTTCCGGGATTCATCCTGATTTTTCATGTTTTGATCGATTTCGTCCCCAAAGAAAGCTGGCGCTTGTTCGTCCTTGATCAGGTGTTACATGTTCTGGCGCTTTGCCTGCTTGTCGTTCTGTTGCCTTTTTCCGAGGAGGTTTCTCTCTCGTTATCGCGGATATGGTTCATGAGAATTCTGGTGATCCTGGCCGGAATTTCGGGGATCACCCTGGGAACAGGCATTCTGATCGGGAAAATCATGGCGGAACACACCAGGAATAACCGGCTCGAGCTGGCCGGTCTGACCAACGGCGGATTGTGGATCGGCTGTCTCGAACGAATGTTGATTCTGGTTTTTATTCTATTCGACATGCCTTCGGGAATCGGCTTCTTGATCACCGCCAAATCGATCTTGCGTTTCGGGGGGGTCAAAGATGAACAGAAGATGGCCGAATATGTGCTGATCGGCACGCTGATGAGTTTCGGTCTCGCGATCACCGGGTCTTTGCTGATTCAGTTTGTCCTGAAGATGTTTCAGCCGGGCGTTTAATCCGCATATGGGGAAGCGCATGATATGAAAGAATTCGACTGTGCATTCGAAAGAATCGGCGCACTCGTGGCGTCGTTCCGACAGAACGAGTCCCATTACAAATCGCCGACATACACGGAAGCGCAGGCGCGCAAGGATTTCATCGACAAGTTCTGGATCGCCCTCGGCTGGGACGTGAACCACGAACGGGGCATCGCAACCGGCTGGTGTACGAGTTGTACGGGTTGACGGAGGAGGAGATCGGGATTGTGGAGGGTTCGTGACCCTATGATATATCATCCGGAAAAACATCACAGACGATCCATCCGTTTACAGGGATACGATTACACCCAGCCTGGCGCCTATTTCATCACCCTGTGCGCATACAACCACGAATGTTTGTTCGGGGATGTGATCGATGGAAACGTATTGTTGAACGCATTGGGCCGGTGCGTCGAATCCACGTGGTTCGATTTACCCAGACACAATCCCCATGTTTCATTGGATGCGTTTATCGTCATGCCCAACCATGGTCACGGGATTGTTGTTTTGAATGATGGTATTATCGTAGGGGCGGGTTCCGTCGTAGGGGCGGGT
>DSAP01000113.1 GCA_011046415.1 bacterium | reverse complement strand
TCTGCTTTCTGCTTTCTGCTTTCTTCTTTCCCCTCGTCACATGTTACGCGTCACGTGTCACGGCTTTTCCCGTCACGCGTCACGTCCTCGACCACTGCACCCCGTTAATTCACAGATACTCCCAGCTCACGATCGACGGGGTGCTGTCCCCCGGATCCACGAAATTGTCGACGAACGCCTCGAGATATTCCGCAACATAATGAACCTCATGGCCCGCATCGGGTGATCCGGTTGCCCAAATATCATTCACGGCCCAGACGGCCCCGTTGATATCGTGGCCGAAGACATGTGAGCCTTTCGACACGACATCGCCCTCGCTGTATATCACCCCGTTCACCGTGGACAGGTTGGAGAGTTCCGCATCGACATCCGAGATCACCACGCCCTCCATCACGATGAAGATCCCGTATCCGACCGAGTAATTACTGAATCTCAAATCACCGTTCTGGATGATCGTGACATTGGGCACGCCCTCCGCATACCAGAAGTCGTTGGGCGTGGGAAAATGTTCTTTATTTTTAATGGTCAGCCCGCCGTTGTAGACCCGCGTCTGGCCGGTCGCGGCCTGCTGCACCAGGGCCATGGCCAGCAGTGCGTCATGGTCCACCTCGGGGATCTGCGCGTTCTGCTGCAGCAGCGAGTTGTCCTTGTTTCCGTCTTCGTCATAGGCGTTAAACCGGCTCACCGAGCCGCCGGCGCCGATCGCGACACGGCTCCAGTCGATCGGCAGGCTCATCTCGACCCGGATGATCCGTTCCGTGCCCGCGACCTGCGAGGTCGCGAGCACCTCGACCGTGCTGCCGTCGATCGACGTGTTCGTCACCTCGGCTTCGATGCCGAGATCATACGCCGTCCACGTGGTGTCCGTCCGGCCGTTCATCGCCTGCCGAACCCCGTAATACACGCCGCTCGTGGCCGCGTAATCGGACCGGATCACATTGGCCTGATTCACCGCGTTGCTTCCGGACTGCCGGGTGGCATGGTACGTGGCCATGCCGAGGGAGGCCAGAGTGGTCAGGAGCAGCAGGAAGATGACCGACCAGAATCCGTCTTCGTCGTGAATGATTTTCCGGAACATGGCGTATGCCTTTATGTTGTTTTCCTGATCGCAATGCCGACAAGGCCGATCCCTGCCGGACTTCTCAGACTCGCCGCCGCGTCAGAAATTCCGCGGGGTCACCTGGCCCTTGAATTCGACCGAGCTGGGGTCGTTGCCCGTACGCACGGTGACCGTCATGAGTACCTCGTAACTCCAGACATCCGGATCCTGGGCGGTTGGCGTCAGGGCCGCACCGGCGGTATCGCGCGGGACGATCGTGAACGCGGTGACATTCTCGGCGAACATGAATCCGTTGCGCAGCAGCCGATAGTTCCCGGTCGAATAGCTCACGCTGTTGCCGTCGCGGTCGGTGAATGTGATGCCGCCCGAGGAAATGGCCGTCACGCTGGCGGTCGACGGGATCATGCGCAGTTCGGAAAGCATCCGGTTATAGGCGATGCGCGACGCCTGGAAGGCCTCGGTGACCGTGGTGGCGGTCTCGTACGACATGACCGTCGAACGGATGATCGGGGTCACGGCCGCCGCGAGGATCGAGCCCACCAGAATCGAGATGACCATCTCGATCAGGGTGAAGCCGTTTTCATTTTTCATTGACTTTTTCATAGTCATTCCACCAGCCAGACGTCGACCGAAATGTCGGGCGTATTCGCGCCGCCCGATACGGTCACCGTGACCGTGACATAGTTTACGCCGTCCAAGGTATTCCATTCTCCGGATGCCGCGGGATCGCGCGTGACCGTGCAGGTCAACCCTTCCCAGGTATCATCGTAGGCGGAGGCCGTGATGTCCGCGACGCCCCTGGCCTTGTAATCCGCGATGATCTGTTCCATTTTCATCTGGGCGAAGAAAGCCGACTTGGAAATCTGCTCGTTCTCGACCGAGCTGCGGATATTGCTGCGCAGCAGGTTGCTCAGGGGAAACACCGCGATCCCGAGCAGCATGATCACGATGACCAGTTCGACCAGCGTGAAACCGCCCTCTTTCCCTCTCCCGTCATGTCTCACGTATCCCCGCATAACCCTGTACCCCGAACTCTTCACTCATCACTCTTCACTTATAACTTATCACTTATAACTTATCACTATCAGTCAATATAAGTATACCCCGTCCCGGGAACGACCTGGATCGTCCTTTCGCCGACGGTGGCCACGGTCAGGGCGCTTCCGGAAACCAGTGGACTCCCGCCGACGCTCGGCGCGCCCGTCCGGTCGAAGGTGAGCGTGGCCGCCGTGCCCGCGGAGATGGTCAACCCGGAAAAATCGTCCCGGGAAGAAAAAGACACGCTCATGGTCGGAGACTCCGCGACCGCAGAGCGGCGGAGCAGGACGCCGTCATCGACCCATACGACATTGTACCCGGACGAAGACAGGGAGAACCGCGCGGAACGGTTATTCGCCATGGCCATTTCCTGGGTGTACCGGAGGTCGGTCAGGATCGCATGGGCGGCGTTCGCCTCTTTCGCATTTTGATCGGATTGATTGATCGAGACCCCCACCACCGCGGCGATGATGCCGATCAAAACCATGGTCACGATCAGCTCGACCAGGGAGAATCCCTGCTGCCTGTCCTGCGTGCTCACCGAGCCTCTCCGTCTCATCTCCGGTTTCCGCCTTCCAAACTCCGGGTCTTTCGGGTTCCGTCCGCTTTCCGGAGTCCTCTTTTGACGGAACTGATTGCAAATTTCATTCCATGTCCACCCATCCGAATGCCCCTTTCCCCGCGCCAATCCGACCCTTCATCCTGTTGGGTTTGATGGTTTACAGGGATACAGGCGAAATATACATCCGGGCCGGTTGGGATGCAAGGGTTGTGACGCGTTCTTCACAAATCTGACGATTATTTCACTGCAGGGTAAGGACGCAGGATTGCATTGCGGATTCAGGAAACGGAAAATAGAACCCCCGAATGCAGGATGCACGGCAGAATATGCAGGATTTTGACCGGATCATCGATCCGATTGGAATATCCGCCCGGTCGTCGTGCGATCCAGGCCGGGATCTTCGCCGCGGTATCCAGCCCCCCCCGGCAGAATATCCGAAAACAAAAGACTGCTTCCTGCTTCCTGCTTCCTGCTTTCTGCTTCCCGGCGGGGTTTAAAACCCCGCCCTACGATCATCACGCGCCACGTCTTTTCCCCGCCTTCTGCTTTCTGCTTTCCTG
The DNA here is from genome assembly GCA_011046415.1 of bacterium. Taxonomy (GTDB): domain Bacteria; phylum Zhuqueibacterota; class QNDG01; order QNDG01; family JABMRT01; genus DSAP01. The sequence continues at coordinate 1,662 of DSAP01000113.1, read as the reverse complement.
CTTTCCCCTCGTCACGCGTCACGGCTTCTCTCGTCACGCATCACTCCCCCATTCACCGTATCACGGCGAGCAGATTCGTGTACCGGTCCGTCCAGGGCTGAATTTCCTTGATTTTCTCCCGGGACAAATCGGTCCATTGCAGTTCATGCATCAGACGGCCCGCCCATGCCGGACTTTTTGTCAGCGCCGCCCATTCGCAGGCTTCCGCATCCGGGTGGACATTGTGCAGGTATCGCTTCCTCAGCGCGAACAGGCCGAGCGACCGGCCGTTGGCCAGGATCACCGGGCTTAGATCCAGATATTTGTTGGAAATATGAAAAAGCAGGATGCCTTCGTCGTCTATCCGGTCGAAATATTCCGAGATGGCTTCGACCGTCAGCAGATGCACCGGAATGGCGTCGCTGTTGAAGGCGTCCACGACCAGTACGGAATACGACCGGTCCGCGACGTCGCGCAGCCTCACCCGTGCGTCCCCGAAAAACATGCGCAGGGGGCCGGCGCAATCTTCCACAAAATAAAAATAGGTTTCGGCGATCATCCCGTTATGGGGATCCAGCTCGAACACATCGGCCGTCTGTTTCCGGGATATATAGGTCAGCAGGCTGCCCGCACCCAGCCCCACCAGTCCCGCATCCTGAATGTCCTCCGGGAACCGGTCCAGTATCTCTCCGGCCGGCGCCGTGATGTGGTAATAGGTCAGCGCCTCATGACGCCGTTCCGGGGAGACGAACTGGCTCCCGTGCAGGGTGGTGCCGTGATTGAGATACCGTTTCTCTCCCCTGTCTACGACCGTGTAAATGCCGTAAAAATTCCGGTGCTTGTGCAACACACGCTGTCCGATTCTCAGGTCGTCGATAAAATACGACAACAGGACGACGAGAACCAGTCCGGCCGAAAAAACCATTTTCCTGTTCCGCATGGCGTGAAAAATCAGGGCGATGATCAGGCCGAATCCCGCCGCGAACAGATTTCCTGTCTGCGGTTTGAGCAGCGCGATCCCCACGGGCCACGAAACCAGCGCCGCGCTCAGCAGCAATAGGAGGAATACCGGTTTCATGCGCCGCGGTTCGTCCGGATCCGCGGTAGATTTCCGGGCCAGAACCGCCAGGATCAGCGCGACAGGATATTCCACGACGGCGGTGCTGACCAGCGGGATGGCCCAGCTGACCAGGACGCTGCCCAGGAAGGAGCCCAGCGAGATCAGGATGTAGAAAACCGTCAGATGCCGGATCGAATCCGGCCGGGACCGGACCAGCAGGGCGTGGCAGGACATGCAGACGATGAATAAAAGGGTCAGATGCAGGGCGAACAGGATCCAGACGGGCAGCCGGTAGGACTGGATCATCATCAAAAAAAGGAAAACCCCGACGATCACCGCCGTCGGGAAACGGTCTTCCAAAAACGCCGGATACCACATCCTGCGCTTGAATGTCAGGAAGAAGCTGAACAGGTAAATGCTCAGGGGGACAATCCAGAACAGGGGGATCGGGGCCAAATCGAACGTGATGGTATTGGTCACGGCCAGCAGCATGGCCGACGCGGCCGCGGCCGGAAGCATCCACCGGACTATTTGCGCCTTCGGCAAAGCGGGTTTCCTCTGCACATCCTGCGCAGGAACCTGAGGTACCGGATACCGGTTGGGTATCAGGATGAGAAGATGAC
>DSAP01000005.1 GCA_011046415.1 bacterium | reverse complement strand
GCGAGCGGACCGTCCACGATCGCGCCGACGATCTGTCTGCGATCGGCCATGGCCTTGATGACCGCCGCGTCGATGGAAGACTGCATCCTGAAATTGATCTTTTCCGCAGCGGAAATCAGGGCCGCTTTGGGATTGTCGATTCCGATGCAATGGGCCACCTCGATGGCATGGTTGAGGATAGTGACCTTGTCGTCCATCGTGGGATTGGGGATGATGGCCGCGTCCGACACGAGAAGCAGTTTCGGATAGGCGGGCACTTCCATCGCGGCCACATGGGAGAGCAGGCCGCCAGGCGGAACCAGGCCGTTTTGCTTGTCCAGAACCGCCTTGAGCAGCGTGGCCGTGCCGACCAGTCCCTTCATGAGCAGATCAGCGCGTCCTTCATGCACCAGCCGCACGGCGGTGGTTACGGCTTCGATCTCATCCGCGACATGAAGAATCTCGATTTGATCGGCGAATTCGGGACTGTGTGAACCGGCCAGTTCCTCGATATGCGACTGCGATCCCACGAGTATGGCCCGGATGAACCCTTCTGTCACGCTTTTGGCGATGGCATGAATCGTGGCCGGATCTTCGCCGACTGCCACGGCCAGGGTCATTCTCGGCCCCCCACGGACGACCTCCTCCAGCTCTTTCAAACGCGAAATGGAATTCAATGGTCTCCCCTCTTCAGGATGCATCATATTTTCTTGCGGTTTCATCTCCGCTCAGGACGCGCAGTGCCCCCTGGGCCAGCGCCAGCATTTCCTCTTCGCCGGGATAGACATGCACGAGGGCGATCCAGGACACCCCTTTCTGTAGCTCCGCGATCAGATCCGAGTCATAAGCCAGGCCGCCGGTCAGCACGATGGCGTCTGTTTCTCCCTCCAGTGCGGCGGCCATGGCACCGATCGCCTTTCGGATCTGGTAAATCATGGCCCGGTAAATCAGGAGCGCCCCCTGATCCCCGTTTTCGATTCGCCGCCGGACTTCACGGAAATCATGGGTCCCGAGATGGGCCGATATTCCACCGTTTCCGGCCAGTTTTCGGTAAATTTCTTCTTTAGAATATCTGCCGGAATAACACAGATCCGTCAGTTGGCCGGCGGGAAGGCTTCCCGCGCGTTCCGGTGAAAAAGGACCCTCTCCGTTCAATGCGTTGTTGACATCCACGACGCGGCCTTCCCGGTGACATCCGACGGAGATTCCACCGCCGAGGTGCACGACGATCAGACGCGCCTTGGCGTAATTCAGTCCGAGATTACGGCAAGCGCGCAGGGCCACGGCCTTCTGGTTGAGTGCATGGAAGATGCTCCGCCTGGATATCTCGGGAAGGCCTGTGACCCGCGCCACCGCGTCCATCTCGTCCACCACCACGGGATCGACGATGAACGCCGGTTTACCGGATTTCACGGCGATCTCATGCGCCAGGATCGCGCCGAGATTGGAGGCGTGCTCCCCGTTTTCGGCCCTGCGGAGTGTTTCGAGCATGGTCTCATCTACACGGTAGGTGCCGCCCGGAATGGGACGAAGCAGCCCACCGCGCCCGACCACCGCGTCGAATTGTCCGCCATGCATCCCGGATTCATTTACGGCGGATTCGATCAGCGCCAGCCGCATGGCGTACTGATCCGCGATGCGGACAAACGGCTTTAGTTCTTCTCTCGAATGGCTGATCGTCTTGCAGAAGATTTCAGTCTCGTCCCGATACACAGCAATTTTCGTCGAGGTCGAACCGGGGTTGAGGACGAGGATGTGAAAGTTTTGATGCTTCAAATCGTTAAACCTGGAAAGTTAGTTTAATTAGCATACCCGAAAAAATGCGAATCCATTGATGATTTTCCTGGATGCCTGCTGGAGTTCATCCCGCACTTGATGCGGGGCAGGTACGACAACAGAATATTTTCACGGTTTTTTGCCTTTTGGTGAAAGACCTGTCATCCAATCAAGTAAATCAATAAACTTTCGCTTCCTCCTCCCCCTCTAGCACCCGCGTCACGCCTTCGGCCAGCGCCTCCATCTCGAATTCGCCGGGAAAAATGCGGACGGGCGCGATAAACGACACCCTTTCCCGAATCCAGCCGCAGAGCCGGTCGGAATGCGCGCATCCGCCGGTCAGGACGACCGCATCGACCCTTCCGCTGAGCACGGCCGCCATGGCACCGATTTCCTTGGCGATCTGATACGCCATGGCCTGAAGCACCTCCTCCGCCTGTCGGTCTCCCTCGGAAATGCGCGCCTCGATCGTGTTCAGATTCTTGGTTCCGAGATACGCGACCAGTCCGGCCTGGCCCACGATCCGGCGTTGCATCAGGCGATAATCCACGCGTCCGCCGAAACAGAGCCTCACCAGCGAGCTGGCCGGCAGGGTTCCCGCCCGCTCGGGAGAGAAAGGTCCCTCCTCGATCGCGTTGTTGACATCCACGATCCGTCCTTTCCTGAGCGGCGCGATCGAAATGCCTCCGCCGAGATGGGCCACGATAAAATTAAGATCCCGAATGGACGCATTCATCGCCGCGGCGGCCTTGCGTGCCACCGCCTTCACGTTCAGGGCATGAACGAGGCTCCGTCGCGGTATTTCTGGGAGTCCGGAATATCGCGCGAGCGGTTCCATCTCGTCGACCGAAACCGGATCCACGAAAAACGCTGATATCCCGGCCGTCTCCGCGATCTCATAGCCGATCAGGGCAGCCAGATTCGAGGCATGGTCGGATTGCACGTTCCCGTTCTGAATATCCTGAATCAGGGCTCCGGTAATCCGGTATGTGCCGCTTTTGAGTGGTTTGAACGGCCCGCCGCGTGCGGCCACGGCATCCAGTTCCCGGATATTCACTTCCCGTTTGCGCAACACCGCACGCACATCGGCACGACGCATGGGCAGTTGTTCGAGGAGGGTGGGACAGGCGACAAGCCGTTTTTTGGTGCAGGATACTGTCTCGGACCAGAGGGGAACGGCACCCTTGAACAGCGCCAGCTTGGTCGAAGTCGATCCGGGATTGATCACGAGAATGCGCGCCATCGGATTTGATGCTCTGGGCTTTGGCTGTTAAAAAAATCCCACAAAAACAGAATTCTGTCATTCCGGAAATGTTTTGAACCGGAATCCACCTTTTTGAACAAGGGGTGGTGTCATTATTGATGCCAACTGACGGTGTTTCGTCCTTCATCGAAGGCTTTCAGGTTAATTTCGACGGTCTCTTTAGGAACCCATTTCCGGATCGTGTCCGTCCAGATGGCCGCATCGATCCAAAGCGTGGTCGAGAGCGTGCCGAGGAGCAGGATGTTCTCGACTTTCGGATTCCCGATTTCTTTCGCGAATTTCATCGCGTCGACCGGAATGACGCGGCCGGACCGTTCCCGGACGCGTTCGACCGGATCGGACGGATAGGAGAAATCCCTCATCAGGGCGATCGGCGGCACCAGCCTGCGCCGGTTCACGATCAGGTTGCCTCCGGGTTTCAGGAAATGGAGCCATCTCTGGGCTTCCGCTTCCTCGAAGGCCAGGATGGTGTCCGCCTCTCCTTCCGGAATGAGCGGCGAATACACCTTCTCCCCGAACCGGACATGACTCGAGACCACACCCCCCCGCTGGGCCATGCCGTGGACCTCGCTCTTCTTCACATCATATCCCGCCTCAAACGCCACCGCACCGAGCAGTTCGCTCGCGAGGAGTATGCCCTGTCCGCCGACGCCGACGATCAGGATATTGTGTATGTCAGGCATGGGATTCTCCTTCGATGCGGACGATGGCGCCGACCGGACACACCTGTGCGCACACGGAACACCCTGTACACAGCTCCGTGTCGATGCGGGACTGCATCTTCCCCTTGGCCGTCATCCGGCCGGATTCACCGATCGCCGGGCAGCTCACACGGAAGCAGGCGTGGCACCCGATGCATGCCTCGGGATCCACGGCAAAGGGAATCTGTCTGACCTTTTTCCGGTTTTCAGGCGGATACAGGGCGCACGGACGGTTGGTGATCACGACGGAGAGGGTATCGGCATCCATTTCTTCCCGGAGCACGGACTGGGTCTGTTTGAGGTCATACGGATCGATCACCTTGATCCGTTCCGCGCCCAGCGCCTGACAGAGCTTCGCCAGCTCGACCTGTTTGGAGGTCGACCCGTATAGATCCTTCCCGGCGCCCGGATGATGCTGGCCCCCGGTCATGGCCGTGATCCGGTTGTCCAGGATGACGACCGTGATACCCGTTTTGCTCGAAACTGCGTTCAGGAGTCCCGTCATGCCGGAATGGAGAAACGTGGAATCGCCGATGGTCGCGACGATGTCCTTTCCGCTGCCCTGCGCATGCGCCAGGCCCACCGCCACTCCGATGGATGCGCCCATTTCCACGCAGGTGTCCGTGGCGCTGAGCGGCGGCAGCGCACCCAGCGTGTAGCAACCGATGTCTGAGGATACGGTAGCCTTCAATCTGTTCAGGGCCACATATACGGCACGATGCGGGCAGCCCGGACAGAAAATCGGGGGACGCGGGATCACGCTCTCCGCATCGGCCCGGACTGAATCAGATTTCAGGATTCCGGCCTCTGCGAAACCCTTCTGGACGATATCGGGATTCAGCTCTCCGAGACGGCTCCAGAAGCGTTTGCCCTCGCATCCAATCCCGGCAATTTTCAATTCCTCTTCGATGAACGGTTCGAGTTCTTCGACCACGAAGAGCCGGTCCACGTCCTTCGCGAAGGAACGGATTTTCTCGACCGGAAGCGGATAGGACATCCCCAGTTTCAGGATGGAGGCATCGGGAAAAACTTCTTTCACATACGTATACGCCACACCGGAAGTGACGATGCCCGCGCGGGAAGAGCCGGTCTCGATCCGGTTCAGCGGCGTGGATTCGGAAAATTCCTTCAGCTTATGGAGCCGTTCCATCGCCCAGACGTGTCGAAT
>DSAP01000140.1 GCA_011046415.1 bacterium | reverse complement strand
CCCTCCGTTTTGGGTTCCCGCAAGATGGAGGGCGCCGAGGCCCGGTATTATGAGAAACTTTCCCGAAATCTCGTCCAATGTCATCTCTGTCCGTGGGAGTGCACGGTCCGGCCGGCCGGCCGGGGACGCTGCGAGGTCCGGGAAAACCGGGAGGGAACCTTCTATTCCCTGGTCTACGGCGAGGTGGCTTCTTTTTATAACGACCCGATCGAGAAAAAGCCGTTTTATCATTTCCTGCCGGGACGAACCGCTTTTTCGATCGCCACGGCAGGCTGTAACGTCGAGTGCAAGTTCTGCCAGAACTGGGAGCTGGCCCAGCGCCGCCCGGAGGATCTCCCGAGCGTATTTATGAAGCCTAAAGCGCTGGCCGAAGCGGCGGTCCGGGCCGGGAGCGCGGCCGTCGCCTATACCTATAACGAACCGACCATCTTCGCCGAATACATGATCGACACCGCCGCCGCATCCCGGGAGATAGGACTCCGCAATGTGGTGATCTCGAACGGATTCATGAATCCGGAACCCCTCAGGGATCTGTGCCGGGTCATCGATGCGTACAAGGTCGATCTGAAGGGGTTCAGCGAGTCCTATTATGAGAAGTTTGTCGGGGGCAGGCTTGCCCCGGTACTTCGGTCGCTCGAAATCCTCAAACAGGAAGGAATCTGGACGGAAATCGTCTATCTGGTCGTGCCGACGCTCAACGATTCCGACAAGGAAATCCGTGAGATGTGCCGGTGGGTCCTTCACGAACTGGGGCCGGATGTGCCCGTCCATTTTTCCCGGTTTCATCCCAAGTACAAACTGCTCAATCTGCCGCCGACACCGATATCGACGCTCGAAAAGGCCTGGCGGATCGGACGCGATGTCGGACTCCCATACGTCTATCTGGGAAATGTGCCCGGACATCCGGGGGGGGATACGGCCTGTCCGGCGTGCGGCGGGAAGGTGATCTCGCGGATCGGTTACCGTGTCACCGGATTCCAAATGAAGGAGAACCGATGCGCCCGTTGCGGAGATCAGATCCCGGGTGTCTGGATATGAGGAGGACGTTATCATGAAAAGACGGATTATCATTTTAACCATCCTGTCGATCGCCTTCCTGTCCGGGTGCAGCAACGGGAAGGCCGCCCAGCGGGTCAGGCCGCCCGCGAGGGCGGGGCAGTTTTATCCGGAGAGCGCCGGCAAACTGCGCCGGACGGTCCACGCCTATCTGAAAAATGCCGAGACGGCCGGCGGCCCGATCGCGGGGCAGGTGCTCGCACTCTGGGCGCCGCACGCCGGTTATGTCTACAGCGGCCAGGTCGCCGCGAATGCCTTTCGTTTTACGGACGGCCTGAAACCGGATGCCGTCCTGATCCTCGCGCCGGCGCACACGATGCCCGTGAGCGGCGCCATCATCGGAGACTGGGACGCCTTCGCCACGCCGCTCGGAGACGTCCCCCTGCATGACGCGTTGTGCCGTGCCATCGCGGACGCCAGCCCGCTCGTAACGTGCGCGCAGGCCCCGCATGTGACGGAGCATGCGGTCGAAGTCCATCTGCCCTTTCTGCAGACGCTTCAGCCCGGCGTGCCCATCATTCCCATGGTCATGGGAAGGACTTCCTTCGCAGATTGCGAACGGATCGCCGGCGCCATCGTCCGTGCGGCACAGAATCGGCGCATCCTGCTCGTGGCCAGCTCCGACATGTCTCATTATCCCGGATATGAGGACGCCCGGAAAGCGGACGGCCGGATCCTGAACGCCGTGGCGGAACTGGATCCCCGCGCGGTCTGGGATGTCGAAGAACGGATCGTCCGTGAGGGTGTCCCCGGCCTCGACTGCGGACTCTGCGGCAAGGAGGCGCTCGTCACGATTATGATCGCCGCCCGTCAATCCGGCGCGGACGGCGTCAGGATGCTGCCTTATCGCAACTCCGGAGACATTTCCGGCGACCATCGCCGCGTGGTCGGATATGGCGCCGCCGTGTTTTATAGAAAGGGAGGAAACATGGTACCTGACGATCGGACCGAAGGCATTCCGTTTTCAGACGGCGAAACTCGAAAACTGTTTCAGATCGCGCGTGAAAACATTTTGGCCGCCCTGCGGCGCGAACCCCTGCCGGAACACGCGATCACCGAAGAACGCCTGAAGCTCGGCCGGGGCGTATTCATCACGCTCACCAACGCGGGCCGGCTCCGCGGCTGTATCGGCCATTTCGGTTCAGATTATCCGCTGCATCGGATCGTCGCCAGGATGGCCGTGGCCGCGGCCACACAGGATTACCGGTTCGCCGGCAACCCGGTGACGCCGGAGGAGATGAAAAAGATTGAGATCAAGATATCCGTTCTTTCGGAACTCAAGAAAATCGACTCCGTCGACGAGATTGAAATCGGCAAACACGGCATTTGGGTGAAACAGGACGGAAGGAGCGGCACCTACCTTCCCGAGGTCGCTACCGAGATGGGCTGGAACCGGGAACAGTTTTTGAGTTCGTGCTGCGCCGACAAGGCCGGACTGCCTCCGGACGCCTGGAAACGCGGCGCGGATATCTTTGTTTATACCTCCCAAATTCTGTCCGAGAGAGACTATCTGTGAAAGTTTACATCCCGGGGAAGTGCGGCCGACAAAAATATCAGATAATGTTTTATCGGTCGGCCACGGAAATCGGGCACCCATTCCCCACGGGGACGGCCTGCCCGGCAAACCCTGAGAGGGTCTCCGGATGAAATTTTCAAGGGACGGTCAGGGGCCTTCGGTGACCTAAAAAAATCTTGGTTTTTGGTTTCAAAACCATTATATTGATTCTTGGATTTTCAAGGTTTATACCGGAGGGATGCATGAAAATCGATGTGAAAGAATACAATGATGTGACCGTTTTGACCGTTCGCGGCAATTTGATGGGTGGGCCGGAGACGCTGGCCGTTCACGAAAAGGTGAAAGAACTCATCGATCAGAAACGGCTGAAAATCGCAATCGATCTTTCGAGTGTCAAGTGGATGAACAGTTCGGGTCTCGGCACGATGATGGGGTGCATGAGTTCACTAAAAAATGCGGGCGGGGATCTCAAACTGTGCGGTGTGACAGAAAAAGTCAAGAGCCTGTTCATGATCACCAAGCTGATTACGATTTTTGATACCCATGATACGCCGGAAGACGCAGTCGCCGCTTTTTCAGGATGATGGAATTCTCCTGATATGTCCGATATATAATGCCTTTATTTGTCCGGTTTTGATTTGATGCGAGGAGGGCGGGTTATCCCGCCCTTCTTTGTTGTCCACACAGCGGGGAGGAAAGGGTCAGGGCAACCGTCCGGAAAACCCGTTCCCGAAATATGCACGCGGAAATCCAACAGGCACTCGCCACCATCGCCACACCCATTCGGGAAGAACTCGAACGGTTCGAAACGGCGTACCTCGGCGTGCTTCAGGAGGAGGATCCGTATCTTGAGCGGCTGTTCGCCCAGACTCCGGAGCTCCTCCGGGGTAAGCGGCTGAGGCCCATCCTCTTTTATCTGTGCAAAGGACTCGCGGGCGGATCAACCGCCGAAGAGGTTCAGATTCCCGTCGTGCTGGAGATGTTGCACCTGGCGAGTCTGTTGCACGACGATGTGGTCGACGATTCGGACCTGCGCCGCGGCGAGCAGACACTGAATGCCGTGTGGGGGAATGCCGTTTCCGTTCTCGCCGGCGATTATCTGATGGCGCGGGTGCTGTCGCTGTCCGCCCGGACGTCCTGGCCGCAGGTGCAGCGGCGGGTGCTTCAGACCATCGAGGCCATGACACGCGGCGAATTGCGCCAGGCCATCGAAAAAACCAATTGCCGGCCCTCGTCCGCGCGGTATTTTGAAATCGCGGAGGACAAGACCGCGGTCCTGTTCGGAGCGGCCGCGGAACTGGGCGGGGTGGCGGCCGCAGCGGAGGAGACGGTGCAATCCGACCTGAACCGGTTCGGCCGATATTTCGGCCTGGCGTTTCAGATTCACGATGACATCCTCGATTACAGTGGAGACGGCGAACGGATGGGCAAGCCCGTGGGTCAGGATTTTCAGGACGGCCTGCTGACGCTGCCTGTGATACGCGCCTGTGAAAAGGCGACGGAAACCGAGTGTGCGGATATTCTGGCCCTTTTTAGGGCGGGGAATCCGGCAAGCTGGGCCCGGATCCAAAATTTTGTGGTCCGGTTCGGAGGGGTGGATGATGCGCTCGGCCAGGCCCGGCGTTTTTCCGAGAAAGGAATAACGTTGCTTTCCGAATTTGCACCCTCACCTTACAAGACCGCATTATCCGCGCTGATCACATTCGATTCTGAAAGGACAGGATGAGGCCACGTCTCCTATTGATACCGTTGATTCTTTTCACGGCGGCCTGCCGTAAACCGGTTTCGAAGACCCTGCCAGTCGAGGACACCCGTTTTTTGATGGACACGGTCGTCCGGATCGCGGTCTACGATCCGGGGATTTCCAGAACACAGGCGGAGGAAGCGATCCGGGAGGCTTTCAGGGCGATGGAGACCCTTGAGAAGACGGTTTCTTCCCATATGCCCGACAATGATATCGCGCGCCTCAATGCCGCTCCGGGAGGCGTATTTCAGGCCGTTTCTCCTGAAACCGCGTTTCTCCTCGAGACGGCGGGGATCGTGGCCGGGGAAACGGGCGGCGCCTTTGATGTGTCGATCGGAGCCGTCCGGGCCGAATGGTCCTTCGATGCGGAGACGCCTTCCGTGCCGGATTCCGCCGCCATCCTGAAACGGCTTTCCTGTGTCGATTACCGGCAGATTCAGCTCTCCGGTCAACAGGCGCGCCTGGCGCGGCCGTCGATGGCGGTCGATCTGGGCGGCCTCGCGAAAGGATTGAATATCGACCGGGCGGTCGAAGTCCTCAATGCCGCGGGCGTCCGTTCCGGACTCGTCGACGCGGGCGGAGACATGCGGATTTTCGGAAAGCATCCCCGGAATCCGGGCTGGCGGATCGGTGTCAAACATCCCCGGCCACGGGAAAAATCCTTG
>DSAP01000110.1 GCA_011046415.1 bacterium | reverse complement strand
GATTCCATGAAAATAGGGCAGGGCGATCCGGTAGTGAAAATGGGGTTTGAGCGACAGCGATGCGATCTTGTGTACCCGGGGATTCCAGTGGAAGCGGCTGTCGGGTCTGACCGGAGAAAAAAAGCGGTAATCCACCCGTTCTTCATCCAGGGTGTTGATCAGATGGCAGAGGGTGTTGACCACTCCGTCGGTCAGGGGAGGAAGGGTTTCCGTGAAATAGGCGATTCGCATGGCAGATCCCCTTTGAATGAAAAAATGATGCGCAGTCCGGTTTCGGCGCTGAGGATGCCGAGGAGCATGCCGGCGATGACGTCACTGGTGAAGTGGACACCGTTGTAAATCCGGGAGAAACCGATCAGGAACGCGAGGATCATGGCCGGGAGCAGGATCACCGGGTATACGGATCCGATCAGAGTCGCCATGAGGAAGGCGGCGGCGGTATGACCGGACGGAAAGCTGAATTTGTCCGGGGGGGTGACGCGTTTCGTGATGCCGGGGATTTTCTGGAAAGGGCGCACGCGCCGGATTGTCTTTTTGAGGATCAGATAAACCGGCAGCTCACAGGCGAATCCCACGAGACCGCTCAACGCGATTTTCCGGGCCAGCGGATCGCCCGACAACAAGAGCAATATGCCGATGATGCCGTAGACATATCCATCGCCGAGCCATGAGGCTCCGACCATGATTTGATCGGTCAGGCGGCGGCGTTTCCAGGCGAAGATTCGCACTGAGATCAGCATGTCCCAGGCAGTGACGTTGTGTACGAGTGCGTGGATCATAGGCAAATCCTTTTACCGGTTTCGATTTACGTGTCGATTCACAAAAAACAAGATCGGGGATGTCGATTTGCCGGTGATGAAGGAATGATTAGAATTGCATGAATCGGATGAGAAAGCGGACTGGTGGTGGGTGTGTCATCCGTCGCGGGGTGAACAGAGTCCGGTGTTTGTCGGTGGCCGGGATGGGATGAGCCTTGAAACCGTGTCCTGTCCGGATTGTGGTTTATTCGGTTTCGCGGGGGTGGTTTCTTTCCGAAAAGTCCGGTATCTTTTTCGGGAGATGCAGGCTGAAGGTGCTTCCCTCACCCAGAACACTTTCCACGGACACGCTTCCGTGATGCACTTCCGCGATGTGCTTGACGATGGATAGACCCAGACCCGTACCGCCTAGTTCCCGGCTCCGCGCCATGTCGACCCGGTAGAACCGTTCGAAGATGCGCCCGATGTGCTTCTCGGGGATACCGATGCCCCGGTCCCTTACCCGGATGTGAATCCCCTCCGCATCCTCCGATGCGGATACGCGGATCCGGTTTCCCGGTTCGCTGTATTTGACGGCGTTGTCGATCAGGTTCACCACCGCCTCCTGGATGAGCCGGGGATCCACCATCCCATCCAGTTCTTCTCCGAAGTCTTTCTCGATCTCCAGTTGTTTCTTCTCGGCGGCATCCCGGCAGACCAGGACGGCCTCGTGCAATATCCCGGAAATGGAGGACTGTACGATTTCGGCATGCGCGGAGGGGTCTTTTTCGAGACGCGAGAGCTTCAGCAGATCGTCGATGATCACACCGAGCCGGTCTGCCTGTTTGGCCAGGATATCGAGAAAACGGCCGGCATGGTCCGGATCCTGAATCGCACCTTCTCTCAGCGTTTCGACGAATCCCTTGATCGAGGTGACCGGGGTCTTGAGTTCGTGCGACACATTGGCCACAAAATCCCTGCGTATCCTCTCGAGATGTTTGATCCGTGTGATGTCGTGCATGACCAGGAGGGCGCCGATTTTTCCCCCGTCCGAATCCTGAAGTGCGGTGCCGTGCACCCGGAGGGAGCAATGGCCTTCCGAGAGCGTGATCTCCGTCTCCCGCGGTTCGGGGTGTTCCAAAGTTTTCCGGATGAAAGCGATCAGTTCGGTGTTGCGCACCACTTCGCGGATGTTCCTGCCCTCCGCCTTGTCCGGCTGCATGCCAAACAAACCGGCGGCCGCCTGATTGAAGCGGATGATCCGCTCGGATCGGTCTACGGCCACGATGGCCTCGGACATGCTCGCGAGGATGGCCCGGATCTCGTTGTGCTGCCTTGTAATCGTCCGGATGCGCCGGTCAAGCTCTCCGGCCATCGTGTTCAGCGCGACGGCGAGACGGTTCAGTTCCCCGGGATTTCGAATATACAGCCGGTGATCCAGATTGCCCTTGCCGAATTCCTCCACAACCCGGGCTATCCTTGCAATCGGCTTATTGATCCATCCGGTTAGGCATAGTGCGAACAGGCCGGATAGCAGGGCGATGAGTCCGCCGGTTATCGCGATCCGGCGGTGCAGGGCCCGGATGCTTCGATTCAATCCATGGAGGGGCACGGCGGTCCGGATCACCGCAGTCGGCGCTGCCGGATCACCCGTCGGGACGGCGACATAGAGCATCTCCGTGTTCAGGGTATGGCTGTATCGGGATGAGATTCCTCTTCGTCCCTCGAAAGCGGTCTGGATCTCGGGGCGGTCTCTATGAATATCCATATTTTCCACGGATTCGTGCGAATCGCCGATGACACGGCCCGATTCCAGCACGACGGTGAAACGGCAATCCAGGGTGCTGCCGAGGGCCACGCAGAGCGAGTCCAGACGTTCAGGACGGAGAGGGGACAGGTATCCGCCGACGATCTCCCGGACGAGGAAGGTCCGCGTCTCGAGGTCTTCGATCTGCCTGTCCATGTAGACCTGTCGCACCGTCCTTGCTGCCTGCCAGGAGACCACGAAGAGGGAAATGAGGATGGTTCCGATCACGGGGAGGAAAATATGCCAGATCAGTTTTCTTTGAGCCGCCAAGACGATTCTCCTTATTCTCTGAACCGATATCCGATCCCCCGGACGGTTTCGATGCATTTGCCCGCCGCGCCGAGTTTCCTGCGCAAACCGACGATCTGCACGTCCACCGACCGGTCGGTTACCGGATAATCCGAACCCTTGATGCCGTCGATGATCTGGGAGCGGGTGAAGACCCATCCGGGATGCCGGACGAGGAAATTCAGCAGGTGGAATTCGGTGGCGGTCAGATCGACCGGGAGTCCGTCCACGCGCATCTCGAACCGCGCCGGATCGATTTCCAGATTTCCGATCCGGACGGGGCCGTCCGCCGGTTCTTTCGGGCCGTTCGCGCGCCGGAGCACCGTCCGTACACGTGCGACCAGGACTTTGGGGCTGAAGGGTTTGGTGATGTAGTCTTCCGCGCCCAGTTCGAGTCCCGTGACGATGTCGCTTTCCTCGCCCCGGGCGGTAATCATGAGGATGGGGATATGCGCGGTTTCCGGATCCCGTTTGAGCCGCTTCGTGATGTCGAATCCGTTGAGTCCCGGAAGCATCAGATCCAGCAGGATGAGATCCGGCATGTCCGCGCGGGCCGTCTCCACGGCCGTGTCGCCGCTGACGAGCGTGCACACCCGATATCCTTCCCTCTCGAGATGATAGCGCAAGAGTTCGAGGATGTCTTCTTCGTCATCGACAACCAGGATGCGGGCCTGGGATGTCATGTGTCCTCCGGATGAGGAATGATCCAATCCGCCCGACCGGGCGGATTGGAAGAGATGAAACCATGCTGAATGAAAATAGAATGTCCGCGCCATTAATTCAAGTAAAATTTCTTTCTGTCAAGTCTTTTTTCAGGAGCCGCGCGAAAAGAGAAGCCGGAGAGCGGTCAGAAAAAAGCGGTCTCCGGAGAGGGGTGATCAACACGGATCCGTCCCGCCAGACAGGCTGGTGTCACCCGTGGAACTTTCCGATTCCAACGGGGTGTAAGAAAAAATCCGAATCCCTGTCCAATCCATTCAAATCCGGGAGGGTCTGTATGAGCGAGCATGTGTACGAGGTGGCCGAACTGGTGGGATCGTCGAAAGAGGGCATCGAGGATGCCGTCCAGAACGCGATCTCCAAATTGTCCAAAACCGTGACGGAGATCCGCTGGTTTCAGGTGCTTGAAACGCGCGGATTTGTCGAGGAAGGCCGGGTGGCCTGGTGGCAGGTCACGGTGAAGATCGGATTCCGGATGGAAGAGTGAGAAATGCAAAAATGCCTAAATGACTAAAGTGACTAAAGTGCCTAAAGTGCCTAAAGTGACTAAAGTGACTAAAGTGACTAAAGTGACTAAAGTGACTAAAGTGCCTAAAGTGCCTAAAGTGACTAAAATAAGACGGGAGAATGGATAGGTTCGGACGGAATGGGATACAGTCGGCGGACGATGGACGTGGCATGACCCGTGCAGATGGATCGATGGAACGGTTTATCCGTTTGTGAAAAAATCGTCGATCTGGCGGATCCCGGCGGTTTGGGCTTCTTTCAGGGGGCCGTGGAACAGCACGCGTCCTTTTTCCATGAACACGACGTCGTCCGCGATGCGACGGATGCTGGCGACATGGTGGGAGACCAGCACGACGGTGATCCCGAGCATGTCCCGCATCCTGAGGATGAGCCGGTCCAGTCCGGCGGCGGTCATGGGGTCGAGTCCGGCCGAGGGTTCGTCACAGAAAAGGAGCGGCGGATCGAGCGCGATGGCGCGCGCGAGGGCGGCCCTTTTGCGCATGCCCCCTGACAGTTCCGAAGGCAATTTGGCGAGGGTGTGACCCATCTCCACGAGTTCCAGTTTCACGCGGACGAGCCGATCGATGATCTCGCGAGGGAGTTCGGTGTGCTGCTCGAGGGGCACGGCCACGTTGTCGGCCACGGTGATGGAGTTGAGGAGCGCCCCGTTCTGGAACAGTACCCCCACATTTTTCATGATCCGGTCGAATTCCGGCTCGTCCAGCGCCGTGATCTCTTCGCCGAACAGCCTGACCGAGCCGGACCACGGGTCATGAAGGCGGATGAGATTCTTCAGGAGCGTCGTCTTGCCGCATCCGCTCGTGCCGAGGATCACGGTGATCCGGTGCGCCCTGGCCGTGAAGGAGATGTCGAAGAGGACCTGGCTTTCCTCGTATCCGCTGTTCAGATCCGTGGCCTCGACGACGATCGTTTCTTCCGGAGATTTTTCAG
>DSAP01000081.1 GCA_011046415.1 bacterium | reverse complement strand
CCATAATACGGAATGAAGAAGCCAGGCATTTAATTATTCAGGGTGTCGCCGGCTCGGGCAAGACATCCATTGCGCTGCATCGTATCGCTTTTCTACTCTACCGCTTTAAGAATACCATTTCATCACAAGATATTTTAATTATTTCCCCGAACAAGGTTTTTGCCAGTTACATCAGCAATGTGCTGCCTGAACTTGGCGAAGAAGAAGTAGCTGAAAAAAGTATGGAAGAAATCGCGGATGTGCTGCTCGAGTATAAAATCATGTTTAAAAACTTTTTTGATCAGGTCGCGGAATTATTGTCAAATCACGATTCTGATCTTGCAGAGAGGATTCAATTCAAATCATCCAAAAGTCTGCTGAAAAAGATGGATGAATATCTGCGCAGCCTTGAAAAGGAAGGATTTAAACCGCATGAAATAGTCATAAAAAACAAACCTGTTCCAGCCTGGTTTATTGAGGAGTCTTTTCAAAAATACTCCAGGTTTCCGCTGTTAAAACGCTTTAATGAAGTAGTTCAGGATGTCGTAAACAAGGTGTCCTTTTATTATAAATATGAGATAAAAGGAAGGGAGCGGACAGAGCTTCATAAAACCATCAGGAAAATGTTTCCTTCGGTAAATTTAAGAATGATTTATAAAGGGTTTTATAGATGGACAGGCCGGCCGGAACTGTTAAAAGTGAGAAAGGGAAATGTGTATGAATGGAATGATGTGTTTCCTTTAATTTATATGAAAATGAAACTGGAGGGTATTCATTCCGATCGAAAGGTAAAACACCTTGTCATTGATGAAATGCAGGATTACTTCGCCGTTCAATATATGATTCTACGCACATTATATCCGTGTAAAAAAACTATTCTCGGCGATATAAATCAATGTGTCAACCCGTTTGCCTCCTCTAATTCGGATTCGATACAAAACATTTTTCCTGATGCCGAGGCGGTAACCATGTTGAAAAGCTACCGCTCCACTTATGAAATCACAGAATTCACAAAAAAAATCATTAATAAAGAAGCAGTAGAAGCTATTAAGCGGCACGGCGATCCCCCTGAAACAGTTAAATGCGAAAACGCGAATGATGAAATGAATAAAATACAATCAATCATAAAAAACTTTCATCAAAGTGATTATAATTCCATGGGTATTATCTGCAAAACCCAGAAGCAGGCAAATCATCTTTACGGGTTATTAAAAGATTCATATCAAATATCATTGTTTAACGCCGCCAGTATTGTGTTCGGCAGCGGCATCGCCATTACAACCGCGTATATGGCTAAAGGGCTGGAATTTGACCGGGTGCTGGTGCCCGAGGCAAATGAGAAAAACTATAATTCCGAGACAGACCGGCACATGCTCTATGTGGCATGTACAAGGGCGATGCATCAATTATACTTGACGTATACAGACCCGTTGAGCAGTTTTCTAAAAAACAGATAACGGCCTGCAATCGATATTCATCGTGGGGCCCCCATCCGGGTTTGGGTGAGGGCAATGCCAAAAAATCTCCGAAATTTGTCTTCCCCGCCTGTCCCGTTCTTTCTATGGGAAATGGTTTTATCGGGGATCCACCACGGATTAAAACACAAACTCCAGCCCGAATACCGGCAGGGCGGGCCACTGGTAGATGAATTCCTGCCTCTGTTCGGCGTCGTTCCAGTACATCATGGCCACGTTTTTCCGGTTATACACATTCCACACGCTGAGATAGAAAATCAGATTCGAACGGGCGAAGTGAAACCGCCTGTCGAACCGGATATTCATGGCATGATAATCCGGAAACCGGGAGGCGTTGATCCGGGTTTCGTCGAGAACGATCCTGCGGTTCTGCCGGGACGATTCCAGATTGAGAGGCGTGTAGGGCGCGCCCCCGGCATAGATCCAGCGCAGGCTGAACTCCCAGTTCCGGTCCGGTTTGTATCCGCCTTCGATCCCGAGAATCACGCGGTTGTCGTACTTCCGCGGCCGCCAGAGGCCGTCCGAAGCCCGGTATTCCGAGCGGGAGAGGGATGCACTCGCCAAACCGTAAAACCGTCTGGCCAGCTTTTTCTGGACCATGATTTCCACCCCGTCGGCCCTGGCATTCCCGTCCCCGGTGAAGGCGGCCTGACTGAATGTATATCCCTCGTCCAGGATGAAAATGCCGGGCTGTCCGGGGTCCAGGGGATACCGGGCGGATGCCTTGTGATAGGCTTCGATCGTGAGCCGGGTCTCCGGTTGAAGCAGGTATTCGAATCCGAAAAGGAGATGCGTCGAACGCATCTCGCGGAGTCGGCGGTTTTCCGGATGCCGGGACAATAGCAGGAGCGGGAGGGATTGATGGTACAGCCCCGCGGAGCAGCCGAGCGAGAGGCGTTTCGAAATTTGGAAGGAGAGCGAAGCGCGCGGAGACCAGGCGATCCGCCCGGTGCGGGAATACCGGTCGGCGCGCAATCCGGTCGTGGCGGTCAGGCGGTGAACCGGCCGGATTTCATGACTCACGAACCCCCCCGCGGACACGGCGTGCTCCGTGCCTCGCAAACTCCGCTCCGGGACGGCATTCCCGGTGGCGTCGGTTACCGCACCGAACCGGTTGTCATACGTATCGCGGTGCATTCCCGCCTCCACGCCGAAGGTGACGGCGTGGCCGGGACGCAGCCTGAAATGGCTGACGTTGCGAAATCTCAGCACCCGTTCATGAGACCGGTTTCGGATCGCATGCAGTGCCGTGCCGGTTTCAAACCAGTCCTGGTCGAAACGCTGGCCGGTGAAAGAGAGGGAGGTGTTGGAATACCCGTTCCGGCTCCACAGAGCGCGCCAGTTCAGGCCGAGCGTAGCCTGCGCATCGTCCTGTCTCCCGAAGTGGGTCATCTGATTTTCCCGGGCGGTCCGTTGGTCCGGCGCGTTGTGATCGTCCCCGTAAATTCCCAGGAGGGTCAATTTATGACGCGGATTCAAATCCAAGACCAACTTCCCCTGGACGTCCCCATAGCGCGGCGCCACGGACGTGCCGATGTCGATGGTCCGGATCACCAGGTCCAGATAGCTCCGCCTCGCCGACAGCATCCAGGATCCGGTGCTGCCGAGCGGACCCTCGGCCGCGCCGCCGAAACCGGCGAAGTTCAGATCGATCCGGCCGTCGAATTCCTTCCGGTTCCCCTCCCGGAAGGTGATGTCCATGACCGCCGAGAGCCGGTCCCCGTATTGCGCGGGGAATCCGCCGGCGAGAAACGTCACATCCTCGATGAAATCCACGTTGACGAGGCCGATGGGGCCGCCCGAGGTCGCCTGATCCGGGAAATGGTTGATATTGGGAATCCCGATGTTGTCGATGAAAAACGCATTTTCCACGGGATTGCCCCCCCGGACGCAGAGCGCGTTGGACTGATCGTTCACCTTGGATACGCCGGGAAGGGAAAATAGAATCCGGCTCACATCGCCCCCCGCGCCGGGCGCGCGCCGGATTTCCTCCCTTGAAAAGCCGATCCCGCCCACAGGCTGATCGCCCGCGTCCGAAAAATAACCGGCCGTGACGCGGACGGCCTCGGTTTCGACCGCCTGCATTTTCAGGGCGACGGGCACCCCGGTCGTCCGGTTGGACCGCACGATCACATCCGTTTTGACGACCGCGGCGTATCCGATGTAGGTAAAACGGAGGCTGTATCCGCCTACGGGCACCCGGGGAATCCGGAAAGTTCCGTCCCTGTCCGCCGCGGCCCCCAGCAGGGTGTGTTCCACAGAGACGTTCGCGCCGGGAAGAGGGGCCCCGGTCCCGGCGTCGACAACGCGGCCCTCGATCGTGCCCACGCGCAAAGCCGTCTGCCCGAAACCGGACAGGGGAAGATATAGAAACAGCCAGAAGGTCCATTCGGGTACAGAGATTCCTTTCATAGCGATGCGGTCCTTTCCATGCGTTTGGTTCTTTGGGGTTCGGGAACAAAGTATCGGTTTGTTAAAGGAAAAGCGCCCCCGCCCATCGGTTCGAACCTTTTGGGTTCGGAGAACGGGTTCGGACCGGCGGGATCGGACGTCCGGGACACCGGAATCCGGCCGGATAATAAATATTGAGTTTGAGTCAAGTCCTCAGAAACGGAGGGCCTTCCGGCGAAACTCGGATGGGGTGAGTCCGGTCTGTTTCTTGAAGAGGGTGTTGAACGAGATTTTCGAGTTGAATCCGGCGTCGAAGGCGACGGCCAGCAGGGTCAGGTTCCTTTTTTTCGGATCGGTCAGGTCCCGTTTCACCTGTTCGACGCGGTATTCGTTGACAAAATCGAAAAAGTTGCGGTTCAGGCGGGTGTTGATCACCTCGGAAAGGTTGTGGGGAGAGACGGAAAGCCGGGAGGCCAGCCGGGTCAGCGTGAGATCGCTGTCGCGGTACGGGGTGTCCGTTTCCATGAAATGAAGCAGTTTCGCCTCGAGGGCCGCGGCGCGATCCGGTCCCAGGCCGGACTTGATATATTTTTCTCCGCGTCCGCGCCCGGGTTCCGTCGAATCGAGTTCGGCCAGAGTCTGCATCGGGCCGGCCGTTTCCGGGGCGATGACGATTTCCGCCCTGAGGAGTCCGAGATAGCCGATGGCGAAGATATACACGGCCGTGAGGGTGGATGTCAGCGTAAAATAATCGGTCAGGTTGATCCCCGAAAGGAAGAAGAGATTCTCGACGAGAAAGGCAAACAGCACGAGGCAGGCGAAGCGGGTGACATTCCTCAGCCAGGTCAGACGGACGCGCGCGGGTGATGAAAACACCGCTTCGACACGGCGGGAGTGGGCACGGAGGAGCCGGAGGGTGAGGAAGAGATAGATGCCTCCCTGGATGAGGATAAGCCAGTTGAAGACGCTGTCTTCAGGAGTCAGGCCGCCGGAAGCCATGCGCTCGAGACGTGTCGACAGGCGGTCAGGATGACGGATTGCGATGAGGAATTGTCCGGCCTCAAATAGGAAAAAGGGCGTAAAATGGAACCCGTACTTGCGGAGTGAAGGCTTTTCCGGACGGATCAAAGACCGGGCATACAGGAAGTGCAACGGCGCGATGCACAGCGCGGATCCCATGATCAGAACCATCGGCAGCGGATGGGGCTCGAGCAGACCCTGCTCCCCGGCGAACAGATAGAACAGGATGACGGCATACAGTCCCGTCATGGCGCCCAGAAACCGGTT
>DSAP01000178.1 GCA_011046415.1 bacterium | reverse complement strand
TTTCGTTCTATAGCCGCCACAAAAAGGTGATCTGGTTTTTTATCGGAATCGTCGGAATCCAGTTCATCCTGATTTTTTACCTCCTGATCAGCCGGAGAAAGCTGGCGGCCACCGAGCGGGCACTCAAACGCGAACACCGGCTACTCCAGGCGTTGATGGACACCGTACCCGATCACATCTATTTCAAGGACCGGCAGTCCCGGTTCATCCGCAACAACAGGTCACATCTTCAGTCATTCGGTTTCGAACGCCAGGAAGACGCCCTGGGCAGGACGGATTTCGATTTCTTCCGGAAGGAGTTTGCTGAGGAGGCTTTTCAGGACGAACAGAAGATCATGGAGACGGGCGAACCCATCATCAACAAGGTCGAGAAGATCCGAAAGGGCGACAAAGACTTCTCGTTTTTCTCATCCACCAAGATGCCGATCCGGGATGAAGAAGGAAATGTGGCCGGAATCATGGGTATTTCGCGGGATATCTCCCGGAACATGGAGGATTCACAGAAAATCCGAAACGCCCTCGCCGAAAAAGAGGTTCTCTTAAAGGAAATCCATCATCGCGTGAAGAACAATCTTCAGATTATTTCCAGTCTGCTCAATCTGCAGATGGCCACTGTCGGAGACAAGAACCTGCAAGATGTGTTCAGGGAGGCGCAATCGCGTGTCCGGTCCATGGCCCTGATCCATGAATCTCTGTATCAGGGAGAGGATGTGGGCAGACTCGACATGAAGTCTTATGTCCGTACCCTGATCAACGGATTGCATCAGAGCTTTCAGGGCATCAGCGGAAGGGTGAATTTCCAGATGTCCATCCAGGATATCCCCATCCCGATCGATCTGGCCGTGCCCGGCGGTTTGATTCTGAATGAGCTCGTTTCGAACGTATTGAAACATGCATTCCCGGACAAGAAAGTTCCGGCCAGCCCGGAAGTCCGTATCCGTCTCGAGATGGATGAGAACGGATGGATCCTTATGGAAGTCTCGGATAACGGGAAGGGAATGCCCGTTGATTTCGACTGGAAAAATACGGATTCACTGGGATTGAAACTGGTGCGCATCCTGACGGAAAATCAGCTGAGGGGTATCCTGGATATCACGGGCGAGACGGGAACGCGTATCGAGGTCCGGTTTCCTGTCGAAGGATCCCCTGAAATATTGAAAGCGGGAGAGGGAGGCACCTCCTGAGAGGGTGATCGATCGGTTAGGGCCGGGAAGCCCAAAAAAATATGACATTTTGGCCATAAGCCCGAATTTTAGCGGTAACGCACACGCATTCATCAAAACCTGTTGACTTGATTGTGTTTTTCGATTAAATTAACCCAATAGATCATAGGATGTCACCGACATTTCCGTAGAGCATCACAGCGGTATCCGGTCTTGTACAACGAAGACATCAAAACATCATACTCATCCATTCATTTTTGAGGAGACACAGCATGTCGAAAGAACGCGACAGTTTTGTTGCTGCGAAGTTGGCAAAAATGAGCCTGCTGGAAAAATGCGGCCAGCTGCTTACCTTCACATGGCGCGGTGCTTATTTGACACCCTCGGGATTCGAACAGATCACCCGACTTCATGCCGGAGGCCTTTGCCTGGAGCCGTACGCACTCGAAACCTGCAAGAACCTGTACTGGGGACGTTCGCAGATCGATCCTGACTTCAAGGCGCCGAAGGACTATATCGACATCGCGCATACTTATTTCAACGCCCGCGGCTTCGGCGTGAGCGTGACGCCCGAGGAACTGACCGAAGCGCTCAACCAGTTGCAGGAAATCGCGATGAGCCGGGATTCAGGCATTCCGCTTCATATTACGATTGACATGGAAGGCGACTTCAAGAACGACTATACCGCCGGCCGTGTCCTGCAGTTTCCGCCTCCGATGGGTCTCACGGCAATCGGCGATGTGGATCTCGCCTACCAGGTCGCGAATCTGATGGCAAGGCAAATGGCGGCGATCGGCGTGACCCAGTTCTATCATCCGGTCTGCGATGTGAATATCAACCCGCTCAATCCCGAAATCGGTGTGCGTTCCTTCGGGGATGATCCGAAAGTGTGCGCAAAGTTTATCGATGCGACCGTCCGGGGCTATCAGGACGCCGGCGTGGCCGCCACGATCAAGCATTTCGCCGGCCGCGGCGATTCCGCGACAGACGCGCATGACGTGCTGGATGTCTGCCGCGGTGACAAAAAGCGCATGGAGGAGGTCGAGCTGGCCGCTTTTCAGGCCGGCGTGGATGCAGGCTCCTGGGCCCTCATGACGGCTCACACGATTTTCCCGGCCTATGATGAGGTATATCCGGCGACCCTGTCCAAGAAGATTCTCACCGATCTTCTGCGAGGGGAAATGGGTTTCAACGGTGTGATCGTTTCCGACGCAATCGGGATGGCGGCGATCCTGAAGAAATGGCCGCTGCCCCAGGCATGCGCCATGGCGATCAAGGCCGGGGTGGACACCATCCTCCTCAAAGCCGATGACGAATCCCGTTCCCAATGCCTGTTCGGCATCAAGCGCGCCGTAGAAGAGGGAGATCTGTCTGAAGAGCGTGTGGACGATGCGGTGCGCCGACTGCTCTGCATGAAGTACGATCAGGGACTGTTCAGGAATGCCGGAAAAATGGATCCGGAAAAGACCCGGGCCATCGTGCGAAGCAAGGAGAATGTCGACTTTTCGAGAGAAGTGGCGCACAAGGCGCTTCTGGTGGTTCGCGACGACAAGAATTTGCTGCCCCTGAGCCGGGACAAAAGAATCCTGGTGATCGAGCAAATCATCCCCTACGAATTCCTCGGAAAGGATCTGTACAGCCATCCCCACATGTTCTGTGAACAGATGGTGAAGCATTCCACCAACCTGATCCTGGACGATGCGGGTTTCCATGCCAGCGACGAAGATGTGGAGGAAGCACTGAAGTTGGCGAAGGATGCGGACCTCGTGGTCATGACGAACTACTACGCCCGTATCGAGAAGGAAGGCAACAATCAGCACATGGTGAAGGCCCTGAAAGACGCCGGACACACCGTGGTCGTGGTGACGAATTTCCCCTACCGTCGAGGCACGACCACACACGCCGATGCCGTGGTCTGCAACTTCTCGGGGTCTCCGGATTCGATCCGGGCCGCAGCGGATCTCCTGTTCGGGACGATCAAACCCTATACGACGACGAAGATGCCGGTGGATCTCAGCGCCGAAAAGGATCTCCCGGAGGAGAAGTTCGCGCCCGTCCCGAAAAAAGACGAGAAGAAATCCGGGAAACAGGTGAACGTGTGGGGAGGAAAGTGCTAGAATCGCATTTCTTCCTCTTCTTTATGATGACCTGAACTTTCCGGGCGGCAGCTGCGAACCGAAGAATCCGGCCTGCCGCCCGGATTCATTTCAAAAAAGGCCAGGAAACGGAGGCCGGTCATTTTACTTTCCTTCATGGTATTCACCGAATAACCAGACTAGAAAGAGGGTTACAATGTCTCGATCCAATTCATTTGATATCCGTGATATTTATACCATCCGTGGTCCGCAAATTACCGAGATATACGAAAAGAACAATATGACCGTCCACTTTCAGGGCATGTCCAAATGTCTGGAGTTTCCCCAGACCGTGGCTCTGCAAGGTGCGCCGACCTGCTCTATCGGTATTTCACCGTATGGTCTGTACAATCGGTTTAATGAAGCGGGACGACTGATTATGCTGAACCAGAAGGCGGTGCAATTCGGATCGGCGCCCTATATCCGTATCGATGAGGCGTGTACCCTGCTGACACAAAAACAGCCCGGTGAGACCGAGCTTCCCGATGATATTCCCGCGGTCCGGAATTACTATCCCGAACCGGTCGCGGAAGAAGATGTTTCCATGACCATTGCCACGCCTTCGCTTGAGATTGCGTACAGGCTTGAGAAAGTGACTGTCGTCCGGAGGTTCATTTCTCCGCTGCTTTCCGGCAACGATGATACGGTGACCCCGTTGTGTGCGGAAGAGTTCGAAGTACGAAATACCACGAACGAGGCCCGGGAAATCACGATTGTGGTGCCCCGGCCGTCTCTCGTCAACCTGCAGGAGAAGGAACTGAAGCCCACGGATCAGGACAGCGTCTATGTGAGTACGGCCGCGGTCCACGGGCAGAAACACGAAGTGTTCCAATCCGATGGCATGCGTGGTGTGATCATGGGGAGCGCCGAGACAGTCAACCGGATGGCCCTGGCTGTTCCTGATATCGATGGCGTGACCGTTGACATTCAGCCCTATTTCTGCCTGAACAAGTACAAGGGCGATCTCCTCCTGAACGCGGACGGGACGTTTTATGAGAAGCGTCAGCCGGTCCGCCGAAGTGACTATGGCGCGGCGGTCAGTCTGACATTTACCCTGGCTCCGCAGGGTTCCATCACAATCCCGGTTGTCATGGCCCTTGATTTTCCGGTCCAGGACTATATCGACGGCACCACATTCGAACGAAAATACGTCAAAAACTTTGCGAATGAAAAAACCCGTGTTCTGGATATGATCCGGGTCGCCCTGGAAAACCACCCGACCTGGTGGAAACGTACACTGACCATCCAGGAACGGATTTTTAACGCCATATATGCCACGCCTTCCTATCGTAATGACCGTGAAGGCGCATTTCGTCTCACGCGGCTGATGCTGAATGAACTTCATTTTCCGCTGTCCAATGCCATTGTGTGGGTCGAGGATGAACACGGCGAACGGGCCCGGTTCCTGGAATGTTTCGATTATGCCTATATCGATCCGTCGGACGTGGACTGGTATTCGATGGTGCTGCTGATGCTCTTCCCGGCTGTGGAAAAGGATCTGTGCCAGGCCTTCATCGATTCGATCCAGGCCGTGGATTCCACCCCGCGCTGGTATCACTTTCATGCCTCATTTGTCGAAGCCCGGCAGCATTTTCAGGACAATCCGGAAGCCTACGAAGGCGTTTCCCTGAGACAAATTCGGGATGACTTCAAGACCAAAGGGAGTGTGGCCCATGATGTGGGCGCCATGCCAAAAGGACATCCCCTGCGCAATGTGAGCGATTACGCCTGGTACAACAACAATTACTGGGTGGATCTGTATCCCAAACTGATGATGCGTGTCTTGCGGAATGTCAAGTTTACCGGGGATATCGACTTTCTGAAAAAGAACTGGGACACCCTGAAATTCGGTCTCGAT
>DSAP01000211.1 GCA_011046415.1 bacterium | reverse complement strand
CCGGAAAAGATCGTCCTGCCGTCGTGGCGGATCCGGGAGACCTTCCCGTGCACCACCTCCGGCGCGCGGATCACCCGCCCCCCGAACACCCGGCCGATGGACTGATGACCGAGGCAGACGCCGAGGACGGGGATTTTCCCCGCGAAATGGCGGACGGCCTGCATGGAAATCCCGGCCTGGTCCGGCGTGCAGGGCCCGGGCGAGATCACCACGGCGGACGGATTCAGGGCTTCGATTTCCGGGATGGATATCTTGTCGTTGCGGCGGACCTCCACCCGTTCGCCGAGCACGCCGAAATACTGGACGAGATTGTAGACGAACGAATCATAATTGTCGAGCATGAACAGCATGCCTATCCTCCGATCATCTCGATGGCGCGCATCAGGGCGCGCGCCTTGTTCTCGGTCTCCGCGTATTCGCGTTCGGGTACGGAGTCGGCGACGATTCCCGCGCCGGACTGCAGGTATCCGATTCCGTCCTTGACCAGCATCATCCGGATGGCGATGCACATGTCCATGCTGCCGTTGAATCCGAAATAGCCGATGGCGCCGGCATACACGCCGCGCCGCGCCACTTCGAGTTCGTCGATGATCTCCATCGCGCGGATTTTCGGCGCGCCCGAGACCGTGCCCGCCGGAAACGCGGCGCGCACCAGGTCGAAGGCATCCCGGTCTTCGCGCAGCCGGCCTTCCACGTTCGACACCAGATGCATGACCCTGGAATACCGTTCCACGTAAATCAGATCGGTGGGCCGGACGCTTCCCGGCACGCAGACCTGGCCGATGTCGTTCCGAGCGAGATCGAGAAGCATCACATGCTCCGCCTGTTCCTTGGGATCCGCGAGCAGTTCCCGTTCCAGCGCCCGGTCCTCTTCCGGCGTCCCGCCGCGCGGGCGCGTGCCCGCGATGGGGCGGATCGTGACGCGATCCTTTTCGAGTTTGACGAGGATTTCGGGCGAGGAACCGAGGAGGTCGAGCCCGTTGAGCCTGAGATGATACATGTAAGGCGACGGATTGGTCAGTCTGAGCGCCTTGTAGGCGTCGAGCGGCATGGTCGGCATGGGGAAGCGGAACCGCTGCGACAGGACCACCTGGAAAATATCCCCGGCCAGGATATATTCCTTCGCCTTTTCGACCATTTGGCAGTACTCGTCTTTGGAAGTATTGGAAACCATCTCTACTTTCTTTCCGGTTGTGGACGGCATGTTGGAGAGCGTCTCGTCGTGGAGCGCCCGGACGCGTTTCTGCAGGTGGAGCAGTTTTTCCTGGGGGTTTTTCTCGGCGAACACGACGAGCTCGACCGTCTTTTCGAGATGATCGAACACCATCATCTCTGAAGGAAAAATGAAATACAGATCCGGGACGTTCAGATCGTCCGGGTTCCCGTCCGGGATGGTTTCGGTAAGGCGCACGGCGTCGTAGGCCATGTAACCGACCGCGCCCCCGGAAAAGGACGCGACCGGCGGCCAGTCCGGCGTGCCCTGCACCATCGACCGCAGGATCCCGAGGGGATCGCCTTCAGGCCGGAACGTTTCGCCCGCCGCATGGATTTCCGTCCGGCCTTTCCGGGAGACGAGCACGGCGAACGGCGCGCCGCCCGTGAAGGAATAACGCCCCCGCTTCTCGACGCTCTCGAGGGATTCATAGAGAAATCCGTGCTCGTGGGGATGGAACAACTTTTCGAAAACCGTCAGCGGCGACACCGTCACGGAAATCTTGTGATGCATGGATTTCATTCGAAACGTGGGAATCTTATCCAAAACCGGACTCCTTTCCTGTTCCTCGATTCGTAACCGGATGCCGGGCCTCATTTTGGGGATCGCGGAACGACCGCTGGGACTTCCGCTTCCCTCTTCCACAACGAAAACCGGCCTTCCGCCAGGGAAGCGGGCGAGTATTCCGAAAATGAACGTTCACTGATTTTGGCGCGTGACCCCACATTTCCTCTCCCGCGTTCGCTCTTCTGTTTCTTGTTTTCCATTCTCCGTATCCTGTCTCGGACCGTTCCGCATTGATTTCCGGTTCTTGAATCTTGAACAGTAACCCCTTTTGCCGACCGCCAACATCTCACGTCAGATTATTTCCTCGTCGCGTCCTTCAACTTCCGGATCAGTCCGCCCACGTCTTCCCCGTTCCGGATCGCGTCGATCACCCGGCTGCCCACGATCATGCCGTCGGCATGGGGAAGGAGCCGGCGGATGTGTTCCGGCCCGGAGATGCCGAAACCGACGGCGATTGGAGTATTCGTGAACGAACGGACGCGATCGAGAAACGCCGGAAGATCGTCGGACAGATCGTGCCGCGCCCCGGTCGTGCCGGTCAGACTGACGCAGTAGACGAATCCGGTGGAGGCTTCGGCGATCCGCCGGACACGCTCTTCGGGACTGGCCGGCGTGACGAGGAAGATCGTATCCACACCGCGGGATTCGGCGGCGGACTTCCAGGACGCGGCCTCCTCCACCGGCAGGTCGGGGACGATCAGCCCCGTGACCTTTGCGTGGATCATGTCGGCAAGCAGCCGGTCCTGTCCGTACGCCAGAAGCGGATTCAGGTACGACATGAAGACGAGCGGGATATTCAAATCCAGATCCCGGATCGCTTTCAGGATCGCGGGCAGGGTCGCCCCGTTCGCCAGCCCGATCTGCGAGGACATCTGGATGGTCGGCCCGTCCGCGATGGGATCGGAAAACGGAATCCCGATCTCGATGATGTCCGCGCCGGACCCGGCCGCCTCTTCGAGGTTACTGAGGAATCCCTCCATCGTCGGAAAACCGGCGGTCAGGTACCCGATCAGGGCGGCTTCGTTTCCGGATTTCAGTTTCGCAAACTGTTCATGGATTCTCATGCGAGTCCCTCCACGATCTCGAGATCCTTGTCGCCGCGGCCGGATACGTTGATGACCACGACCTGATCGGGCTTCATTTCGGCGGCGATGCGGATGCCCCGGGCCGCCGCATGGCTGCTTTCGAGCGCCGGGATGATGCCCTCGGCCTCGCACAGGGTGCAAAAACCATCGAGGGCCTCTTCATCCGTGACGGAGGTGTATTCAACCCGGCCGGTGTCTTTCAGATGGCTGTGCTCCGGTCCCACGCCGGGATAGTCGAGCCCGGCGGACACGGAATGGGTCTCCGCCACCTGCCCATACACGTCCTGGAGCAGGTAACTCATCGCGCCGTGCAGCACGCCGGGCGATCCTTTGCAGAGCGTGGCCCCGTGCTTTCCGGAGTCGAGACCCAGCCCCCCCGCCTCCACCCCGACCATGCGGACGGAGGCGTCATCCAGCATGGGATGGAAGAGGCCGATCGCGTTGCTGCCGCCGCCCACGCAGGCGACGAGGCAATCGGGCAGCCGGCCCTCGCGCTCGAGGCACCGGGAACGGACTTCCGAACCGATGATGGACTGAAAGTCGCGGACGATCTGCGGATAGGGAGAGGGCCCGACGACGGATCCGATGCAGTAGAAGGTGTCGGAGATGTTCGTGACCCAGTCCCGCATGGCCTCGTTGATCGCGTCTTTCAGGGTTTTGGAGCCGGAATCCACCGGCCGTACCTCCGCGCCGAGGAGTTCCATGCGGAAGACGTTCATGCGCTGACGGCGCGTGTCCACGCTGCCCATGTACACCACGCATTCGAGCCCGAGCAGGGCGCAGGCCGTGGCCGTGGCCACGCCGTGCTGGCCGGCCCCGGTCTCGGCGATGATCCGGGTCTTGCCCATGCGCCGGGCCAGCAGCACCTGCCCGAGTGTGTTGTTCATCTTGTGCGCGCCGGTATGCAGCAGATCCTCACGCTTCAAAAAAATCTTTGCGCCGCCCGCCCGTTTCGTCAAATTCTCGGCGAAATAGAGCGGCGTCGGACGGCCGGCGTATTCCTTCAGATAATAATCCAGCCGGTTTTGGAATTCCGCGTCGCGCGACGCCTCCAGATAGGCCGCCTCCAGGGCATCGAGCGCGCCCATCACGGTTTCGGGGACATACCGTCCGCCGTAGGGCCCCCAGCGGCCGCGGGCGTCGGGATCGGTTACAGGCATCGCGCCTCCTCAATAAAACGTTTCAGTTTGTTTGGATCTTTCTTTCCGGGTTCGGATTCCACACCGCCCGACACATCCACGCCGTAAGGATGCAGCATCGCGACGGCCTCACGGACGTTTCCCGGATGGAGCCCCCCGGCCAGGATATAGGGAATATCGAGCCCGCGGATGATACGCCAGTCGAACACCTTACCGTCTCCCGCGCCGGGATCGATGAGATAGCCCGGGCCGGGATACGCCGCCATCCGGGAGCGGATGGTTTCCGCCGTGTCTCCGGGGCGGACGGAAATCCGCTTGATGACCGGTCGGCCGGCCCGGAGGCATTCGGCCGGGGATTCCTCTCCATGGAGCTGTATCCGGTCCAGTCCGGCATGCTCTGCGATGCGCCGTACCTCGTCGACGGGCTGATCCATGAACACCCCCGCCGTGATCACGAAGGCCGGCAGTGCGCGGACGATCTCCC
Source organism: bacterium (assembly GCA_011046415.1). Classification (GTDB taxonomy): domain Bacteria; phylum Zhuqueibacterota; class QNDG01; order QNDG01; family JABMRT01; genus DSAP01. Next base: position 713 of record DSAP01000211.1, on the reverse strand, counting down.
GCGCCGATTCGGACGTCACCTTCCGTTTGGATTCCGCGAAAACGAATCCCAGCGCATCCGCCCCCAGCTCGGCGGCAAGCAGCGCGTCTTGGAGATTCGTCAGGCCGCAGATTTTAATTTTTGTTCTCATTTTCTCTTCGTCTTGAATGATTAAAATGCCTAAAATAAAGAATGCCTAAAATTGATTTCGCGTTCTAATGGCTGTGAATAGCGCCAACAACTCAGAACATTCTTTCAAGACGGCTTGAATATCTTCTTCTTCGGCAAATCGACATTCACGTATGATCTCAAGCCAATATTGTGTTTCGCTCGCCTCACTTTCGCATATCCGAATCTTGTTTCTGAAATCCGCCTTACTCCGTGCCCGATTGGCTTCTCTGTAATTGGCTCCGATGGATGTTCCTGATTTGGTCACTTGATTTTTAATCACACGACCCTCTGATGTATTTGGAATATTTTGAGAAAGGCGGATGATTTGTATGGCGAACATTTTTGTTCGACATTCCAAATCTCTGGCGAACTTTTTGACATCATAATCCTTAACCATTCCCTTCCCCAAATTTTAGGCATTTTAGCCATTTTAGGCATTTTAGGCATTTATCATTTTAGGCATTTATCATTTTAGGCATTTTCCTTTAACTCCCTCATCCTCCCCCCCACATCCCCCGCCCGCATCAGCACCGTCCCGACCAGGGCGGCGTCGAATCCGGCGT
>DSAP01000190.1 GCA_011046415.1 bacterium | reverse complement strand
GTATTAAATTATAATATTCATAAAACGTCCGGTACTTCAGAAAGGATCCTGCCATGATTCGTTACATCCTGTTCCTCCTGATGTCGGCATTCCTCCTCCCCCTTCCCCCGGGAGCCTCCGAAACCCCTGACTGGGAGAATCCGGGCATGATCGGCCGGAACAAACTGCCCGGCCGAGCCACCTTTTATCCGTTCCAAAACCTGTCTTCCGCCCTGACCTTCGACAGGACGAAATCGGAATTTTACCGGAGCCTAAACGGAGACTGGAAATTCAGATTTCTCGAAAAGCCGTCGGATGCCCCCGAAGGCTTCTACCGGACGGATTTCGGAGACACGGACTGGCCCCTGCTCCCCGTCCCATCCAACTGGCAGACGAAGGGATGGGGACGCCCCATATACACCAACATCCGGCATCCGTTTCACGCCGATCCCCCCCGCGTCCCCCGCGACGCCAATGAAACCGGCCTGTACCGGCTTGAATTCGAAATCCCGAAGGCCTGGAAAGAGAAGCGGATTCTCATCCATTTCGACGGCGTGCAATCCTGTCTCACGTTATGGATCAACGGCCGGATGGTTGGTTACAGCCAGGATTCCATGACGCCCGCGGAATTCGATATTACGGATTTCGTGAAAACCGGAAAGAACCTGCTCGCCGCGCAGGTGATCCGCTGGTCGGACGGCAGCTATATCGAGGACCAGGATTTCTGGCGCCTCTCCGGCATCTACCGGGATGTCTATCTGCTGGCCGTCCCCCCGGTCCGCATCGCGGACTTTTCCGTCCGGACCGATCTGGACGAGGCATACCGGGACGCCGGGCTGTCCGTCGAGGTGGACATCGCCAATCTCTCGGACCGGACCGCTTCGGATATCCGGGTCCATCTGAAATTATGGGACGCGGACGGTCGTCCGGTTCTGGAGAGGCCGCTCCGCGGTGGGACAATCCGTCCCGGCTCCGAAACCACGTGGACGATGACCGCCGGGATCCCGAATCCGCGCAAGTGGAGTGCGGAAATCCCCGATCTGTATACTTTATCGCTGGAGCTTGCGGACGGAAAGAGGACGGTCCAGGCCGTGGCCGTGCGGATCGGTTTCCGCAAGATCGAACTGCGAAACGGACAGGTGCTGGTCAACGGCGCGCCTGTCCTGTTCAAGGGGGTGAATCGCCACGAAATCGACCCCGAACACGGACGGACGGTCTCGCGCGAGACCATGCTGAAAGACATCCTGTTGATGAAACGATACAACATCAACGCGGTGCGCACCTCCCACTACCCCAATCATCCGGATTGGTACGCCCTGTGCGACGCATACGGCATCTATGTCATGGACGAGGCGAACATCGAGAGCCACGAGCTCTGGGCGGACAGGAACATCCTGCTCTGCAACGATCCGGCCTGGCGTGAGGCCTTCGTTTCCCGGGGCGTCGCCATGGTGGAGCGGGACAAGAACCATCCCTCCATCATTTTCTGGTCGCTGGGAAACGAGACCGGAATGGGATCCAATTTCGTCGAGATGGCCGCGGCCATGCGCCGCATCGACGAGACCCGGCCGATCCATTATGAATCGCGAAACCCTGCCTACAGCTTCACCCTGCCCTCCTTCGACGTGATCTCGAACATGTATGCGCGCCTGCCGGACATGATCACCCTGGCGGAGGCCGATCCGAACCGTCCCGTCATCCTCTGCGAATACGCGCACGCCATGGGCAACAGTGTCGGCAATCTGAAGGCATACTGGGACCTGATCGAATCGCACTCCCGCATGCAGGGCGCGTTCGTCTGGGATTGGGTGGACCAGGCCCTGTACAGGGAAACGGAGGAGGGCATCAGCTACCCGGCCTACGGCGGCGACTTCGGCGACACGCCCAACGACGGCAATTTCTGCATCAACGGACTGATCAATGCGGACCGGACGGTCCAGCCCGAGATGGAGGAAATCAGGAAGGTCTATCAGTTCATCCGGTTCGACGCCGTAGATCTGACGTCCGGCCTGATCCGGATCCGGAACCGGTATGACTTCCTCGATCTGAACGGCATGAAACTCGTCTGGACGTTGCTCGAGGACGGCATTCCCCTCGAACAGGGCGCGATGACGGACCTGGACATCGCCCCGCAGACGGATCAGAAAATCCGGATCCCCTTCCGGACGCCGGACCCCGCCCCCGGTTCGGAATACGTGCTCGACCTGTCCCTGCGGCTCCGGGCCGACGCAGCCTGGGCGGAAGCCGGCCACGAGATCGCGTGGGAACAATTCATCCTGCCCGTGAAAGCGGAAAAACAAACCGTCAAACCGGAAAGCCTTCCTCCGCTCGAACTGTCGGAAGATTCGTCCGGATTCCTGATCTCCGGTATGGATTTCACCCTGAAATGGGACAGATCTTCCGGGACCATGACTACTTTCCGATTCGAGGGAAGGGAGCTGATCACTTGGGGACTCCGGCCCAATCTCTGGCGCGCGCCCACGGACAACGACGAGGGCGGCGGAAACCGGGCCTTCGCCTTCCTGTGGCGCGAGGCGGGACTCGACAGCCTGCGTATGGAGGATATCCGGACCCGGGTTCGTCCTCTTTCCCGATCCATGATTCGCATCCAGGTTTCCGCACGCATAACCGGAAAATCAGGCCGTTCTTTTCCCTGGCACGCGGAATACACGGTGCTCGGAGACGGCGAAATCCGGGTCGTTTCCACGTATGAAATTGGAAAGGATTTCCCCGTACTCCCCAAAATCGGCATGACAATGGGGGTGCCCGAAGAGATGGACCGGCTGGTCTGGTACGGCCGCGGACCCCATGAATCCTACCGGGACCGCAAGACCGGCGCACGGATCGGACGCCACGGGGGCACGGTCCGGGAGCAGTACACGGAATACGTCCGGCCCCAGGAAAACGGCAACAAGACCGACGTCCGCTGGATGACCCTGACCGACGACCGAGGCATCGGCTGGTTCGTGGCCGGCATGCCGCTTCTCAACATCGGCGCGCATCATTACACGCTCGAAACCCTGACCGCGGCCCGGCACACGAAGGATGTGACGGACGGCCCGGACATCACCCTGAACCTGGATCTGGAGCAGGCCGGACTGGGCGGGGACGACAGCTGGTCTCCGGCCACGCATGTCGAATATCAGCTCGAGCCGCAGACCTACATCCATTCGTTCCGGATGCGGCCGGTCAACCTGATAAAAACCGGGGTGGAACGACTGTTCCGAACGGAGACCGTGTTTGGAGACCCCTGACAAACGGATCCGCTGCGACTGGGTTGAACTGTCCGGAAACGGCCTCTGCGTGCCGTATCACGACACGGAATGGGGCGTTCCCCTGCACGACGACCGGAGACTCTTCGAAGCGGTCGTGCTGGACGGTTTCCAGGCCGGACTGAGCTGGGCGCTCATGCTCCGAAAACGGGAAAGCTTCCGCCGTGCGTTCGACGGTTTCGACGCGGAACGCATCGCCCGGTACGGCCGTGAAGAAATCGATGTGCTCCTCCGGGACGCCGGCATCATCCGCAACCGGCTCAAGATCGAGGCGGCTGTGACGAATGCCCGCGCATTCCTGGCCGTGCGGGAAGAACATGGCAGTTTCGACCGGTATATCTGGTGTTTCGTGGACGGCAAACCCGTGGTCAACCGGTGGAAATCCCTGAAGGAAATTCCCACCCGCTCGCGCGAATCGGATGCGATGAGCGCGGATTTGAAGAAACGGGGATTCAAATTCGTCGGCACGACCATCTGCTACGCCTTCATGCAGGCCGTCGGGATGGTGAACGACCATCAGGTGAGTTGCTTCAGATATCGTGAAATTCTGGATGCCGGTTAACAAAAAGGAGAAAACCATGGGAAAAGAACGGACCATCAAAAAGGAAACCAAAAAAAAGTCAACCAAATCCATCAAGGAAAAACGGCAGGAGAAAAAAACCAAAAAAGAGGGAAAATCCTGATTCGGTATACGTGCGAAAGAGTATATATTTTTTAAAAAAGTGGATTCAAATTTATCGGCAACACGGACTCATGTCTTTGTTCAGACCTTTGACAGAGAAGACGTCGATGGTTTCAAGTGTTGCCGATATATCTACACTGATCATCCATCACAGATTTACAGGGAGAAGGTTATTTCATGCTTCGGTATCTGGCGGCCGCTTCTTTTTACAAGCTGTTCTCCCTCAATCCTCTTACGAGGAAGATATATCAGTTTTCCGGCAATATAATCGGTAATTTTTACAGAAAAAAAGGGAGCCTTCCACAATCCTATCTCCAGCGCGTTTACTGGATTAAGGATTTATTGGACCGCTATCATCTCATTCGTGAAAATACAAAATTATTGGAATTAGGAACAGGGTGGGCACATTGGGAATCTTTGGTCATTCGAGCATTATACGATATCGAAGTCACCCTTTTTGATGTGACAGATAAACGGCAACTCGGCGCCTTCAAAAAATTTGCCTTTAACTTATTTCGTGTACTTCATCAAATGGAATATGTTACAAAGGAACAATTACAGAAAATAGCACCGATGATAGAGGAAATTCAGAAGGTTTCAACGTTTTCTCAGCTTTATAAATTGCTCAACTGGTCTTACGTACTCGAGAAATCCGGCTCATTGCGACAATTTCCTGATAATGCGTTTGACCTGGTGTACAGCTACAATGTCCTGGAACATGTCTATCAATCCCTGCTACCCGAATATATATGCCAAATCAGACGGGTTTTGAAACCGGGCGGATATTCTTTTCATAAAATCGACATCAGTGATCACTTTACCAATTATGATCCAAAAGCGTCCGAAAAAGCATATTTGCGCTTCTCGAATAAAGTATGGAAAACATTTTTTGAAAACGATATTCTTTATATTAATCGAATTCAGCGTTCCACGTGGCTTCAGTATTTTGAACAATCCGGCTTGAAACTGATTGAGGAAAATTCGCGATATTTTGATATTCAGACTTCCATACATAATCAACACAAAGATCTCAACGATGATGATATAAATTGTGTGACCCTGTATTTGATACATCAAAAAAAACATGAATAACCTTCATTCTTGTCTGTATTTTAACTTGGGACGAAGGGATTTGCCACATTTGGCGGATGACGATGCACAAATTTCCGTCTTGAACTATTCATGTTATCATCATGTGATCCTGTCCGGGGGATGGAACGGACAATCCTGAAGGGAGGGAAACCATGCCGAAGTACAGCGAAGCGTTTCTCAAGGCGTCCAAAGAACATGTGATCGTGAATCAGTAT
>DSAP01000193.1 GCA_011046415.1 bacterium | reverse complement strand
CTGAACGAAGAAATCATCGGTTTGTACCGGCAAATCAGTGAACTCATGGAGAGTGAAAGGATCGGTTACAGGCAGATCATATCCGCGCTGACCTATCAGATCATCGCCCAGCTTCTCGCCCTGGATCGCTCCAAGAGATTTGCCGGGAAGGAGATCGAAACCACGATACTGAGGGCCAAGGCCTATATGGCCGACCGGATCGACAAACAGATACGCTTCGAAGCATTGTCTTATGAACTGGGGATCGGATATTCGAGGTTCCGGCGCATGTTCCGTTCCTATACGGGGCTCGCACCCGCCCAGTATTTTATCCAATTGAAACTGAATAAAGCCAGAGACCTGCTCCTGAGCACCTCACTCACCGTGAAAGAAATTTCCGTGATGACCGGATTTGAATCACAGTTCTATTTTTCCAAATTCTTCAAAAAAAGAATGGGCCTGTCCCCGATTCAATTCCGGGAGTATTCCAGAGGGGAAGCGGGGTGAACGTTCACCTTGCCAGATAGTACAAAAGAAAACCCATAAAGTCTATTTTTCTTTTCAAATAAAATTAAGAAACTATCCGTTAACCGGATTAATAACGTCTCCCGGCAAGAATGATCAAAAAAAACCTGTCCAGGAAATCCTGATATTTTCAGGGAGTTGGGAACGGATCATGACTCCGGTTTTCCGGAAGAATGATTTCGATCCGGAAAAGGAGGTGATGAGATCCTGCGTTTGATGCAAATCCGGGTGACGAGGTCTGGAGAATTCCACCATCCATACTGCGAGGATGCGAGAAAAGATGTCAGGCAAGGAAGGGATTTGTCCTTCACGAGGGACTGATTATTAAGGAGGCGCAACAATGCTGAAGTTAAAAAGTATTTTCAATGTCCTTACCGTGGTGATACTGGCAATATTCATACTGCAGGGAATTTTGTTAGCCCAGGCCGCAAAATATCAGCAACAGGACGGTCCGCTGGGACTCGTGAGCATGGAAGCCGAGAACTATACCGATCTGATTCAACCGGACTATACCGGCTGGGAGCTTGTTTTGGAACCCGAAGGATATTCGGGCACCGGCGCCATGCAGGCCGTGCCCGCGGGTGAAGAGAAACATAAAAGCATCGAAGACGCCCAGGTCAACGCTCCGTATATGGAATATCCGATCCATTTCGTGAAAGCCGAGCCGGTCTATGTCTGGCTCCGGGCCTCACACAAAGATGGATATGACGATTCGGCGTGGTTCGGCCTCGACGGTGAAATCGAAGGCACGGCGCCGATTCAATTTCATATCGATGAGCAACCTTTCGTCGACACCTGGTTCTGGATCAGCCGCTTGATGAATGCCAACAGTGACAGGGCGATTCTTGAGGTGCCGTCCGCCGGACTGTATGTTTTTCAACTGTATATGCGCGAACCCAGTTTCAAAGTGGACAAGATCCTGCTTACAACCGATGAGTTTTATGTTCCGGATGATGAACTGGAAGAAGGACCCCCCGAGACCCTCGCGGGAGGCGGAGATTTTCTCATCGTCATCGATGCCGAGAAGGATGCCTGGTATGATCAGCTCACCGGTCCGTCCGACGGCCTGATTCACATGCCTTCCCGGTCTTATCTGCGGGATGTCGGCACCCCTCCGGCTGATGATGTGGATCTGTCCGCGGTCGTATGGATGGCCTGGGATGCGGAATACCTCTATTGCTATGCGGAGGTGACGGACGATATCGTCACCGCTTCCCATACATCCCGATTCCAGAACGACTGCATCGAATTGAAAATCGATCCCAATCCCTTTGAAGGCACCGGTGAAGGGACGGCGAATGCACGCCTGACGGCCCTGGGTGCGGATCTGGCTGAACAACCGGGAGGCGTGGACAATCTGAACGGATCGGGCAACCTGGTGGATGCGGTGGGCAACCGATGGGAGCCGACCGAGGCGGATTACGCACGCAGGGTGATCGACGGCGGTTATGCACTCGAATTCCGGATCCCGCGGGAATATATCAATGTGGTGGCGGAAGGCCGCGAGATGGTCTGGGGCGAGGGCGAGGTGTTCGGCATGGCGATCAATGTCGGAGACAATGACTCGGGTTCACGCGACCACATGATTCAGTGGTCAGCCGGACATACCGATCAGGCTCACAGCTTCGGCGAATTCCACGGCTCGGTCACCTTCCTTCCCGATCACAAGCTGAAATTCGAAGCCGTGAGTCCCCGCAATCCCGAGGTGGTCAGTGACAGCGCCGAGGCCTGGTATACCAATCCCGAACCTTCCGCCGTGAAATCCGCACCCGTGCTTGCGGAATCCTTTCGGCTGATCACCAATTATCCGAATCCGTTCAACCCGGAGACGCGGATCCAGTATCGGATCGAACGGTCCGAGACCGCGACCCTGGCGATTTACAGCGTGAACGGAACCCTGATCCGGAACCTGACCGCGGATCGGTTCCATGTCCCGGGGACCTATGAAATCACCTGGGACGGACGGAACGCGGCCGGTGACATGGCGGGAAGCGGCATCTATGTCTGCCGGCTTATCACTTCCTCCATGACCGTTTCAAAGAAGATGATGCTGATGAAATAAACAGGCAGTCCGGTTCTCCGGAGGATTGTTCCGGCGAACCACGATGCTGTTGACGGACGTCCCGGGGCGATGCCCCGGGACGTTGTCTGTTTTCTCATGATCTCAATCGGGTCCGGGGTTACGTGATGCATATCAAACGGGTGATCGTATTCCATATTCTGATTTCAATCTGCGCGTGTCAGACCCGGGTCGCCGACAGGAATGGACGGATCGACCGGGAGGCGCTTGTCCGCCGTCATTTCCCTGCCCTGAATCAGGCCGATCCGCTTTCCCCGTTTTCCGTCGGCAACGGGGAGTTTGCATTCACGGTCGATGTAACCGGCCTTCAGACATTTCCCGAAGCCTATACGAACGACATTCCCCTGGGAACCCAGTCGCAATGGGGATGGCATTCGGTTCCGAATGAGAATCGCCATGTCCTGGATGAGACCTTCGCGCAATATGACACCCACGGCCGGCCTGTCGCATATGCTTCGCTCCAGGATTCCCCGGCAGGCCGGTGGCTGCGATCCAATCCCCACCGGCTGCATCTGGGCCGGATCGGTTTCCGGATCCAAAAGGCCGATGGCCGGACGGCTGGATTGTCCGACATCGAGGCGATCGATCAAACACTGGACCTCTGGAACGGAATCATCCGGAGCGCCTTCCGCGTCGGGGAGCAGGCCGTTTCCGTGGAAACGGCCTGCCATCCGCAGGCCGACCAGGCCGCCGTACGCGTCCGGTCCGGACTGCTCGGGGGACGCCGCATGGGCGTCGTGTTCGATTTCCCGTACGGATCAGTGACCTGGGGAAAAGACCCGGCGGACTGGAATCATCCCCTGAAACACAACTCCGGGATTGTTTCCGGCGACGACCGGTCCGCCCGGATCGAACGCTCGCTGGATTCCTGCCGGTATTACGTGGACATCCGGTGGAACGGGGATGCGCGGTTTTCACGACTCTCCCGTCATTCCTTTGTCCTGGAAGCCTTACAGGGGGATTCCCTTGAATTCACCGTTAGTTTTTTGAAAGAAGAGAACATAGAGACGCCCGACGATGTCCCGACTACATTCCACGTTTCGTCATCCTCCTGGCGGAATTTCTGGGAAACCGGCGGCGCCGTGGATTTATCAGGCAGCCGGAATCCCCGGGCGTTCGAACTGGAGCGGCGGATCGTCCTCTCCCGATACCTGACGGCGATTCAATGCGCCGGATCGACCCCTCCCCAGGAAACAGGACTGACCTGCAACAGCTGGTTCGGGAAATTCCATCTCGAGATGCACTGGTGGCATGCGGTGCATTTCGTCCTCTGGGGCAAACCCGGGCTCCTCGAAAAAAGTCTGTCCTGGTATGAGACCATCCTGCCCGCCGCCCGAAGCGAGGCGGCGCGCCAGGGATACGACGGCGCGAGATGGCCGAAGATGACCGATCCCGACGGACGCGAGAGCCCTTCGCGCATCGGCGTGTTCCTGATCTGGCAGCAGCCGCATCCCATTTATTATGCCGAACTGCTGTACCGCGAGCGGAACGAACGCGCCGTCCTCGAGAAATACAGGGAAATTGTCTTCGCCACGGCGGAGTTCCTGGCCTCGTACGCCCATTTTGATCCGGAAGAGAACCGGTATGTCCTGGGACCGCCGCTGATTCCCGCGCAGGAGACCCATGCCCCGGAATCCACGATGAATCCCGCGTTCGAATTGTCCTACTGGAGGTTCGGGTTGAAGACGGCGCAGCGATGGCGCGAGCGGCTGGGGCTTCCCCGGCATGAAACATGGGATCATGTGCTCGCGCATCTGGCCGCGTTGCCGGTGAACCGGGGGCTGTACCAGAACGCGGAGACCGCGCCCGACACATTCGAGGACGCCGCGCAGAGGCGGGATCATCCCGCGCTGCTCGGGTCGTTCGGTATGCTTCCGAACGATACGGCCGATCCGGAGATCATGCGCCGTACCCTCGACCGGGTCATGCGGTCCTGGGACTGGGATTCCACCTGGGGATGGGATTATCCGCTCATCGCCATGACGGCCGCGCGCGTCGGCAGGCCGGACATTGCGGTGGATGCGCTGCTCATGGATACGCCCAAAAACAGGCACCTTAACAACGGCCACAATTACCAGACCGATGCGCTGCCGATCTATCTGCCCGGAAACGGCGGGCTGCTCGCGGCCGTGGCCATGATGGCCGCCGGATGGGACGGCGCGCCCCGGATTCACGCACCGGGATTCCCGAAAGACGGAGACTGGGCCGTCCGGTTCGAAGGACTGCAGCCGTTGCCCTGAGCGAAAAACATACCGGTTGGATGTCGGCGGGAGGCGATGGGGTCCCGTTTCGAAGTAAACGACTTTTTTCGAACGCGGACGGCCTCACCCGGCGTTTTCGGTTTGATGTCGGACCTCCATCCCCGCGGTGAGAGGATGCGTTAAACAAATTTCGGAGCCGCCATGTCCCTTAAATTCAAACAAATCCTCGTCCTGTTTCTCACGGGAGCCGTATTCCCGGCCGCGTCGTTTTCGGAACCCGTATGGGAAAAAGATCCCTATCGGATTTTCCTCCGGAACAACCGCCTGTCGCTGTTCCATGACCAAACACGCATCGCCGAGATCCTTTCCTTCGGATTCAATTTTGTCGAACCCGACACCCTCCTCGTCCGGGAGGCGGAGGGAGACACCCTGAAGCTCCGCCTGTGTTTCTCCGAAAACGACGGGTTCCATGACGATTT
>DSAP01000080.1 GCA_011046415.1 bacterium | reverse complement strand
TCCGGAACCTGGGGCGTGCCCGGGACGGTTCTCAGGGCGGAAGAGGCCGGAGGCAGCATCACCCGTCCCCGGGTGTCGCCCGACGGACGTTTCATCCTGTTCTGCGTCTCGGATCACGGGAATTTCCCGGTGTATATCGGTTCCAGCGACATCTGGATCATGGATCTGGAAACGGGGGAGGCCCGGAAACCCGATATCAACAGCCCTTTCGCCGAAACCTGGCCCGTCTGGTCGTCGAACGGGCGCTGGATCGTCTTCAGCAGCAAGCGGGACGACGGCCAGTGCGCCCGGCCCTATTTCGCCTTTGTGGACGGGGACGGGACCGTTCATAAGCCTTTTGTGTTGCCGCAGCACGATCCCGCCCTGTACGCCGCGCAAATCCAGACATACAACCTCCCCGAATTTCTGGTCTCTCCGCCGGCATTCGGCGCCCGGGACATCCGGGCCGTGCTCGATGATCCGGACCGCATGCACGAGGCCCGTCTGGATCCCGGCGTCACCCACCGGAATGCCCCGGATGACGCCCTGGCGGACGGTTTCCTGACGCCGTACAGTTTTTAAGGGGCAATGTGTGGAAACGCGAAACGTCGAAAGGATTCGGACCGGATGAAACGGTTGAAACGGGCGGGCGCTGCGTGTGACATTCTGTTTTTTTTCACGGCCTTCGTTTTTCTCTGGAATCGGGCCGGACCTGCCCTCATCATACTGAATCAGCAGCCCGTGTTCCTCGCGGGGCGCCGTTACTTCGAGGCGTCCGTGGGCAATCCGGGCGGATACGCCGGCTATGTCTCGGCATGGCTTTACCGGTATTTCACCACGCCCGCGGCCGGGGCGGCGATCCTGGTCCTGCTGATCGCGTCGGTCTCCTTCTTCGCCGCGCTCATGATCCGGCGGTCCGCATTCCGCTCACCGGGACGGGGATGGCATCTGGCGCCGGCCCTGTTCCTTGTCTTCGCACACGGGAATTATGATTTTCCCCTCGCCGCGACGTTCGGGCTCGCCCTCTCGCTCGCATGCTGCACGGCCCTTTTAGGGATACGCGCACTCCGCATCGGGTGGCGTATTCCGATATATCTCGTCGTGTTCGCGGGACTCTACCAGGCGGTCGCCGGCCCCGCCCTGCTGATGATCCTGCTTTCCATCGGCCTCGACGCGCTGCATCCCCGGAGGAGCCCGGCCGGGATCGCGGCGGTTATTTTTTTGCCGGCGGCCGCCGCCCTGCTGATCCCCCTGGTGTTGAATCCCGCGGCCGTATACACCGGACTCGGGCACGCCTATCTGAGATGGATGCCCTTTTCCCTGACATACCGGATTCCGGCGGCGTTTCACCTGTTCGTCGCGAGCCTCCTTTTGATCATCTTGGTCCCTCACATCGCGGGGCGTTTCGATCCGGTTCTGCGGAACCGGATCTTCTCCCTGTCGCGGTCCGGCCCCGCGTCCCTGTTGCCCTCCCTGATCCTGCTCGGGCTGCTGTTCCCGGGGATGGGCCGCGCCGTGGATCCGGCCGTACGTTCCGGTCTCGTCATCCGGGATCTGGCCCGCCGGGCCCGGTGGGAGGACCTGCTCGCCGAAGTCCGGAAGCATCCGGACATCGACCGCGTTTCCGCGTTTCACATGCACCGGGCGCTGTATCATGCCGGCCGTCTGGGCGACGAGATGTTCCGCTATCCCCAGCATCGGGGCATCGACGGATTCATCCTGCTCAAGGAGGCGGCGCTGCCGGTCGCGATCGAGGCGAGCGATTTATGGTTTGACCTGGCGCATTACAACGAGGCCGAGCACTGGGCCCATGAGGCGCTCACCCAGGCCGGCGAGACGCCCCGGATCCTCTCGCGCATCGCCGAGGTCAACCTGATCAAGGGAAACCGCCCCATGGCCGAAGCCGCCGTCGGCCTGCTCGAACGGGCGCGTCCGGCCGGGGGGGCGGTACCCTATCGGGACGCTTTAAACCGGATGGCCGATCCGCCTCCGGAGCACTGGATCCGGCAGGCCCGGGACATGTGCATCGACAGTGATTTCCTCGTCCATCTCAACCTTCCCGAGATGGATCTCGTCTCCCTGGTCAGACGCAATCCCCGGAACCACATGGCTTACGAATATCTCATGTCCTATTATCTGCTCGTCCGCCAGCTCGACTGGTTCGTGCGCGATATCGAGGGCGTCCGCCGGTTTGCGTATCGCCGGCTTCCCGCACACTGGGAGGAAGCCCTCCTTGTTTACGGGATGCAGACGGGAAAGACCGAATGGGTCCGGTCCGGACATCCGATCCGGAAGGAGACCTTCGAGCGGTTCAGGGCGTATGAGGAGATCCTGAACCGGCACGGAGGAGACCGGGCCGCGGCCCACGACGCCCTGCGGCGGAAATTCGGGGGCACCTACTGGTACTACCTCATGTACCAAGAGACACCCATGCGGCAAGACACGGCGCAGCCCATCGACGGGGCGACGGGGGCGACGCGATGAAGACCCGGGCCTGGTTTTCCGTCCTCCTCGCGGCCGGCCTCATGCTGGGATGCGGGGAGGGCGGGATGCGTATATCCGCCCGCAGGACGGATGCGTTTCCGAAGCTTTTCCCGGATCTCATCGGCGTCACGATCCCGCCCAACATCGCGCCGCTCCATTTCCGGGTGACCGGGGCGGAGAAAGCCGTGATCGTCCGGATTCACGGCGACGCGGGCGACACGCTCACGTTCCGCTCCCCGTCGGCCAAAGTGCGGATTCCCGGACGGCGCTGGCGGACGCTGCTCGCCAACAACCGGGGCAGGACGTTCGAAGTCGCGGTATTCGCGGAACGGGCGGACGGAACGTGGGACGCCTACGACCCCTTTCCCGTCCGCGTCGCGCGGGAAACGGTGGACAACACCCTGGTATACCGCGAGATCGGTCCGGTCTACCTGTACTGGAACCGGATGCGTCTGGTCCAGCGCAATCTCGAGAATTTCAGGACCTCCGTGATCCTCGACAACCGCAGGCTCGGCACCGCCTGCATGAATTGCCACGGATTCCTCGACAACGATCCGGGCAGGATGGTGATGCATGTCCGGCGCGGGCCCGGTCCGGGGACGCTGCTGGTGGACGGCCGGGATATCCGGAAGATCGACACGCGCACGGATTTCAACGACCATGCCGCGTTCGCGAGCTGGCATCCCTCCGGAGACCGGATCGCCTTCTCCGTCCATGCGTTCAAACAGTTCTTTCACGCGCTCGGCGAGAACCGCGATGTGGTGGATCTGTCGTCCGACCTGATCGTGTATGACATCCGGACCCATACCGTGACGACCGATCCGCGGATCGCGGATCCGGCCTGGATGGAAACCTGGCCGGCCTGGTCGGCGGACGGCCGGTTTCTGTATTTCTGCCGGGCGCCCCGTCCCGAAGACTGGAACCTGCCCTATCCGGAAATCGCCCGGATCCGGTACGATCTCGTCCGGATCGCCTATGACGAGGCCGAAGGATTCCATGGAGAGGTCGAGACGGTCGTCGACAGCAGGGAGACCGGGCTCAGCGCCGCCCAGCCCAGGGTCTCTCCGGACGGCCGGTGGATTCTCTTCTGCCTCGCCGAACACGGCACCTTCACCGCCTTCCGTCCCTCGAGCGACCTGTATCTCCTGGACACCGCCACCGGGAGATTCCGGAAGGCCGATTGTAATTCCGGCCGTTCCGAGAGCCATCACGGCTGGTCCTCGAACAGCCGGTGGATCGTGTTCGGGTCCAAACGGCGGGACGGGATTCACACGCTTTCCTATTTCAGTTATGTCGACGGGGACGGAAACTGCCACAAGCCCTTTTTGCTGCCCCGCGAAGATCCGGACGATTATGCGGCGGAATTCATGAATTATCAGCTTCCGGAGCTGATCGTCCGTCCCGTGCCGCTGCCCGAATCCCGGTTCATCCGGGCGATATACGACCGGGCGGTCATCCGGGCCGGGCTCGATCCGGAGGTGCGCCTCCGGGAGGAATCCGCCGTTTCGACGGAGATGTGGCTTCCGGGAGAGACAAGGGAATAGTCCGGATAACAGTTGCCTTTACGACTCAATCCTGTCAGGGTTCGTTTCAGGAAGACAGTCCGGATGAAATAAAAAAGCCTTCCACCCGTCCGGATGGAAGGCCGAGACGGTCCGCATGATCCGGATACTACGGCAGCGTTTTGAACTGCGCCGTGATTTCCGCGATCGCCTCGAATTTCGACTGCACGCTGTCCAGGCCGCCGCCCATGCGGTAGATGTCCTTGTCCAGCCGTGCGGCGGGGTCGAGTTCCGCGAGCACGTTCTCCTGGTTGAGATCGGGGTTTTTGCGGGCGTAGGGCCAGAGCCGGAATGATCCGCCGGTGATCTCGTCGATCAGGGTCACCTCCCCGTCGATGATCCCGTATTCCAGCTTCATATCCACCAGCTGGATGTTGAAACGGGAAAAAGCCTCCTCCAGGATCTCGAAGACCCGGTCGTTGATCTTCCGCATTTCCGAATATTCCCGGGCACCTTTGCTGTGCACCATGAACCGGATATAGGATTCATCCAGCATCGGGTCGTGCAGGGGATCGTCCTTGTAGTGGAATTGCGTGATCAGGGGGTCGAAGCGTTTGCCTTCCGCCATGTCGCCCCATTTCAAGATGGAGCCGGCGGCCACGCGGCGCGTCACGGCCTCGAGGTTGATCTTGCGGTCCAGTTTCCGGACCAGACTCACCTTTTCCTCTGGACTGCCGACATAGTGTGTCAGCACACCCTTGCGGTTCAGATATTCGAAAATGTCCCGGTTGGTCCGCCAGTCGACCCGGGCCTTGCCCTCGATGATGTCATGCTGGACACCGTCTCCGGCCGTGATGTCGTCCTTGAAAACCATGTAGACGGTTTGGGGGTCATCCGGGTTGGCGTAGATGATCTTGGTCTTGCCTTCATTGATCTTGCGCATCGCCTGGAAGTCAAGGGCCATGAAAGATTTCCTCCAAATTGGTTTTTCCTGAAAGTCGTGAAATTCACGACACCGTTTCGGATCACCGGTTGATCACCAGTGAAGTCAGGAATGTGGTGTCCGTCTTCCTGATGCCGGCCGCCGGCGGTTTGTTCTGATAGGCGACCTGGTATCCGATGCCGATCGCGAAGCTGCCGCTCAGGGAAACCTGGAGCGACGCATCCGAGGTCATGAAATAGCGGTCCGAATCCTCCAGGGAGACCAGGCCCTCGTTGACCCATTTGAACCGGGCCGTCTCGGTCAATTTCCATTCATAGTTCAGGGCGGCCTTGGCCGTCGGGTATCTGTCCGATTCGAGGCCCTTCAGGGCGTAGTCGTCGAAATAATACATGGAAGAGAGCATGCCCTTGAGCGATTGTTTCTCCTGTCTGAGGATGTCCATGCCGAGACCCGGCCCGACCGAGATCCGGGAGTCGTATCCGGAGAATTTGTCCGTCAGATGCGTGACCGCGAGAAAACCGAAAAGCCGGCCCGTGAAGACCCGTTCCACACGCAGTGCCGAATTCAGCTTGTTCACGATTTCCTTTCCCTCATTCCTGGCGAGG
>DSAP01000137.1 GCA_011046415.1 bacterium | reverse complement strand
TTCCCGACGATTATTCCACCCGGACTTTCCCCGATTGGATCCGCGCATGGTAATCAGGCGCATACATCGCCTCGACCGAGACGGAGGGGAGGGTGTAAAGTCCCCTGAACGACGGGTTGATTTTTGTCCCGAGCACGATCGTGCGGTTCGGTTCGAGGTCGAAGAACCAGTTGACGCGATCATCCCGGATGTCCATATAGTCTCCCGCGCCCAGATTCAGATTCCGGATCCAGACCGGTGGGTCGGCATCGGTCAGCCGGGTATTGATGATTTCCCATCCGCTCGGGAAGAGGCTCGTGAGGGCCAGGTTCTCCAGTTTAAGGGCATGCCGGCTCCGGATCGTGTAAACCACCCAGAATGGCGCGCCCTGGGTCCGGGTCTCGACCCGGACCGGACGGCCGTCCTCGTCGAAAAACTGCCGGACGAGATCGATGCCCCGGTTCTCCGTCCGGACACGGTCTTCGAGCGGCACGCCCTCGCGGAAGAGCGTGACGAAAAGGGGACCCTCCTGATCCGTGGCGACCGTGACGGGACGGTCCCAGCATTCATCCAGGTCGAATGACGCCTGGAATTGGTCCAGCGTGTGGCGTTCTTCCTTCTGTCCCGGTTTCTTCAGTGTGAACCGGACCGAACCCGTGAACGGGGATTTTTCGTAGAAGGTTCCGATCGCCAGGATGGCCATGGCCGTTTCCTGGGTCGAATACCATCCGGCAGGTTGGAATCCCGCACTCAGATCCTTCAAGAGTCCCGCCGCGGTCCGTAAATCCTCCATTTTCAGGGTCAGCACGGTCATCAATGCCAGATCGCGCAGGGGCGACCCGAAGGTCCCGCCCAGTTCACGCGGACCCTCCAGGGTCCCGGGAACGGCCTCATCCACCTGGTTCGCTACGGCCTGCCGGCCGCTCAGGTAATATGCGGCAGCCAGCAGCTTCCGGGACAGGGGATCCAGTTTCGACAGATAATTTTCCCTGAGCAGGTTCATGGCGCCTGTCTGGGGTTCGCCGGCCAGGGCGAGCAGATAGAGGCGGTATGCCTGGTAGCGGTGATTGTCCCGGTCGACCCGTTTGGCCCTGGATTTGGCTTCGCGGAGCCAGTGTCCGTACAGGTCAGGCGGTACGTGGAATCCCCTGGCCCGGGCTTCGATCAGGAAATGTCCCAGATAGGAGGAACCCCAGTCGTGATAAGACTGGCGGTCCCGGTTCGTAAACGGCCAGTAAGAGAATCCCTCGGCCATCCTGAATTTCTGTAATTGGGACATTGCGGCGTTGATGTGGTCCGTGACGGCCTGTTTCTGATGGGGCTTGAGATCCGCAAGCACCGGGAGGAACAGTTGGGGGAACGCGGCAGACACGATCTGTTCGCTGCACCCGTAAGGATACCGGACGAGATCCTGGATCCGTTTCCAAAGCTGAATGTTTGGCATACGCGAGACCACGAGACGGGCGCTGTTCGTCCCCTCCAGACCGAATTTCTCAGGGGTCAGGGTCGCGGGTTCCCCTTTCGCGGCCGTAGCCTCCGTCACCTCTGTAAAAAACGGAAAGGGGCTCGTCACCGGCAGATGGATTTTCGCATCGGCGCTGAACCGTCCGGACATGGCCCGGATCTCCGCGGTCCCGGCCCCGACTGCGTCCCCGACCGTGATTTCGAAGGCCGTGTCTTTCTCGCCGGGTTTGTCGAAAGTCAGGCGCTTCTCGGCGGGACCGGTGATTTTCAGGGGATCCGAGGTCTTGATCCGGAGGACGACATCCCGGACGGCGCTGTCCGCGGCGAAGACCGAGACCGGCACATCGAAGACATCTCCGGGCCGGGCCACGCGGGGCAGGGCGGGCAGCACCATCAATTCCTGACGTACGGGTACCGTCTCCTCCAGGGAGGCATAACTGGGACCGGCGCATCCGACGGCCATGATCCGCACCGCGCCCACATAATTGGGCATGGTGAAGGCGGTTTCGAGTGTCTTGCCCGGTTCGAGGGTTACGGGTTCCCGGAACAGGACGACCGGTTCGAACCGCCTGACGCGGCTCTGGTCGAGCCGTTTCAGACGCGCCTCATCCAGCGATTCCATGTCTCCGCCGATGGTGAAGAACTGATGGATGCCGGGGAAGAGCGTCCCCAGAATTTCATCGAAATTGTCCCGTGTCCGGACGGCAAGCCGGATTTTCTGGAAATAATGATTCCAGGGATCCGGCGTCCGGAAGTCCGTCAGATCCAGCAGCCCCTCGTCCACGACCGCGAGGGTGACCGATGCTTTGTTCCGTGAGCGGGAAACGATTTTCACCTTGAAAGTCTCTCCGGGCCGGATTTCCCCCGGCGTCTCGAGGGCGAGGGGCAGCCGGGTCGCCGCATTTTCCACGGTCAGCGGCTTGATCCCGTAAATCCGCATGGGCAGGTCGTTCGTGTTCTGGTTGTGCGGCTGGATCAGGCTCGCCGCGATATAACAGTCCGGGACCATCTCTTCGGTCAGGGCGATCCGGAAGGTGGTGAGGGTGTCGTTCACGGCTTTCCAGTCCTTGCTCAGGATGCGGCCTCCCTGCTCGACGGAGAGGAGGACGAGCCCTTTTGCCGGTGTTTTTAAGGCGATCACGGCCTGATCACCCGGGCTGTAAACGGACTTGTCCGTCCTTATCTCCAGCGTATGGCGCGCCGCTTCCTCCTCACGGGCGAGGCCGCCCCAGGTGCTCGCCCAGAAAAACAATCCGGCCGTGTGGCCCGTCTCGGTATCCCGGACCTCGATCAGATGCTGTCCCGTATCCTCGATGTCGAGGGAGAGTCCGATCGGTTCCGAATCCGAGACCACCGTCAGGGTTTTGATCAGGGAGGTTTCCGCGAGCGTCTTGAAATCACGCCGGTCGTCGCGGTCATAATGCCACCACCAGTATTTGCGGTTGAGGTAGACCGAGACCTGGAGTTTTCGTCCCGGCAGCGGGCGGCCCTCCGGATCGACGGCCACGACCGGGATGACGGCTTTCTCTCCCGTTTTCGCGGAACGCCAGCCGAACACGTCTTTCAGACCCACGAAACACGGATAGGGATACACCGTGAGCCGGTGCGTGTGTTCCGTGAAATCACCCCCTTTTTCGGCCGCGACGGTATTCAGGACGGCCCGGATCACCCCGGGCGCGGTCTTCAAATCCGGTATCTCGCCGCCGAAGGCGGCCATGCCCCGATCGTCCAGCGCGGCGTCGAGCAGCGTGAGGGTCCGTTCCCGGTATCCCCTGCCCGGCATGCCGAACCGAAACTCCGGAAAACGCGGCGCGGTGAAAGCCATGCCCGAGAGATCGGCGCGGATCCGGGTCGCGAGTCCGGCCGCGGGCGCCCCGAAGAGGTACCGGACGGTGACCATCCCCTTGATGCGGGTTTCCGGGGCGTGCAGGATTTCCGGCACGTCCGTCTCGATCTTGAGCCGGTTGGGTTTGACGGTCTCGATCCGGAGGGCATGTTGGAATGTTTCATCCCCGGCACTGATTTCGGCCGTCCAGCGGCCCGTCGGATCCGTCACGTCCGTTTCGACCGGGAAATGCACATGGCCGTGTACGCCGCTCCCGGTCCGTCGTTCCAGCACGGTCTGGCCGCGCGGATTCATGACCTTCAGCAGAACAGGCATGTCCGCGGGCGGCGTCTTCCGGTTCGTGCGAATGATGGCGGAAAGATACACGGTATCCCCCGGGCGGTACACGCCCCGGTCGGTATAGATGAAACAGTCCATGCCCTTGCGTCCGCCCGAGCCGCCGCCGGTGTCGAAATGATTGAGCATCCAGGGCTGATGGTCAAGCCGGATCAGTGCGATGCCGCCGGAGGTCTGTCCGTAGAGGTAGAATCCGGTTTGTTCGAACCGGGCGTATCCGTCGCCGTCCGTCGTCCGGGTCTCCAGCCTTTCGTTCTGGAAAGAAAAGAGCGAGAGCCGCAGGCCGGATTCGGGCCGTGCGGTGATCACGTTCGTGGCGGTGACGTGTATCCCGTCATCCGCCTGTTTGACGGTGAGTCCGATGTCCGAGGCGATCAGCAGTTTGCTCACCGTGCCGTGCGCATAATAATATCCCGGCCTGCAGGGATTCGTGTAGTAATCATCGCTCGAAAAGTAGAGATCGCCTTCCCGGATGTCGTTCGCGTCGTTCGTGCAGCGGCCGGCCAGCCCCTCCTCGTCAAAGGATAGGCGGACCACGAATGCGGTGTTCGTCTTGTTCCTGAAGACGGGGCCGAGGTCGAGTTCGGAACGCACCCAGCGGTTCAGGCCTCCTGCGATTTCCAGCTCCCGCTCAAACACATCCTTGCCCACCCGTTCGAGGTCCGTGTAGGCAAACCGGTCCCAGGCGTATTCCCTGCGTTTTCCGGAACGGTCCTCGACGGCGTTTTGCTGGATGAAGAATCCCAGGTTCTGCGGAAAGATTTCCGTGACACAGGCACGGATTTTCCGCACATTGACGGATTTGAACTGGAGCTTGAACGTGTTGTCGCCGGGAAGATACACCCCTTCAGAAAGCCATTTGATTTCCGGTTTGATGTTCTCGATCCGGATCGGGACGGAGAGTGTCTGGCCCAGTTGTGTCCCGAACACCGAAGGAAGCCCCTGCGAGAGGGTGGCGGTATAACGCCTGCCCGGGAGGAAATCTCCGCGGAGGATGAGATATTTGGACCGGATCTGGATTTCGAAGTCGACGGGCGGATCCACGGACACGAATCCCGAGAGATCCATGTCCTGTTTCAATGGATCGCTGAAACGGAATCCGTAGGCGCTTTTCTCGGCGTCCGGATCCGTGAGGTCCATGTGCGTGATCATCTGAAGAATCCCGCCGCCGGCCAGATGAACGGTCGCGGTCCACTTCGCGCCGTCCGCCCGGTATCTTCCGGGCAAGGTAAAGGTGAATGTCTGGCCGGTCTCCCGACGGCGGACCGGGGCGGACCGGATCGTGACGGTCCGGCCGTCTTCCCCGGATGCCAGCGTGAATTTCACCTGGCCCTCCGGACTTTTGATGGAGAGGTCCTTTTCGAGGCGCTGCAGTTCGACGGGCTGGGCGAAGCGCAACGTGCCCTGATAGAAGGCCTGGTTCTTCCCGTCCGGTTCGGCTTCGAAATCCCCTTGAAGACCCAAAATTTCCTGTTCCGCCACCCGGAAAGAGAAATGAAAATCCGTCGCCTTTTTCCGGTCGCCGAGCAACAGGTCTCCCCTGAGCACGCCTTTGTAAACTTCGCCGGGTTTCATCGGCGTCCCGGGCGTAAAACGGATATTGTCGGCGGTGATCCATTCGGTCCGGCCCCTGAGGACGGGATCGAACACGAAAGGATTCCTGTCGGGTACGGTTCCGCTCAGATGGTCCGGCACCACGGATTCACTGAACCGGATCTCGATCGTCGCCGAGGCCGAAAGCAGGGCGGGGGGTGCCTGCAAAACGATTTTCTCCAGGTCGACAGTTTTTCCGGGATCTTCCGCGGCGGTTCGCCGTTCCCGTGTTTTCTGGCATGCGAAAAGGATGCATCCCAACACGGCGATGAGAAGCACACGTTTCATGGGGCCTCCGGATTCGGGATATATTGAGTGTC
>DSAP01000034.1 GCA_011046415.1 bacterium | reverse complement strand
GCCGGATTGACCGTCCGGCATCTCAAGGGAGGCTGGCCGTTCAAAAAGTCCGGTCCGAACCGGGCGCTCCAGGAATTCCGTCCGGTTTCCGTACAGGATTCCATCGCGCTTGCGATCCTGCGGGACAGGAGCCTGACCCTGGAACTGGGCCATATCCGGCTCGCGCACCATTACCGGCTCCGGGGAGAAACCGAACGGGCCTTCCAGGAATTCCGTGCGCTCCTCTACACCGTCCCCCATTTGGACATGTTTTATGAGCCCGCCCTCCAGATCCTGCTCGAGACGGAACAGTATGCGCGCGCATTCCTGTTATTCGAGGACGGCCTCAAATTCAACCGGTCCGGATTCATGTACAAGTGGGCGGGCCAGCTCGCGTTGGCGTCCGGGAACTCCAGCTCAGGGATCGAATATCTCGAAACGGCGCGCGCGATCCTCCCCGGAGACATCCAGTTGCTGTACAATCTGGCCCGCGCCTATTACAATACGCTACAACCCGAGAAGGGCGATGCGATGCTGTCCCTGATGAAGCGGATCGCGCCGGGCTCGGGAGAGGTCAAGATGCTTGAAATGGAGAAGCAACCTTTGGGGAACAGGAATTAACAAGTTCAGAACGGGAGTGACGCATGAAGCCATTCCAGAACACGATCCGAACCGCCGTCCTCGTTGCCGCAACGGGATGTGTCATGATGCCCGCGGGGTTTGCGGATAGCGCTCCGGCTCCCGTCCGGGGTTTCACCGGCTGGACGCCGGCCGCGACCTGGGAGGAGGCGATGTTGTCCGGAAACGGGACGGTCGGCGCGATGGTGTTCGGGCGTCCCCATGACGAAACCATCATTCTCAATCATGCCCGGCTCTATCTCCCCGCCACCGATCCGATGAAACCCATCGATCAGGCCGGCCGGCTCGGGGAAATCCGGGAGCTTC
This sequence comes from bacterium, assembly GCA_011046415.1. Lineage (GTDB taxonomy): Bacteria > Zhuqueibacterota > QNDG01 > QNDG01 > JABMRT01 > DSAP01. The sequence continues at coordinate 4,689 of DSAP01000034.1, read as the reverse complement.
TGCGCGATGGACGATTCGTGGAGGCTTCCCGGATCCCGGTCGGGATCAGCCTCGAGGAAGGGTACGGAGGCCAGTTGTGGACCGATCCGTACATGCCGGCTCTGGATATCAGACTCAGCATGGCCCCTTCCGACATTTCCGATTACAGCCGCGGGGTGAACTTCGAAACCGGTGAGGCGACGGTGCGCTGGAGAGATGATTCCGGACACGTCGAGAGAGCCCTGTTTGTCTCCCGTTCCGACACCCTCGTGATCCTCCGGATCAAAGGGACCGGCCTGGTCAGCGGCAGCGTGCGCTTCGATTCCCGGCCGTATGAATGGAGTCAGCGTGATATGATCCGCGAGAATATCGCGTCCACGCAGATCGGGGCGTCCGGTCACTGGCTGACGTTCCGGAGGGAGTTCACGAGACGCTGGGAGGGAAACCCGCACGGGGTTGAAGGGGTCGGGCGGATGATCGTGAAGGGGGGAGAGATTGAGGACGCAGGAGGGAACCTTTCTTTCCGGGATGCGCAGGAGGTGCTCCTGTTGGTCCGTATCGAACCGGTCGAGGACGCGAAAAGTTCACGTGTAAAGGAAATGAAAAAAGCCCTGTCGGTTTTTCCCTCCGATTACGACACGCTGCTGGATCGCCATGTCCGGATTCACGGCGAACTGTACAACCGGGTCCGGCTGAGCCTGGGCGGGGGGGAGGAACACCGGCTCCAATCCGAAGCCCTGGTTCTCAAAGCCCGCGAGTCGGTGACGCCGGCCATGATCGGGCGGCTGTTCGATGCGGCCCGTTACAACACCCTGAGCGCGACGGGGATTCATCCCCCGAATCTCCAGGGCATCTGGAACGGGAGCTGGTCGCCGCCCTGGTCATCGGATTATACCCACAACGGCAATGTGCAGGTGTCCGTCTCCGGCCTGCTCTGCGGAAACCTTCCCGAACTCATGAAGGCCTATTTCGACTATCATGACCGCAGGCTCCCCGATTACCGGGATAACGCGCGGCGGCTGTTCGGGTGCCGGGGCATTCACATTCCCTCGCGGACGAGTTCACACGGCTGGGACATCCATTTCAATGAAACCTGGTGCATGACATTCTGGACCGCCGGCGCGGGATGGGCCGCCGGTCTCTATTACGACTATTATCTGTACACCGGTGACCGCGCGTTCCTGAAAGAGCGGGCGTATCCCTTCATGAAGGAGGCGGCCCTGTTCTACGAGGATTTTCTCATCCCCGGGGAAGACGGAAAATATGTTTTCATTCCCTCCTATTCTCCGGAAAACAACCCGGGAAACTCCGAATCACAGGCCTCTATCAACGCCACCATGGATGTCATGGTGGCCAAGCAGCTTCTCCGGGATTGCATCGCGGCCGCCGGCATCCTGAATACCGACAGGGATCGGATCAGGCTCTGGGAGGACATGCTCGAAAGGATGCCGGAGTATGAGGTGAACGAAGAGGGCGCGCTGCGTGAATGGCTGTGGCCGGGCCTGGAAGACAACAACGATCACCGTCATGTCTCCCATCTTTACGGATTGTATGAACGGATCGATCCGGAGATCGCCGCGGATCCGGAGCTGACCGAAGGGGCGAGGCGGGTCATCGAAGAACGGATGAAAATCCGGCGACGGGATCAAGGCGGCGTGATGGTATTCGGCATGGCGCAGATGGCGTTCGTGGCGGCGAATCTGGGGGACGCCGAGACGGTGAGTGATCTGATTGACTGGATGTCGAGCCGGTACTGGACCCCATCGCTCGCGACCCTGCATGACCCGGGAAACCTGTTCAACATGGATCTGAGCGGGGGATATCCCGCCGCAATCATCCGTGCGCTGGTCTATGCGGAACCGGGATACATCTCACTCCTCCCGGCCCTCCCGGCCTCCTGGGAGAAGGGACGGATCGAAGGCGTACTCCTCCGGGGACAGCTTCGCCTGAAATCTCTTGAGTGGGAATCGGAAAAGATCGTGGTCACACTGCATTCCGGGAAGACGCAGACGGTGACGCTCAAAACTCCCGGAGAGATCGAATCGGTTTCCCTGTCCGGAAAAGGCGGGATCGTCCGGGATAAAACGTCGATCAATCTCTATCGGGTGAATCTCCGGGCCGGCGAGGCGCTCACACTGACTTTCGTCCGCAAAGGAAAGGATGCGACGGATGCGTAGGAAGCAACGGCGGATATGCAGGATGATCCGGTTGTATACGGCGGGGGTTCTGTGCCTGCTTTTATGGGCCGCTTCCGCGCACGGTCAGGAGTATCCCGGATTCCGGGTCATCGGAAGGCATCTCTACGACCGGTGCGGCGGGAAGGTGATCCTGCGGGGCGTCTCCAATCCGAACATCTGGTTCCAGCGGGACGGGCTTCCCCATTACGCGGAAATCGAGAAAACCGGGGCCAATGTGGTGCGCATCGTGTGGGAGACACGCGGCACGGCGGCGCAGCTCGACGCGGCCATCTCGAACTGCATCTCCCATTCGATGATTCCCATGGTCGAGTGTCATGACGCCACGGGAGACTGGAGCAAGCTCGTGTCCGTGGTGGATTACTGGACCCGTCCGGATATCGCGGAGGTGCTCCGCCGGTACGAGGCCGATCTGTTGCTGAACATCGCCAACGAGGCCGGGGATGCCTCGGTGACCGCAACCCAGTTCCGGGAGGGGTATGAGGCGGCCGTTCTCCGGATCCGGGAAGCGGGAATCCATGTCCCGCTGGTCATCGACGGCACGGACTGGGGAAAGAACATCCGGGTGCTTCAATCGGAAGGGCCGTATCTGATCGAGGCCGATCCGGACCGCAATCTGCTCTTCTCGGTCCACATGTGGTGGCCCAGGATGTATGGCTATGTAGAGGCCGACATCCCCCGCGCGATCGAGGCGTCGGTGCGGATGGAGCTTCCCCTGATCGTCGGTGAATTCTCCCGGATGCACGGAAGCTGTGACGAAAAAAACATCACGGCGGACAATTCCATCCCCTATCGCACCCTCATCAAACAGTGTCATCTCCACGAGATCGGGTATATCGCCTGGTCCTGGTTCGGCAACTGCAATCCGTTCTGGGACATGACGGCAGACGGCACGTTCGAAACATTGTACGATTGGGGACTGGAGGTGGCCGTGACCGATTCCTTCAGCATCCTGAACACCTCGGTGAGGCCGTATTCCATCGTTCACGGGGAATGCGATCCCGCATCCGTCCGGAAACGGTACGGCGCCGTCCCGGACGGACTTGATCTCATGCCCGCGTATCCCAATCCTTTCAACCTGCACACGACCATCCCATACCGGATTTCCGGGCCGGCGCATGTCCGGCTTGAGATTCTCGACGTGTACGGCGCCCGGGTGAGGACCCTGATCGACCGTCCAGAACCCGCCGGATTCCGGTCTGCGCCCTGGGACGGTCTGGACGATTCCGGCGGCGAGATCCCGAGCGGAGCGTATTTCTGCCGACTGATCATCCGCCATGAGGGATCGCAGCGTGAGAAAACCAGAAAAATGACCCTGATCAAGTAACATGAACCTCCCGTTCTCCCAGGAGCTGGCCGGATGCGCCGGTTGCCCCCGTCGATGCGGGGTGAACCGGCTTGCGGGTGAAAAAGGGTTTTGCCGGATCGGCTCCGATCTCCCGCTTGTCCATGCGGGCCTGCATTTCGGCGAGGAACCGCCCATTTCCGGAAACCGGGGCTCCGGCACGATCTTCTTCGCCGGATGCAACCTGCGCTGCATATACTGCCAGAACCACCAGATCAGCCAGGAATTTCACCGGCATCCCGTCCTGGGTCTGACGCCGGAGAATCTGGCCGGCGAGATGCTGCGTCTCGAGACCCTGGGCGCGCACAACATCAACCTCGTCTCTCCCTCGCACGTCGTTTTCCAGGCGGCCGATGCGATCGTCGCGGCGCGGGAGGAGGGGCTTTCCGTGCCGGTGGTCTACAATTCCAACGGCTATGACTCGGTCGATGCGCTCCGCCGGATCCGGGGCCTCGTGGAGATTTATCTCCCCGACATCAAGTACTCGGATGACGCCCTCGGCCGGGAATTGTCCGGCGCGGACGATTATGCCGGTACGATTCCGGGAGTCCTCGGGGAAATGCTGGATCAGGCCGGACCGCTCACGATGAACGGGGAGGGGATCGCAGTCCGCGGACTTCTCGTCCGGCATCTGGTTTTGCCGGGTTATCTCGAGAACAGCCGGAAATGTCTCCGTCTGATCGCGGATCTATCCCGGGAGATCCCTGTCAGCATCATGTCCCAGTATGCCCCCCGGTACCGGGCCGGAAACCATCCCCGCATCGGCCGCGGTCTCACGGAGGCGGAATATGCCGAAATCACGGATTTCGCACTCGATGTCGGCCTGGAGAACGCCTTCGTCCAGGAGACCGAGAGCCGGGATCATTATCTGCCCGATTTCGACCGGATCCGGCCCTTCGAAAACGGATGCCGGGTTGTGAGTCGCGGACAGGCTGGACGGGACACCGCGGTCCGGGTAGACAGAGACAGGCAGGAAGACACCGGCATCGTGTCCCATCCGTCCGGCCGGGACGCAAAAAAACAGACATGCAAAAACTGAACGAGAGGGAGGTTGTCATGGAACCGGCGGTTTTATCAGACCAGAATGTGTTTCCCACGGACGAGGTAATCTTTGCACAGATCGGGAAGACCCGGCCGCTGTGGACTTCTTTCTTCGAAGACATCCATGCG
>DSAP01000102.1 GCA_011046415.1 bacterium | reverse complement strand
CTGCTTTCTGCTTTCTGCTTTCTGCTTTCTGTCCGTCAATCCCCCTCCCCCTCCTCCTGCTGCCGGATCAGTTCCAGTCCCTCCTCGTCCACCAGCACCTCCCTGGCCTTGCTGCCGTCGAACGGTCCGACGATGCCCCTGTCCTCGAGTTCGTCGATCAGCCGTCCCGCACGCGCATACCCCACACGCAGCCGCCGCTGAAGGAGCGAGGCGCTTCCCTGCTGGTGGCGGACCACCAGTTTGGCCGCCTCCCACAACAGATCGTCCCGCTCGCCGTCTTCGATCTCGCGGGAACCGCCTCCGCCGGATCTCACGCCCGGAAGCAGCCACGGCGCCTCATGGGGCTGTTTGTGGATATGCTGGACCACGCGCTGGACCTCGTCCGTGCCCATGTATGCGCCGTGCACGCGGATCGGTTCCGCCTCACGCGGATGGAGAAAGAGCATGTCCCCGCGACCGAGCAGTTTCTCCGCCCCGTTCCGATCGAGTATGGTACGCGAGTCGGTCTTCGCCGTCACCTGGAAGGCGATCCGGGCCGGGAAATTGGCCTTGATGACGCCGGTGATGACATCGACCGAGGGGCGCTGCGTCGCCAGGATAAGATGGATTCCCACGGCGCGCGACATCTGGGCGAGCCGGGCGATCGGCTCTTCGACCTCGCGTGCGCCGGTCATCATCAGATCCGCCAGTTCGTCGACCACGAGGATCACATAGGGAAGATGTTCCAGCGCGAACCCCTCCTCTTCCGGCGGTTTCATATGATGCGTCTCCAATGCCGTATTGAAATCATCGATGTTCCGGACCCCGACCCGGGCCAGGATCCGGTAGCGGCGTTCCATCTCGCGCTCCGCGCTTCGCAGCACGGCCACGGCGTTGTCCACCGTGGTGATGACGTCCTCCCCGAGATGTTCTCCGGTCGTCAGGTGATGATGCTTCAGTTTCTTGTACAGGCTCAGCTCGAGCTTCTTGGGATCGATCAGCACGAGTTTCACCTCGTGCGGTTTCGCCCGGTACAAAATGGAGGCGATGATCGTGTTGAGACAGACGGACTTGCCCGAACCGGTCGCGCCCGCGACCAGCAGATGGGGGAGCCGGGCGAGATCCGTCACGTAGGGTTTTCCATCGGTCGTCTTGCCCAGTGCGATGGCCAGCTTGGAGGTGGAATCCCGGAACGTTTCCGAGTTCAGGATTTCACGGATCGACACGGTCGCGGGGTCGTCGTTGGGAATCTCGATGCCGACCGCGGCCTTGCCGGGTATCGGCGCCACCACACGCACGCGGGAGGCACGCATCACCAGCGCCAGATCATCCTGCACGCCCACGAACCGGCTCACCTTCACGCCCGGCGCCGGACTGATTTCGAACCGGGTGATCACGGGTCCGGGCTGCACGCCCGTCACCGTTCCCTGCACCCCGAATTCGCTCAGCTTTTCTTCGAGGAACCGTGCCTTGCTCTCGAGCTGTCCCGGATCCCCGGACCAGGCATCTCCCAGCGGCGGATTCAAAAGTTCCAGCGGCGGAAAGACATAAGTGCCCTGCTCCGCGGGCGTTTCATGGCGGGATACGGTTCCGGAAGAAGCCTCATGCGTGGACGCTCCGGGACGCGTCTCCGCCTGTCTCGGCGGTGCAGGCGGTCTGGCGGCCGATACGGGCGGCCGGAGATCCTTCACCGGTGCCGGTTGCGTATCGGGCCGGAGAATCTGAATCGGCGGTCTTTGTGCCGCGGGTGGGGACGGGGTTACGGGTTTCGCCCCGGCCCGGGATCGGGGACGGCGTTTCCTGAGGCCCGCGAGCAGACCGGCCAGCTCGTCCCGGAAACCCAGCACCGCCTCGCGCATGCTCCAGGATGTGGCCGAAACGAGAAACAGGAGCAGGAAAGTGAGGAGCACCACCACGCTGCCGACTGCGCCGAGATACCTGGCCAGCTGCTCGGCGAAAAATCCGCCTAAAAGGCCGCTGAGCCGGTATCCGTACTGGCTTGTTTCCTCTGACACGGCCTCCCGCAGGGCCAGCGCGGTGGACAGGAATAGGCCGAGAGCCAGGATATAGGCGCTGATCCGGAAATAGGGCCGGAATCCTTTCTGCAGGAAGAGATTCCACCCCAAAAGGAAGATCAGAAACGGGAAGATCAGACAGGGATATCCGATCGTATACACATAGAGGAAATGGCTCAGGAAGGCGCCGGCCAGTCCGAGCCAGTTGCGGACATGGTCGGATGACCCGCTGTTCGGATAATCCCCAGGATGATAGGAGATCAATCCGATCAGGACGAGCACGCCCAGGGCCATCAACAGGATGCCCAGAATTTCCCGGTTCTGGCTGTCAGTCTGTTTGGGTTTCGCCATGCACTGTGTCTGTCTGTAAATATCCGTCTTTCAGAATCGGGACGATCCCGTACCGGTCGATCGCCGCACAGACCGCCAGGTCCCGTCCCATGCCGATGGATCTCAAATATCGTCCGTGAACCGATATCCTGATCATCTCCCCGATCCTGCCGGCATAATGCCGGTACAGGATGTGCACGGTCCGAGCCTCATCATCCGGTTCGGAACCGGAATCCCGGAGTCCTTCGTCGATCACGATAACGACCGGATCATGGCGCCGTTTTTCACCCCATGTAAAGGGCACCAGCGCCACCTGGATCTGCATCATACCCGTAAAAGGTTACAGGAAGAGGTCCATCTTCTTCCGGCATGTCTGAGGCACGAAGGGGATGGGACTGATTTCCCCCGCTAAGGCGTCCGGCCGTCCCTCCTGCCTGAAAGAGAGGACGGCGCCCGGTTCGAGCCGGGTGTCTGTTTCCAAAAAACCGATCGGGATATTTCCGAGTGAAGGCGCGATGACCCCGCTCAGCACGCGACCCGCCGGGCGTCGACCGATCCGTACCTCCCAGCCGGGCATGGCCTTGCGCCGGCCCTGCATGCGGAAGGCATAGACGAACGGCCCCGTACCGGACTCCATCTTGTCGCGCACCGCAGCCTTCCCGATGAATTCCCTGTCCCACGCAAAAACAAATTCCCACGGATGCCCGATTGCCGTGAGGTCGGGCCTGAGTTCGTGGCCGTGCAGCGGCAGCCCGGCCTCGATGCGCAGCGAATCGCGCGCGCCGAGACCGCACGGCAGGATGCCGAGATCCGCGCCGGTGTCCAGGAGCAGGTTCCACAGCTCCTCGGCGCAGTCCGTGCGGGTGTAGAGTTCGAATCCGACCTCACCCGTATAGCCGGTCCGTGAGACCAGGACCTCCATCCCGCCGACATCCGCTTCGGGAATGAACCGGAAGAAACCCAGGCCGGCGAGCCGTTCGGGTGCGATAAAGCGGGAAATCAGTCTCGGGGCACCCGGCCCCTGAAGGTCGATCTTCGCAATCCGGCCGCTGATGTCTTCGAGACGGACACCGGAGGGCGCATGCCGGGTCAGCCAGTCGAAATCGGTTTGGATGTTCCCGGCATTGACCACCAGCATCCAGTCTTCCGCGCCGAACCGGTACAGGATGCAGTCGTCGATCACCCCCCCCTCGGGATTCAGCATCAAGTGATACATGGCCCGGCCGTCCTGCATCCGGCCGACATCGTTGGTCAGCAGGGAGGACAGGAAAGACAGGGATCCCGCCCCACGGATTCTGAATTCGCCCATGTGACAGATATCGAAGAGCCCGCAGGCCTTCCGCGTCGCATGGTGTTCGGCGGACTGCCCGGCCGGATACCATAACGGCAGTTCCCATCCGGCGAATTCGGCTATTTTGGCACCCTGTCTCTGATGCGCCGCATACAGGGGTGTTTTCTGGGACACGGGAAACCTGTTCAATGATTTTCAAACAATTAAATTTACTGAAAATGACGTGGATTGTCAAACTGTTTTTGAAACCGTTTGACGGGGAGGATCAAATTGGATCTTCTTGTTTTTGTTGGACAGCTCCCGGTTTTCCGTCGATATGCCGGGAATAATCCCCCCGTTTATCCCGGGGAAAAGTGCCGTTCGACATACCCGTTCATGAGGCGGACCGCCTCGTCCTTGCACTGGCCGCAGACCGTGCCGAGTTTTGTGTGTTCCTGGAGTTCGAGATAGGTGCGTACGCCTTCGAGGACCGCCTCCTCGATCTCGTGATCGGTCACATTCATACACTGGCAGACGATCCGCGCCTTTTCGGTGCGGACCTTCTCTGTCAGGCCTTTCCGGGTATAATAGTCGTTGATTGCGGCGCGCAGGGCCTTGTCGCCCAGCACGGAGCAATGGATCTTGTTCTCCGGCAGCCCGCCGAGCCGCTCGGCGATGTCTTTCGGGGTCACGTCGAAGGCCTCGTCGAGCGTCATCCCCTTCACCGCTTCGGATAACAGGGAGGTCGACGCGATCGCGCTCGCGCAGCCGTAAGTCTTCCAGCGCACCTCCTCGATGACGCCCTTTTCATCGTCGACCTGGATCACGAAGCGCATCTCATCGCCGCATTTCACGTTCCCCACCCTGCCCTCGCCGTCGATGCGGATGTCGCCGTCCTGCGTGAGCACATTCCGCGGATTCATGAAATGATCCTTCACCACATCGCTGTATGCCCAGTCCGTCATGCCGCACGCTCCATCCAAAGGGTGATTCGGTGAATCAGGATTTCGGATTCCTGCTTTCTGCTTTCCGCTTTCCGCTTTCTGCTTCCCCGCTTTGCGGGATCCGCACCGTCAGGCGGTTTCATAGACGGTGGACATCGCCCTCAGCCTGCGGATGATCCCGGTCAGCCTGTCGAGCACCTCATCCACATCCGCCCCGGTGTTGTCCCGTCCGAGGCTGAACCGGATGGAACCATGCGCCAGTTCGGGGGAGGCGCCCGTGGCGAGGAGGACGTGGGAGGGGTCGAGCGACCCGGACGAACAGGCCGATCCGGTCGACACGGCGATGCCCTCCAGATCGAGATAGAGCAGGATGGACTCGCCTTCGACCCCGGCGAACGACACGTTCAGGGTGCCGGGCAGCACGTCTTCGGGGTGGCCGTTGATGTGGGTGTCGGGTATGCGGGACGTGATCCCCTCCATGAGCCGTTTTCTCAGGCTGGCCAGCCGGACGGCCTCCGCCCCCATCTCTTCCCTGCGGAATTCGATCGCCCGGGCCAGGCCGATGATGCCCAATGTGTTCTCCGTGCCCGCCCTGCGCCCCTTCTCCTGATGCCCGCCGTAGATCAGGGGACAGAAATGTACGCCCCGGCGCACGTAGAGCGCGCCCACGCCCTTGGGTCCGTAGATCTTGTGCGCGGAAAAGGAGAGAAAATCCACATCCAGTTCATGGACATTCACGGGTATCTTGCCGACGGCCTGCACCGCGTCGGTGTGGAAATAGGCGCCGGCTCCGTGGACGATCCGGGCGATCTCGCGGATATCCTGTATCGTGCCGATCTCGTTGTTGGCCATCATGACCGAGACCAGGGCCGTATTTCCGGAGAGTTTCTCCCGAAGCCGGTCCAGCCTGATCTTGCCGGCCGGATCCACCTCGAGATAATGGACGTCCACGCCGCGCACGCCGAGGCACCGGGAAGTTTCGAGCACGCAGGGGTGTTCGATGGCGGTCGTGATGATCTCCATCCGGCCTTCGCGCATCCGGGTGCAGCAGACCGAGGGACAGGGAAACAGATTCAAAACGGTGTTGTTCGCCTCCGATCCGCTGCCTACGAAAACCATGTCATCGGGTTCGGCGCCGATGAAGTCGGCCACGGTCTTTCTGG
>DSAP01000159.1 GCA_011046415.1 bacterium | reverse complement strand
GATCGATCTCGAGGCGCAGATTCATGGCCCATGTCCGGCCGAAGATCAACATCAAAAAAAGCATGGCGATATAAAGAAGTCTTTTTTGCATCGTTCCAGTCTCCCGGGGTTTTGGGAGTTAAAGCTTACAGAAAATCATCCTCACGAGTGTCACCGGGATGTGAAAGATTGTCAAAGAATGTGGCGCATTCGCTACAGCCGAAACCCGGGGGGAGAACCGGGAGAATTAAATCCTTCGGTCGGACCGGGGCGGTTTTCCGATCGTCGTGATATTCATTCCCTTCCATAGTAGAGGATTGCGGGCAAATCATCCGTGAACCGCCGGTAAAACACCCGGTATCCCGAAAGGATCCGGCCGGTTATCGGATGAATTTATATCCGATCCCGTACACGGTGATGATGTGTCTGGGGTGGAGGGGGTCTTCTTCGACGGCCTTGCGGAGCCGGACGATGTAATTGTCCACCGTCCTGGACGTGGGGAAATGTTCGTAGCCCCAGACCTTGTCGAGAAACCGGTCGCGGCTGATGGTCTCGCCCGGATGATCGCTGAAATATCTGAGGATCTCGAATTCCTTGTGCGACAGCATGACCTCTCCGTCGGCGTCATGCGCGGTCAGACGGTCGAAATGGACCGTCAGCTTGCCGGCCTGAAACACCGCGCGGCCCTCATTCGCTGAGGGTGCCCGGCGGAGCACGGCCTTGACGCGCGAAAGCAGCTCCCGGATGCTGAACGGTTTGGTGATATAGTCGTCCGCACCGAGTTCGAGTCCCAGGATTTTGTCGATTTCCTCCCCCCGGGCCGTCAGCATGATGATCGGCGTCCGGATCCCTTTCGACCGAAGCTCACGGCAGACGTCATATCCGGATTTTTGGGGGAGCATGATATCCAAGACGATCAGATGCGGGTCGTATGAGAGGGTTTTTTCAACGGCTTCTTCACCGTCTCCCGCGATTTCCACATCGTATCCTTCAAACTCGAAATTGTCTCTCAGCCCGGAGGCCATTTCTTTTTCGTCTTCCACGATCAGGATGCGCGCCATCGTCTAGCCCTCCGTATCCGGGCGGACTGTCGGAAAGAACAGGGAGAAACGGCTCCCTTCTCCCGGTTTGCTCTCGACCTTGATCTCGCCGCTGTGAATTTCCATGATATGCTGGACCAGGCTCAGTCCCAGACCACTCCCACGGGTGTCGTGAACCAGGCTCGATCCGACGCGATAAAATTTATCGAAGATTTTCTTGTGTTCGGATTCCGGGATGCCGATCCCCCGGTCCGAGACGCTCAGCACAAGACGGTTCTTTTCCTGTTTCAAGTCGACGCGCACCTCTTTTTTATTCCCACTGAATTTGATGGCGTTGTCGAGCAGGTTGACGAAGGCCAGACGCACGGATTCGGAGTCGATCCGGACGCGGGACAGGTTTTCCGCGAGATGCACATGCAGGCGAAACCCCTTCTGATCGAAATGGGAACGGTAGCCATTCAGGGCCTCCGAAATTACGGCGGTCAAATCCTGTTCACAGAGCGTGTGTTTTTTACTCCGGGATTCGATCCGCGAGAAATCGAGGATGTTGTTGATCAGCCGGGTCAGCCGGGCGCTTTCATTCATGATGGTGCGGTAATAATGGTGCATTTTATTTTCATCGGTGATGCGGCCCATCTCCAGCGTTTCCGCGTGCATGCGGATGAGGGCCAGCGGCGTACGGAGTTCGTGCGACACATTGGCCACAAAATCGGTTTTCATCTGGGCCAGCGCCATCTCGGCGGCCATGTTCCGGAACAGATAGATCAGGCCCGCCACCAGCAGCACGTTCACCAGGACGATAAAGATCAGGTTGCGTTCCGTCCTGATCCGGGAAAGGTGATCGAGTGTCTGTCCCCGAAGCCGGATCATCAGGTCCAGATCGGGGATAACCCAGAGCGATTCGCGTTTTTCGAACATCTGTTCGTCCGCCTCGTCCGTCCGGAAAACAAAATTTCCCGTCAGCCGGTCTTTCACGGCGAAAATCAACGTTCCGTCATCCATTTCGGTGAATTTTCGCGCGACGATTTCCCGGACAAACCGTTCGTCATCGATGAACAGCACGGCCGGATCCGATGCTTCCGATCCCGCCCCATTCCATAACGGGATGATGTGGCAGGTGATACGCCGTCCGGGATGGGCGGACCAGTCGATGATGAGCGGCTGCATATATCCTTCGCGCGCCCGCAGCACGAGCTTGTCGATGCGTGACCGGTTCCGGTCAATGATGTCCTGGATGCGCATGCGGATTTCGGCGTCATCCCGGGACGATTCCGGTCCCAGGGCTTCCGGTTTCAGGATCAGGAACGGGTCCCGCTCAGATTGAGGAAGAAAAACGCCGGACAGCTCCATGCGGATATCCAGGAATTCATTCAACGCATCTTCCTTATCTTTCCGGCTCAGGGTTCCGGAGTTCCGGGCGATTGTCGAAAACCGGGTGGTCCACGAACTGAACAGATCCCAACAATGCTGATTGACGGAGAAGAGGATCGTCCTGAGCTGCCGGTCATAGATGGACTGGATCAGGGCCTCCTCGGATCCCCTCTGGGCGAATTGAAAAATGGTATAGGAGAACACGGGCGTCAAAAGGACGATGAGGATGAGGATGAAGAGTTTTGTCGACCAGGGTTTGTTCATTCTCCGCCCGCTCCAGACAGGGCAATCATTCATTTATTGCAATTTAATAAAAAATTATTTGAATGTAAACCGATTAATCCGGGATGTCCGGGAATGCCGCAGGGGGGTGTGAGGCCCAAGAAGATTGTCCTTGCATTCATCCGAAACGGATGATAAATTTGATTGAATTTCTCATTCCATTGCCCCTCCCTGCATCCGCAACCCGCCGGCACGGAAAACCCTTTGTCATGGAGTGCGCCATGAAAAAGCGTCCCGTTTTATCGCTGTTTGTTTGTCTGGGGTTGAAGCTTGTCACGGGTGAAGTGTTCCTCAGCGAGGTGATGTTCAATCCGGCCGGCCCCGAGGCGACGGATGAATTTGTCGAAATATATAACGCCAGTCCGGCGGATACGGTCGATCTGTCGGGGTGGAAAATCAGCGACGGAACCGGAGAAGACCGCATCACGGACGCCGGGGGGGGAATCAGGCTTTTGCCGCAACAGTATGGGCTGATCCTCGATCCGGACTATTTCGGAAGATCGGCCACGTATGACACCCTGATTCCCGGAGACTGTCTCGTTCTGACCCTGGACGGGAGCACGATCGGCAGTTCGGGATTGTCCAACAGCACGCCCGAAACGGTGACGCTGATCGATGCGGCGGGACGGATCCTCGATACACACACCTATGACATCCGATATGCGCCCGGGCATTCTTCGGAAAGGAAGTGGTTTGATGAACCGGCGGGGCCGGGGGCATGGGGACAGAGCCTCCACCTCAACGGCACGCCGGGCGCGCCCAACAGTATCCTGAAATATGAGACGGATGCCGCCCTGATCGGTCCGATTTACGGATTTTCCGAAAAAGAGGCCTTCCGGATCACGGCGGGTCTCGTCAATGCGGGACGGACGCTCATTCCCTGGGCCGTCCTCCATTTTTATCATGACGCGGATTGCGACGGCCGGGCCGGGCCGGATGAAAAAATCGGGGAAACGGTCCTCGAAACGCCCCTGGCCCCGGACGATACGGCGCGTGTCTCGCTCCTCTGGCCCGGCGCCCCTTCCGGCGGCCGGCAAATCGTGATATGCGCAGAGATCGCGGGAGACCAGCGTCCCGAAAACAACCTGCTGGCCGGCCGGGTCACAGTGCCGTTCCCTCTCCGCTGTCTGATCCTCAATGAAATCCAGTTTCAGCCGGCATCCCGCGAACCCGAGTGGTTCGAATTGTACAACCGTTCCACGCTCACGGTCGATCTGGCCGGGTGGCGTTTTTCCGACTCCGACACGATCAAATCCGTCGTAATGACGAAAACGGAAAGGCGGATGGCCCCGGGCGAATTCGCCGTGATTGCTTCGGATTCCACCCTCCACGGCCGCCTCCCTCCCGGGGGAGTCCTGCTGGTTCCCGTTTCGTTCCCCCGCCTGAACAACGACTCGGACGCGGTCTATATCCGGGATCCGACCGGTCGTGTCATCGATTCGGCGCGATTTTGGGGATCATGGCTTCCTGCCCCGGGCGTCTCGCTGGAGCGGCTTCACCCGGACCGACCGTCGCATGACCGGGACAACTGGCACGGCTGCACGGACCTGGAGGGGATGACGCCGGGCCGGGAAAACAGCGTGTATATCGCCCGGCCTCCGGCCGCGTCCCGGTTGTGTGTCGCACCCAACCCGTTTTCTCCCGATGGAGACGGCCACGAGGACGTCGCACTCATCTCTTACCGGCTCACGGAAGCGGTTTCCACGATCCGGATCCGGATTTTCGACGTCCTGGGCCGCCGTGTCAAGACCCTGCGGCCCGGACTCCAGAGCGGGCCGCAGGGCGCGGTGTTGTGGGACGGCACGGACGATTCCGGAAAGCGCGTCCAGATCGGAATCTATCTCGTGCATCTCTGCGGGATGGGGGCGGACGGAACGTCCCGGACGGAACATCGTGCGGTGCTGGTCCTGGCCGGGAGGTTATGAGTCCCGACGCCTTGCCGCGGCGGATGCGGGGGGCCGGCCCCCGGCCCCCGAAGATCCGGATCCGATTTGCACCTTTTTTCAAAAAAAGGCGCCCAAAAAACTGCGGCTGACGAAAAATCTCCTGAAAAGGTCTCCGCGTTCCCTGAAGGAATGGAATGCTTCCGTTCTGTCCATTGGATATCCGGATGCGTGAGGCGGCATCATAGGGCCATTCCTTCCCGGTACCGCAGTTGAGCGGCACCGGCCGCGAACGCTCCGGCCTTTTCCGGGCGGAGATTTTTCGAATGCCGCCGGGGAAACCGGGAAGGGTGTACGGAATGCTCACCCGGAAAATGCCTGTCTCCGCAGGGCGGCATTTTATATGCCGCCGCATTACAACCAATACCACACCTTCTCCATTTTGTCTTCCCGGCGATTTTCAGGCCGGGATCTTACAGGCTTCTTGACTCTGCCATTTTGAATTTCTTTCCGGTGTGTCTGCCTTCCTTTCTCGTTTTTCACGGGCCATCCCCTCACCCCTCATTTGTCATGCCCGAAATCTGCTGTCGGGCATCATTGGCGCGGGCAGGGAATCGCAGGTTCTTTTTGCACCTTTTTTCAAAAAAAAGGTGCCCAAAAAACCGCGACTGACGAAAAATCTCCTGAAAAGGTCTCCGCGTTCCCTGAAGGAATGGAACGCTTCCGCCCTGTCCATTGGATATCCGGATGTGTGAGGCGGCATCACAGGGCCATTCCTTCCCGGACCCGCAGGTGATCGGCACCGGCCGCGAACGCTCCGTCCTTTTCCGGGCGGAAATTTTTCGAAGGCCGCCGGGGAAAATGGGAAGGGTGTACCGAATACTCACCCTGAAAATGCCAATCTCCCGCAGCCATCCCTACAACCCCCATTTGTCAAGTAGTAGGTTGGGTTGAGCGAAGCGAAACCCAACCTACTACTTCAAACAAGAAGAAAAACAATTCTGCTCAACTTGTTTTGGCAATCTAATGATTTTTGGGGGATACCCTGTTCAAAATAATTCTTGACTTTTTATCTGTATTTTACTATTGTCACCTGTAGAATAACCTTTGAACGACACGTCCTCTTACCATCTTACGAAATCACACCTTCGGACTGCAACGCAACAGGACG
>DSAP01000025.1 GCA_011046415.1 bacterium | reverse complement strand
TACGAATTCCCAGCCCGTGAGAAACCGCCAGAACGCATCCTGCTCGGGGCAGTATCCGAGATGCGTGTTGATTCCGGGGTTGTTCCAGACCGGCCGGGAGTCGATCCGCACCGTCCCCTTGCTCGGCCTGAGCTGGCCGGTCATCAGCTTGAGCAGGGTGGATTTCCCCGCGCCGTTGGGTCCCAGGAATCCCGTCACGCCCGGCCCGATGGTGAAGCTCAGGTTGTTCACGCCGATGACGGGCCCGTACCATTTGGACAGTTGTGCGGCTTCGAGGATCACCGGATCACCTCCGTGGGCCGGATCCGCAGGCGGAGAACCGCCAGGGAAATACCGAGGTATACGGCGAGCGCGCCGGCCGCGCCGGCCGTGGAAAAGTCGTAGGGTCGTTCCGTGCCGAAGAAGACGGAGAGGATTTGCCTGAGATTCGCGCCGACCGAGAAGTATCCGGCCGCCGGTATGCGGGAGAGGATGTTGCGTATGATTTCCGGAAACCAGAGCACCGCGAAAAACACGACGGCGGCGGAGCGCGAACCCGCGGCCGCGCTGACCGCGAGCATCATCCCCCCGAGTACGGCGACCGACACGGCGAACGCACCGAGGATGGAGAAGGGTATCCAGTAAAATTCCCTGAAGAAAGAGGCGTCTCCGGTCAAAAAAAGCTGGATCACGAAGAGCAACAAGGCCGGGACCAGGGTGATGAGTCCGGCATAAAAGGCGAGGATGAGGAATTTTCCGCCGACATAGTCCCGGAACTCCACCGGACGGGAAAAATAGAGAGACAGGGCGCGGGATTCCCGGTCGCGCGCGATGAGCCCGGCGCCGGCGATCACCAACACCAGAACCAGCATGAAACCCTGCCCCTTCAGGAATCCCTCGAAGAACCCCCCGTGTATCTCCAGTTGTTTGGCGATGCTCTCGAATTGGGAATCGCCTCCGATCCGGCTGTTCAGATAAATTTGTACCGCCCGGACCGCGAAGGGGAACGAAGAAAAAATCAACAGGAGGATCAGCCATTTCTGCCACACTGTCCGGACGCCCGTGCGGGCGATCACCCACCAGGTCCCGGGTTTCGTGACGAACGCGCCCTCCCAGGGTTTATAGGCCTGATCATAGATGGGCACGGTGTTCCTCCTCGAGTCGTTTGACGAATACATCTTCGAGCGTCTGGATCGCGGGGACGAGTTTGCGCACGACGACCCCGGCTTCTTCGGCCCAGGCGAACAGGGTGTTCGGCGGCGTGCGTGCGGGCAGGGTCACGTCGAATGCCTGTTTGTCGTCCGCGCGGACTTCACAGCCCCTGCCCCTGAGAAAGGATTCAAAGGCCGCGCGGTCGCCCTCGATACGGACGGTGAACGCGCTCGCCATCTCGCCGCGCAGGTCCTCGATGCGGGCGTCCTCCCTTACCTGTCCCCGGGTCAGGATGACCACCCGGTCGCAGGTCCGTTCCACATCCACGAGGATATGGGTCGCCAGCACGATGCTCATGGCGCCGCGGCCCGAGATTTCCCGGATCAGGTCGAGCATTTCCTGGCGGCCCCTGGGGTCCATGCCGCTCGTGGGCTCATCGAGAAACAGGAGTTTGGGATCGTGGACGATGGCCTGGGCGAGTTTGATGCGCTGCTTCATGCCCTGGGAGTAGGTTTCCACTTTCCGGTAACGCGCCTCGCCCAGCCCCACCGCGAACAGGACCTCGTGTGCGCGCTGCATGGCGTCCTGCGGCGGCATGCCGGAGAGTTCCCCGGCATAGCGGACGAGGCCGAGTCCGGTCAGTCCGGGAATGAGACAGTCGTCCTCGGGCATGTATCCCACGAACCGGCGGATCGTCCTGCATTCCGTCGCCACGTCGTGTTCGAGTATGGCGGCCCGGCCGGACCGCACGGAAACCAGCCCCAGGAGCCCCTTGATCAGGCTCGATTTACCCGCCCCGTTCGGGCCGAGGAGGCCGGTGGTGCCCGCGGGGAAGGAAGCCGTCACCGCGTCCACCGCGATGGTGGGGCCGTAGGCGACGGTGAATTTTTCGAGTTGAACGGACAACGATCTCTCCCGTGATCATGGATTTGGTGGAGTTTACGTTTGATCCATGGCGGATGTTTCCATTTCCGTATCAATGTAAGAATCAAAGAACCAAATCCCAAGCGGCAAATCACCGGTTTTCCCGGCCGCACCGGATTCGGAATCCGTCTGTCCGGGGCCGTGAAAATTTTCACCCGCCTTCTTGCAAATTTCCCCGGTTTTCTTTATGTTGGATATCATGAAAGTTCCTCCCGAAACGGTGCGGATCGACCGCTGGCTCATGGCCGCCCGGTTTTTCAAGACCCGCTCCCAGGCCGCCGGGGCGTGCGAGGGCCGCAAGGTCAAGGTTAACGACATCGCGGCCAAGCCCCACAAGGCCCTCCGTGTCGGCGACCGGGTCACGATCCATCACAGGGGGAGATACCGCAATCTCGACGTGCTCGGCCTGGCCGAACGCGGCCTGCCTCCGGCCGCGGCCCGGGAGCTGTATCATGAAGAGGAGACCATGCATCTTTCCGAGACGGAACAGGAACTGATCCGGCAGATGCGGCAGGCCGGGAAGAAGCATTCCCCGAAATACAAGGGCCGGCCGACGAAGAAGGAGCGCCGGGAAATCGACCGCTTCCGGGAAAGGATGCCGGGGTGATGAATCCCGGGTACGGAAAAGTTTCATGCGAAAGAATCCGTGCGCCACGAGGCAGGGACGGTTATTATTCCGTTCCTCTTTAAGGCGGCAGGGTGTCGCCCCCCATATTTGTAGAGGGATCCCGGTTGACGATGACGACAGAAACGCTGGACAGAATCCTCACCGTTTTGCAAAGAGAATCCCGCAACTGGCAGGTACCGATCGTCACGCTCGTGGCCGAACGTTCGAACGATCCCTTTCAGATCCTCGTCTCGACCCTGCTCAGCCTGCGCACCAAGGACGAAACCACGACGGCCGCCTCGCGCCGTCTGTTCGCGAAGGCGACGACGCCGGAGGCGATGCTGTCCCTATCCACCGAGGAAATCCGCGTGCTGATATTTCCGGTCGGATTCTACAAGCGGAAGGCGGAGAATCTCCATGCCGTCTCACGGATGCTGCTGGACCGGTACGGCGGCCGGGTTCCCGCCGATCTCGATGAACTGCTGAAGATCCCCGGCGTGGGACGTAAGACCGCCAATCTCGTGGTCACCCTCGGATTCGGCAAACCCGGCATCTGTGTGGACACGCATGTGCACCGCATCACCAACCGTTTCGGCTATGTCCGGACCCGGACGCCCGGGGAGACGGAATTCGCCCTGCGCGCAAAGCTCCCCCCGGCCTGGTGGATCCCCATCAACGACATCCTGGTCGCGTTCGGACAGAGCCTCTGTCATCCGACCAGCCCGTGGTGCAGCCGATGTCCCGTGGAAACGGATTGCGAAAAGACCGGGGTGACGCGGTCACGGTGATTCCGCGTTTCATGGCAGGATTCACATGCGATGCCGGAGAGGACAAGAATCGGACAAATTGGATTTTTTGAGCCGCTCCTTTCATTTTTAAAGATCAAATTCAAGGTATAATGCATTTTTACAAGAATTCATGTAAACAGCGGCCGAACCGTGTCAGGGATCGGCCATGATGCGTGACCGGTCATAACGGCCGGATGGCAACCCTGACAGGGTTCGGCTCAGGCCTTGTCTTGTGCGGCCGGGGTTCGCGTTTCAGGACAAACGCCGGTCCGGATTATTCCGTCTTAATCAGTTTCAGGCTCCCGGCCGGCCATCCGTCCACCGAGAGGCGCAGCACGTACATGCCGGACGGCGACGGGTTGCCGGCATCGTCGTCCCCGAACCATCGCACCGTTTGGCGTCCGGGATGCCGGACGGGGAAGGCCCAGGTTTTTACAGACCGGCCTGTCAGGCTGAAGATCGAGATGTGAACCACGCCGTTGTCCCGGCTTCCGATTTCGTATTCGATGGTGGTTTCGGGATTGAAGGGATTGGGATAATTGCCGATGAGGCGATGATCCTGCGGCAGCAGGCCGCGGGACGCCGTGACGACACGCAGTTTTCCCAGGGAATGGAGCGCGCCGAAGATGTCGAGTTCTTCCAGATGGTACCAGTACTCGGCGTTCATCCGGACATCGTAATCCATGAATCCGTATTGCCCGCCGAAGGCGTCGTTGCCCCCGGCCGTGACCGGCACACTCGTGATCCGGGAGAACGGCCCGTCCTTCTCGGTCCCGCGGGAGAGATGGAATCCCCGGGTATTGACTTCGCTTGCCGTCTCCCAGCGGATGTGCACCGCGTCCTTTTCCACGGTGGCGTAAAACCCGGATAGGCGGACCGAGAGCGAGGCGTCATACACGCTGTTCTGCGCTTTGGGGGTTCCGTTGATTGGATTGCCGTTGGCGTCGGTTCCGTTCCGGATGATCCCGTTGTTCGTATCCCAGCTGCTCGGATCGGAACCCGGGGCTCCGGGGTGGCGGCGCTCCATGGATGATTTTGTCGTATTGGACCCCGCGAACCAGCCTTCAGAACAATCCACCTCATCGATGAGATTGGAAGAAGCGTCTTTCAGTTGTAGCGTCTCTCCGCCGTTTCCCAGATCCCCCGAATAGATCCGGTCCGCCGCGATATCCGATACGGTTTCATCGGATGATCGCTCGAGCAGGTAATATCCGTGGGCGGGAATCGTTCCGGTCAGACTGATATTCGGGGTGCCGTCCGCCGCCGACAAAGTCCATCCGGTCAGATCGATCGCCGATCCTTTGGTGTTGTACAGCTCGATCCATTCATGGGTATAGCCCGCCGCCGTCCCCATCCATGCAATCTCGCTGAGGATGACGTCCCCCGGGCCGGCGCCCAGGGCCATGGCCGCCGCGGCCAGCATGCCGGCGACAATCCGTGCTTTTCCCTGTTTCATCTTGGACCTCCTTTTGATAAATGGGTGAGACACACCGGTTTCCCTTTCCCCAAAAAGAAGCCAGCCCGGATGAGGCAGTACAAGACGACTGCGATGCCGAAGTCCCGAGGGTTGCGCAAAAAGTCGTAGGATGCTGAAACAGAGATGTGAGGATGGAAAGGCAGGAATATGATAATGAAGGGAGGAGTGAAAGTCAAGGGAAAAATTCCGAAAATGCCGGATTATTCCGTCCCACATTGCCGTGGGCGATTGCGGTCCGATCTTTTTTCCGGCTTGACATTCTGTGTGAATTCCGTTACTTTTTAAAGATTCGAACAGATCGTTTTCATCCGGGGGCGTATGATGGCGAAGTCCAAAAAAACAGAATCCGGACGGACTCCTTCCGGGAAACCGGCGGCCGAACCCTGTGCCGGCTGCGGGGAGACGACCGGTCAGGAAACGCGACGGTCCGCTTTCGGCCGATTCTTCTGCAGCCTCCGCTGCCTCTTCCGGTTCGCGTCGCGGCGCGCGGGATCCGCGGTCGTATCCGGGTTCGCTTCCCTGTTTCCTCTCCGCCGCGGGAAGCTCCGCATAGCCGGAGAAGCCGTGATGCTGACCGCCCTGATCGTCTGCATCATCGCGCTGATCCGGCTCGGACGGCAGGTGGACCGGCTGAACGACCGGATCTTCCTGGCTGCCGGGCCGGCGGCCGAGGCGGACACCAGCGGGCTTCCCCCCGCCGAAATGAGCCCGCACATCCAGGGCGGGATGGTCACGCGGAACCGGATCGATATCGACGGCCGGGCCGATGAAAACTGGATCCTGTCGCTCTCCATCGACGACCGGGTCGACCGGGTGACCCTCCCG
>DSAP01000146.1 GCA_011046415.1 bacterium | reverse complement strand
ATCAGGCTGAATCCCAGGGCGATCCAGATGAGGTTCACGGATTTCTGGGCCTGCCGCTTGATCGCCTCCGTGGTCACGGAGACGGACAGTTCTTTTTCTGTGGTGATGGGTCACCTCCCGGGTTCGATCTCTGCGCTGTCCCGATTCAGTTTCACTCTTCTTCTCATGGAGGCGTGCCATGAATGAGCGTATACGTGACCGTGGTCGAATAGGTCGCCGCCGGAACCGGCTGGGTCAACTCGACCCGGTGCTGAATATCGAGGTTATTGACATTCCTGGCATTGTTCGTCCGAAAAAAATAGGCGGCCGTCGGGGCGTCCGGAATCGACACATAGCTCTCTCCGTCAATCAACCGGGCATCCGCATCACGGCGCACCTCGAGCGTGAGGCCGGAATGCCAGCCGGCGGTACTCTTCTGGACCGTGACATACCAAGTTAGCCCCGCCGCCCCTCCCCCACCTCTCATGCTGAGTCTGACGTCCCCCATGGTGTTTTCATACACCGCATCGGGCGGGTCGCCGGGAATCCCCGGCGGCAGCACGCCGAACTCCACGGGGGTATTGACAGTGACGGAGATACTTTGAGAAACCACGGGCCGTGCGTTCAAGCCGCAGAGCAACAGGGTAAGACAAATGACTCTGCCGTATCTGTATCGGTTTATGCCGTAAACCCGGGTCACTTATCGCTCCTTGAATTTTTCATACAGCACCGACCCGCCCTCCTGCATGAACCGGATGCGCCGCCTCTGGGGGATCACGCAGGCGTTGAGCTGCTTGCTCTCGCCGGCTGCGATCTCGATCTCGAACAAATCCTGTTCGAACTGATGATAGGCGGGCAGATTCTGCCGGTAAAACCGGACGGTCCAGCGCCCGGGCCGGAGTTCTTCGAACGCGAAATCCCCGTTGGCATCCGTGAGACGGCGGATCATCTCGTCTTCCCGGGTCATCTCGACCACGATCCGGGGCAGCCCGTGGCTTCCGTTTTCGCATGTCGCCGTATCCGCGGCCGCCGCCTCGCCCGCTCCGATCACAAACCCTTCCTCGTCCGTCCCTCTGTCTCCGGGAAGGGAATGAAGCAGTACCCGGCCCCTCAGTTTCGCCCCGTCGACCACGCCGAGTTCAAGAAAAATACCCTCTTTCCCTTCAACGGGTGTAACCGGCATGGGTGTCTTCACGAGGGTGACCCGGTTCAGGCCCATCACGGCCTTGTCGATGGACAGGTAATACTCCCGGCTCTGGAGATTCCGGAAAATGAACCGGCCGTCTTCATCCGTAACCGCGGTAAACCCGTTCATGCGGACCAAGAGGTTCCGGAGGGGCTGTCCGTTCTGGGCGTCGAAGATCCGGCCCCGCACGATGCCGGTGTTCGCCTTGCGCGAGAGGGGGATCCCCAGGGGAGCCTGGTATTCGGCCACCACCGCCCGGTCCGACCGGTTCGAGTTCCTCAGCAGGGAATGCCTGGCCCGGATCTGTACCGTATGCCGGTTGGGCAGCAGATACCGGACGAGAAATTCGGTCTGGTTCCGGTCTTCATAATACTCTTCCGGAGAATAGTTGTTCTGCAGGGAAAGCATCGTCTGGAGTCTCTGGCCGACATGGTACCTCATCTGCAACCCGGCCGTGAAAACCCGGCGCTTCTCTCCGGAATACCGGATATTCTCGTCCCAGTAGACGAAGCCGCGGTAGTTCTGCCGGCTCGAGGGACTGTAATACACGCTCGCCGTGTAACGGGTTTTGCCGGCCTTCCGGTCGTACAGGGCATTCTTCGTCTCCCCGAATTCCGCCGAGGCGGAAAGCGTGGCGGGGCCCGCCGGCGCATTCAGCCGCAGGCGGAGTGAAGTCTCGTCATAGTCGAAGAAGGAATTCATCCGGTCTTTGCGGCTCTGCCGGATGTAGTCGATCGTCGCCTGAGACCGGGGTGAAAACTGGTAATAAAGACCGCTCTCGAAATACCGGGCAAGGGGTGCGTCGAACCGCGTGGTGTCGAGTTCGAAATTCTGTTTCTCGTAACGGTACTGCAGCCGGATGCCGGCCCGGCGGAACGGAGAAACAGAAAGGGCAGTCGACAGATATTTCGTATCCGAAAAATATCCGGCAAATTCGGGGTCCGCATGAATCCAACGGACATGATAGGCAACCCGCTCATGCTTGCCGGACAGTTCGGCGTCGACCGCAGACCGGATGCCGCCGTCTTCGGGTTCGGCCGCATATTCAAGATTCATGAGGAGATTGTTCCAGCGGCCGCCGCCCGAAAAACCGAAAAGCGTGCCGCTTCGCCGGGTCCGTTCGATGTCCACCAGATGCGCCTGGATTGAAAGGTCTGTCGCCTGATAGCGGACATATCCGGCCGTCGAACGGTTTTTTGAACTGAACCAGCGATTCTTTTGATCATAAACCCCGAATTTCCAATTGGGATTCAGGGCAAATGCGGCCTCCACACCGCGGCCGTAATTGGAATACTGGGTCAACCGCGACAGCGTGTAGTACCGGTCCCCGGCGGCCGCGGACAGACGATTGCCGGAGTACTCGGCCATATACTCATCGCGTTCGGCATAGATCGAGAGTGCCTTCTGGTAGGCGTCCGGGCCGCGGAGACGGAACTTGAGTCGATGGTTGCCCTGTTGATCGAGTTTGCCTTCTCCCCGGACATCCCCCTGGAACCCGGATGCGGTTTTCCGGTCTACGGTCTGGGTGACGACGGCGGCGGTCGCCGTGACGGGAAACCGAAAATACGGATCGTCTGCGCCGTAGACGCGGGAAATCACACCTACCGAGACGCCCGTACCTGCGACCTCTTTTTTCAGCACCCCTGAATGAAGCGAAAACCGCAGATGGCTGCTCAGGGTATAGGCAAGCCCCGCATCCGTCTTCATGCGGACTGTCACCTCCTCCATCGCACCGGCTTCGAGCCGGAATGCCGCGGGTTCGGTCTGAACCCTCCAGGGCTGATTGGTCGTACCTTGAATCGTAAGCGTATCCGGCAGATTGCTGAGATTCTTGACATGGAGGACGACAGCGATTTCTTCCCCGGCAATCACCGACCTGGGCGCATCCCAGATTTCGATCAGATATTCACGGTATTCGCGGACATGGACGGGCAGCGCAAAGTATCCCGAGACCGAGGGGTCTTTTCGGCTGCGGACACGATAATACACGGTATACTGGCCGGCGGGTGCGCCCTGGGGGATAAAGAAACTCAACAGCCGCAGGTCTCTCTCTCCGTGATGGAGATCGAAGGGGAATTCCCGGGTAATCAGCCTCCAGCCCTGCGGCAGCTCCACTTCGCTGACGCATTCATGATCTTCGCCGCTCCCGTTCTCCATCGCGATCAGGGTGGTGACGTTCTGATTCGGGACCGCCTCGATGAGCGTCTCGGAAGCCGGCCTGACCTGGATGTCGCCGTCGCCCGCCGCAAGGGTCAAGGTTGCCGCAAAAAAGAAGAGAGATGTCAGCCGCCGGGTTTTCATGGACTGTACGGGTGCCTTTCCTGAACCGTTCGTTCTGAAGTCTTGTTATACAAATAACATGCCAGAAGGAAATGAAAATTCGGGAAATAGCGCCTGCGGGCCGAAACAGGTGATCCGGTGGGGAGGACAACCGTTTCCAGTTTGATTTTTAATGACTTAAACCTGATTCAAACCTGCGGGTTGAGAATCGGGGAAAGACGATTCCCGAAGTTGAAAAACGAACATTTCAATTTGAAATCATCGGCCCGTTTGATTCAGGGTTCAATTTTCAGAGTGAGGTTCATGCCGAAAATATCTTCGTCGCCGCAGTCCACGATGACAAGGGCCTTGTATTCGCCTACGGACAGGGAGGTCACATCGATCTCGCGGCGCACGGAACAGCCGGGCAGAATCCGCGACTGACGCGTCTCGAATTTGCCTTGAAATTGCCCCTCGACATCGAAGACTTCGACCCAGATGGCGGGCCTGACGAAACGGTTTCCGTCATTCTCCACTTCCAGCACCAGAAAACGCCCTGTATCCTGGCGGATGAGCTGCGCGTTCTGGAAACGAACGCTTCGATCCCCGGTGTTGCCGATCTGCGTGACGACCTGTACTGCATATCTGATCACGGTTCGGATCTGGATGCCCTCCGGCTGTTCAGGCGTGATCTCTTCGACCGGCTCGACCATCAGGATGCTCCAATAGGTGCCGGAAAGCCCCGTATCCGGCACACCGACCACATAATTGACGATCATCTTCTCACCGCCGGGCACGGTAAACTGGCGGGGACTGATCTGCATCCATCCGGCATTGGAACGGGCGACCGCGCCGGGTGCATCGTACCGGCTCGTGCCGTCCGATCGGTAGGTATAATCGGTCTGGTAGACGCGCGCCGTACGCGGTTTTTCGCCCATGTTCATCACCTCGATCACGCCGGTCTGTCTCGATCCGGGCTGGAGCGCATATTCATGCGAGAGCTCGCCGAGCACGGTGATCTCGGCTGCAAGCGGCACATAGAAGAACGAGGCGATCCATAAGAGAGTGTGCCTCGAAAATCTTTCTCTTTTCATTTTTCCATCTCCCTTAAAATCCTATCGCGACCGTCTTCCGCTCATTCTTGAATGGGGTCCGCCTCCCATTTTCAGCCTCCGGTCTTTCATTGTGCCCCATTCTCAAATGGTCCCGTTTTCCTACCAAACTGTCAAGGTATAAACCACCGTGGTAGAATAAGTCTGAGCGACTTGGGTCGCCGAGACCCCGGTTAACCGGTATTGGAGCGGAAGGTTGTAGGCAAACCAGCACCTGCCGGTGAAAAACTGCTGATCGACGGATGTAATGGCCTGATAGGTTGTACCGCCGCTGATCGAGCCCCAAACAGTCCCGCCACTCGTCCGCCGCACAGAAAGCGTCCAGGCCATCTCCCAGAGCGTGTCGTTCCGCCGTACATCGACCCGATAATCTCGCCAATTAAAAAAACCTCCACCCGTGCCTAATGACAGGGTCACATTACCCGCGGTATTTTCGTAGTTCGAATTGAGGTTCTCGCCCGGCGTCCCGGTCGGCAGGTCTCCGACGCCCACGACCAGATCCCACTGGCCGCTCACCGAAATACTCTGCGAGTACAGAAAGACCGGCAGAAAGACCACGCCGATGACATATCGCATGAGGAAGGATTTCATGTTCATTTTCTGCTTTTAACATAATCAAACGACACGAACAATGCCAATACAAAAAACATACCAAAAAAAAAGAGGAGACGCGTGTCTCCTCTTTTTCCGTTCAAAATGGGGTGCTTATGTACCGGCCGCAAAGGTATAGGTCACCGTGCGCGCGATGTTCTGTGCCGTGACCGTTCCGTCGCTCTCTGCGGTGTAGGTCAGCTGGGCGCCGTCGGTCGCGCCGGTTCCGGTATAGCAGCTAGAAATCCCGTCGATCAGGTCGCCGGCGGTCGTGCTGAGGGTAACCTCACCCTGTGCCGTACCCGGGGTACCGGCACCGCCGCTCGGCGCACCGGCCACGACTTTCAGCGTCACACCGGCAGGCATGTTCGCACTGAGTGCCGCCGTGATCTTGCGGTTCGAAGCCGCCAGCACCGTGTACTGCAGGTAATGGGCATCGTTCGTGACAGTCCCAGGCTTGTCGCCGGGATCCGTAACAGCATCCGTGTCGATGGTCAACGTGATGGCCGTTCCTGCATTGACACGGATGATGTTGAATGCAGACAGTGCAACCGTCACATCATGATTGGCAGAAGTTTGCGCCAAAGCGCCGCCGGCCAGGGCCAGCACGAGTAAAAGAGCAAAATACTTTTTCATCTTGATATCCTCCGTTTTCGCGTTTTGTTTTTCTTTTCCGAAACTTTTGGGTGAAACTGAACCT
>DSAP01000180.1 GCA_011046415.1 bacterium | reverse complement strand
TCTGCCGGATCTCAGGATAGGACACAGCATCTCAAATTCGCGTCACCGCGCATGTTACAGTCTTTGATCCGATCGGCAGGATGAGGCCGTCTCTTTATTACAAAAGTAATATAATTATCCGTCCCTAAAATGTCAAGTACAATTCATTCGCGAAAAAGATTGGTTTTTCCATAAGCCGGCGGATAATCAGTCATTTTCTGAGGAATAAAATTCTTGCAAAAGTTGAACATTTTGTTTATCATTTATTAATTTGAATGCCGATTTCTCTGATTTGCCGAGGTTTGATTGGGTATGGCGGAGCGATTCCATTCCCATATCCGGGCCGATTTGTGGCTCCTATTTGTCACACTGATCTGGGGAACCAGTTTTCCTCTGGTCAAAACGGCTTTGACGGATGTGAGTCCCCTTCTTTTCCTGGCGATCCGGTTTGCCCTGGGCGCCGTTTTCATCTTTCCGTTTGTATCCCGGAAGATAAAGGGGTGCACAAAGAGCCTGTTCAGGCGCGGGATCCTTCTCGGTCTGCCCATGTCTCTCGGTATGATGCTTCAAACGCTCGGTCTCCAATATACGACCGCATCCAAATCCGCATTCCTGACCGGACTCTGCGTTGTATTCGTGCCCATCCTGGTCATTGCGGTGGAGAAACGGACCCCGAAAAAAGAATCCCTGGCCGGGGTGGTGCTGGCCGTAACAGGGATTTATTTTTTAACCAATCCGGACGGTGGCGGAATGAACAAGGGTGATCTGCTGACCCTATTTTGCGCCGTCAGTTTTGCTTTCCAGATTCTTTTCGTCGAAATGCTGGTCCGTGAGAATGAATCCGATGTGCTGACTTTCATCATGGTGGCTTCGACGGCCGTCCTGTCTGGAATCGCGTCCTTCCTGTTCGAGACTCCCCGTCTTCATGCCACCGCTACCCTGCTCGGCGCCCTCGGATTTCTGGCGGTTTTTTGTACGGCGGTCGCATTCCGCTTGCAAGTCTATTGGCAGCCCAGAACGACCGCAACCGCGGCGGCCGTAATTTATACCATGGAGTCGGTATTCGCGGCAATCCTGGCCTATATTTTCCTGAATGAACGTCTCTCTGCATCCGCGTCGCTGGGAGCGGGTATGATTCTCTCGGGCATGATTTTCGCTGAATTCAGGAAATAGTTACTCAAAAAAAGGGGACTGTCCGGTGGATAATTTTGAACAGGAACACAAAGAGAGAAAATGGGACAAAAAAAGATCCGAACGCAGGCCGTCACGCGGCGATGAGAAGCGGATCGATGAAAAAGTCAGACAGGTCATCGAAACGGCGATGACGCAATTGCAGGACGGTCTGGAACCTTTTGAAATACACGATCTGAACGGATTTCAGAGAATGCAGGTGCATCGTTTTTTTGAGAAAAAACAGGAATACGCTCTCAAGACCTACCGGAATGGGGAGGATTTCGTCCTGAAAATCTATCCGGTCGGCGCGCTGAAACGTCTCTCCGAACAGCGTGCCCAGGAAGTCCTGATGAAAGGCGAGCCCGAAAGTCTGCCGCCCATGGGTTCTTATGAACGCTTCATCGTGCATACTTACCTCAAAGACAGGGGAGGCATTCGGACGGAGAGTCATGGAGAAGACGCGGAACGTCATATCGAAATTCTTCCCGTTTTTGGAAGGAGCCTCAAAAAAATCAAACGCAAATTGACCTGATCCACTGAAGTTGTCATCGCCGATGACACGGTCGAAGCGGTAACACCAGGAGGAAATATGAAGAATCAGGTACTCATCGTGGATGATGACCACCTTGTGTGTCGTACGGTTCAACGGATTCTCGAAAGAAACGGGCTGACCGTGCTCATCGCCGAAAATGGCGCCGAATGTCTGAAGAAGCTGAATGAGGGATTCAGGGGGCTGATTCTGATGGACATCGCGATGCCCGGGATGGACGGCTGGGAAACGATCGAGGCGATGATCGATGCCGGTTTTTCGGAAGGTAATATTATCTGCATGCTGACCGGAAAAGAGAATCCGGACGACAAGATGGAACAGTTCAAGGAATATGTGCTGGATTATATCCGCAAACCCTTCAGGAATGATCAACTTGTGGAAGTCGTCAAAGATTATCTGGCTTATCTTTGAGGATTGCGTGAGTCAAAAACCGTCCGCCATTGTTGGCCGGCAATCTGGAGCAACCCATGCCCCCTGAAATACTGGTGATGATCGGGTCTTCCGCAGGAGGACCGAGAATTCTCAAGGAAATTTTCCACGATTTACCCCGCCTGAACGCAGCGGTGATCCTTATTCAGCATATGCCCAGATTCATCAACGAGTCGGTTCGGGAGATACTGGATGAACTGACCGGTATGGATGTTCGCATCGCGGAGGACGGCGATGAACTGAGGAAAGGCGTCGTGCATATCGCCCCCAGTGAAAAACATCTGCGACTGATCGACAACAGGCGCATCGTCCTGTTTGACGGCGAAAAAGTCAACTTTGTCAGCCCCTCGGTCGATATCGCCATGAAATCCGTTCAAACGAAACAGGGACAGAATATCGTGGGTGTCATCCTGACCGGCATGGGGCGGGACGGAGCGGATGGCATACAGCACATCAAAAAAATCGGCGGTGTCACCATCGTCCAGAACGAAGAGACCAGCGTGATTTTCGGTATGCCGAAAGAAGCCATCGCGACCGGCAGTGTCGACTGGGTTCTCGGACCCGGAGAGATTCGAAACAAACTCATCGCGCTGTCGGGAATTCAACACTAAACGGCTGAAAACAGGATATTCAGGAAACACCTGTTTGGAATTGAGAGGAACAATCTTTATATTTAAAATCTATATTTCCGAGTGATTATCAGGGAGGTTCAGACACGTGAAAGAAACAATAAACATCGCTGATGCAACACTGGCCGTGAATACAATCCGGATACTGGCCGCGGAGGGTGTCGAGAAAGCCAATTCAGGCCATCCCGGCCTGCCGATGGGCATGGCCGATTGTGCCTTCGTCCTGTGGACGCAATTCTTGAGATTCAACCCCGAAGATCCGGACTGGCCGAACCGGGACCGTTTCATCCTTTCTGCCGGCCACGGTTCCATGCTGATCTATGTCATGCTGCATCTGGCCGGTTATGGTGTTTCGATCGAAGAATTGAAACGCTTTCGCCAGTTGGGAAGTAAAACCCCGGGTCATCCGGAATATGGCATCACACCGGGTGTGGAAACCACGACCGGTCCACTCGGCCAGGGGTTTTCCAACGGTGTCGGGATGGCACTGGCCGCGAAGATACGCAAAGCCCGGTTCGGAAAAGATTTTCCGCTCGACCATCATATTTTTGCGATCGTGAGTGACGGCGATCTGATGGAAGGCGTATCCGCAGAAGCCGCTTCCATCGCGGGCCATCTGGGGCTCGGGAATCTGATTTATCTCTATGATGACAACCGGATCACCATCGAGGGAAAGACCGATCTCGCGTTCTCAGAAGACGTTCAGAAACGGTTCGATGCGTATGGATGGCATACCATCCGGATCGACGGACACGATCATGCCGAAATCGCGGCCGCGCTACAGGCCGGGATTGACGAAGAAGAGCGTCCGACTTTGATTCTCGCGAAAACCCACATCGGATTCGGGAGCCCGAACAAACAGGATACCGCCGAAGTGCACGGCGCGCCCCTCGGACAGGATGAATTAAATGCCACGAAGAAAGCCCTGGGCTGGCCGCCCGAACCCGATTTCTTCGTGCCCGATGCGGTCAGGCGGCTTTTCTCCGACCGGAATCTGGAACTTAAATCAGTGTATTCGGAATGGTGTTCCCGCTTCGAAACCTGGCGGAAGGAAAATCCGGAAGCATCGGAAAGACTCCGGGTCCTCACAGAAAAAATCATCCCAGGCGATCTGGAAGAGACCCTGATACAGGTATTGCCCGACAAACCGGCGGCCACCCGTGGAATCGGCGGCAAGGTGCTCAATCAGGCGGTGAAGTCCGTTCCCTCCATCTACGGCGGATCGGCCGATCTTTCGCCTTCCACGAAGACCGACATTGTCGGTTCGGCGTCCATTTCCCGGAAGGATTTTTCGGGACGCAACCTCCATTTCGGAATCCGCGAACACGCCATGGGAAGCATCCTGAACGGCATGGCGCTCTACGGCGGGTTCATCCCCTACGGTTCCACCTTCATGGTCTTCGCGGATTACATGCGTCCGCCGATCCGCCTGTCCGCCATCATGAAGGCCCAGGTGATCTATGTCTTCACCCATGACAGTATCTTTGTCGGGGAGGACGGGCCGACCCATCAGCCGGTCGAACAAATGGCCGCGTTGCGTGCGATTCCCGAACTCACCCTGTTCCGACCGGCGGACGGCCTGGAGACCGCCATGGCCTGGGCGTACGCCCTCAGAAAGCAGGACGGCCCGACCGTCCTGTGCCTGACGCGACAGAATGTGCCGGTTCTTCAGCGCGCACCGGGATTCGATCCGAAAACCATCCAGAAGGGCGGCTATGTGCTGCGCAAAGAATCCGGTAAAAATTTGGATGTCGTCCTTGCCGCGACCGGCTCGGAAGTGTCCATCGCGGTGGAGGCGTCCGAAATCCTGGCCGGGGACGGAAAGTCCGCCCGCGTCGTTTCCCTGCCTTCCCTTGAGGCATTCCGGGATCAGGATGAGACTTATATGCAATCCGTGATTCCGCAGGATGTGCCGGTCGTGGTGGTCGAGGCGGGCATCGCCCAGGGATGGCATGCACTCACACGTGCGCCGCTGCTTTTCCTCGGTATGGACGGGTTCGGTGTTTCCGGTCCGTATAAAATCCTGGCGGAAAAATACGGATTCACGGGTGAAAGCGTGGCCGCAAAGACGCGGACATGGCTGGAATCCCTGTAGATAGCAGAAACCATGTAACAATCGCCGCGGTATTGCGTTTCATAAGATGATTGGAGATGTTGGACTCAAATCCGGAGATGAAACATGCGTCGCGGCTTCCTGATGATGGTCTGGCTGGTGATCCCGGTCGTCCTGCTTGCCTCGGACCGCAGGCTCGAGATCAGCCTGAACCGTAAATGGGCGTTCCGCATCGGGGATGATCCCGCCTGGGCTTCCGATACTTACGATCACTCCACATGGGACCTGATCCGTCCCGGACGTTCGTGGGAAAGCCAGGGTTATCCTGGATATGACGGTTTCGCCTGGTACAGGATTTCCTTTTATCTGGATGAAGCCCTCAGAGAGAAGGCGCTCGTCCTTCGGCTGGGATACATCGATGACGTCGACCGCGTTTATGTGAACGGCGCCTACGTGGGGGGACGGGGAACCCCGCCCCCCGGGTACCAGTCCGCTTATAATCAGGAAAGAATCTATAATCTGCCGCACGAACGGCTCAGCTTCGGACGGGAGAATGTGATCGCCGTGCAGGTCTATGATGATGAAGCCGATGGCGGACTCGTCGGCGGCCGTGTGGGTATTTATTCCGAGAACCGGCTGAAGTTGTTTCAGGATCTGTCCGGCGAATGGTTGTTCCGGATCGGGGATGAACCCGCCTGGAAAGAGAAAAATCACGACGCTTCGGACTGGCAGAAAGTTCATGTCCCCGCGACATGGAGCGAGTACGGATACGGAGATTATGACGGATACGGCTGGTATCGCAAGACATTCATTCCGAACGCGGCTCTCTCGGGAAAGAGCATCATTTTGGCGCTCGGTAAAATCGACGACATCGACGAAGTTTTCTTGAACGGCGCCCAGATCGGCCGGACGGGACGTTTTCCGGGAGAACTCCATCTCGACCGGAACAACAATTACTGGAACAGGGAACGGTTTTATTACATCCGGCCGGAATTGATTCGATGGGATAGTGAGAACGTCAT
>DSAP01000168.1 GCA_011046415.1 bacterium | reverse complement strand
GCCGAGCGGTTCGATTTCGCCCCGGTTGACCCACAGACCGTTGGCGGCCATGTCCTGGGTGATTTGCAGTGCAGAGGAATCAGAAACTTCAAAGTGGATCTGTCCACCCGCATACGTCACACTGTCGAAGGTCATCTGCTGGGTTCCGCCTTTGGCGAATACGAGCTTGGCATTCCCCGGGGTCGGATTGGAATTCTGTGTCGCCGCGTTCGCCATCGAGAAATCGCCCTCATGCAGGTACCAGGTGGTCGTTCCGGAACCGCTTCCCTGAGAGCCTCTGGCGATGGAAAAGTTGCCTCCCGTCACGGTGAGATTGCCGTGATGATGTACGATGAAGGTCGTGAGGGCGTTTCCGGTTCCCTGCACGGCGAACTGACCGTCTTCGACGATCACATCCCCCACGATCGTAAACGCAGCCGAATCGCCGCCTCCGACGGATGTCATCTGCCATCGGGCGGAACCGGTACTGATCACACGGACATCACCGCCGATGATGTTCCCGTTCCAGCTCATGTCGCGGTTGCGGCCCAGATCGGGCGTATTGAACGTCACATGATGGAAGTCCTGGACGCGGTTTCCAGGGGCATCCTGAGCCGTACCCGTCAGCAGGAAGGTCGAACCCGCTCCCCATACGGCGTCCGGCAGTGTCCCTCCGTCCCTGGCATGTTCGTACGTGCTGCCATCGGCGAATTCCAGGGATCCGCCGGCGACTTCGACCGAGGCACTCTCCTCCACCCGGACGGTCCCCGCGATGACCACCGCGGCATCCACCGTCACCGTATGATCACCTGCCACCATGATGAGTTCGGTTCCGTCCGGGGCATCTGCCGCCGCGACCCAGGCCGCTCCATCGAAGGTCTCCCAGGTGGCCGCCTCGCTCCAGTTTCCCGCGGCCGCGGAACGATAGTCCCCCGCCGCCTGTGAGAAGGCGGCTCCGGACGCGATGATTCCCATCAGGACAACCGTCAGAATTGCATGTCGTGCATTTTTCATGATCTTCTCCTCCATGATAAATGATGGCTTGTTAAAATACGATTTTGTCTTATCACCTCCCGACCTTTCTTTTCGCTTCGATGCCTGGTCCCGTTCCGGGCCGGACAGAAGAGGAGGGATTCACCGCACGCCGCCTGCCCGCGGAACGATCCGAAAAGACGACAGGGTGCCGGATTATTTCATCAGCACCATGCGCATCGTACGCGTCACATCCCCCGCCCGGATGCGGCACAGATAGACGTCGGTTCCGAGATTCGCCGCGTCGAACAGCAGCTCGTGGACACCGGCCTCTTTCGGACCCTCGAAAAGCGTCACGACCTCCCGGCCGAGCAGGTTGAAGACGGTGACGCGGACATGGGCGGCGGCAGGCAGGCCGAACCGGATGACCGTCGAGGGGTTGAAGGGATTGGGATAATTCTGTGCGACGAAAAACGATCCGGGAATCGCCGGACCGGATGCCTCCACCGATGTGACCTTGAGGCTTCCCCCTTCATAGGAAATGCGGCCTTCCGGTCCGAGCGTGAACGGAATGGTATTGTCGAATTCACCCGCGATGAGTCGCAACACGCCGAGTATGTGCGTTTCGAGGGACAGGGTGACGCCGGCGGGATTGTCGATGATCAGATCCCCGACGGTCGCCGGCATCCGGTCACTGGTGACCTGTGCGGTTGCGCCGTTGAATCCGAATCCCGCCCCGTCTTCGAGTGTCACTTCCGCCACCACTTCGGCGAAAATACCGGCGACTCCCTCCGGAAGAGATGTCATCAGGGTCGCGCCTTCATTCAGGACGCAGACGCCGCTTCCGGCCAGCCTGCTGTCGCCCATGTCGAGTGTCGTCCCGGCTGCGACTTCGATGGGCAGCGCGGTCAGGGTGTTGCCTTCTCCCAGTGTGAGAGACTGCGTCCCGTCCTTCATAAAGACAAACCGGGCTCCGCCCGGGGTCGCGGTGGAACTCTGGGTCGTGGCGTCCGACATTGAGAAGTCCCCTTCATAGAGATACCAGGTCGTGGTTCCGCCTGGTTGGGATCCGCGGCTGATCGAGAAGTTCCCGCCCGTGACCGTGACATGGCCGTGATGATGGACGATGAAGGTGCTCTGGGCGTTGCTCGTCCCCTGGACCGAGAAGGCGCCGTCCTCGACGATCACATCGCCCCTGATCGTCACGACCGCGGTATCCAGGGCCAGTGCAGAAGTCAGATACCAGCGTGCCCATCCGGTGTTGACGACCCGGATGTCGCCGCCGATGGTGTTGTTGTTCAGGTTCATGTTGAGGTTCGACAGCAGACCGGGCGTATCGAACAGGATATGGTGATAATCCTGATCCCGGTTGTCGGGCGCAGTCGTCGTGACGCCCGTCATCAACAGGGTCGAGCCCTGCTCCCAGACCGCGATCGGCATCCTCCCGCCGTCCCGGTCATGCTGATAGGTGCCGCCGTCGGCGATGACGAGATTGGTGTTGGCGATGACAATCCCCTGGTTCACGAGCGTCCCCGTAATGGAGACCGCCGTATCGACAAAAACGGAATCCTCATCTTGTACCGTGATGGTCTCCGCCCCGGTCGGCGGCGTGCCGATGGCGACCCAGGACGCGCCGTTGAATCGCTGCCAGATCTGGGCGTTTCCCCAATCGCCGCTGTCCCGCGTCCGGTAATCCCCTTCCGACTGGGCGAAGAGGGACAGGGACAAAACCAGAATGAGGGTCAGAACGAGCATCATCTTACCGGCATGTCTCATGATGTTCCTCCTTTAATAAATTGTGAGATGATGGTTTTATTTCAATACGGTCCGAAAGACGGTCACCGCATCACACCGAATTATGGATAAACTCATGGAATCTCGCAGGACAGTTGCGCGATGAGTGCATGCCGCCGCTCACTGTTCTTGCTCACGGCTGTTGCCCAGATATCCTGATAGTTCATCGAATAATTTTCATAGGTTATATCCAGCCTCAGACCCGAGAAAAAGAGCCCGAATCCTGCCGAGTAAACCGTACAGCCGGCCGGTTCCCCGGGAATATGATTGCCTTCCGGTTCAAAAACTTCCGCCTCCCCGCGCATCCCCCCGCGCAGCGCCAGCCACGGCACGATCCTGTACTCAACGCCCGCCCTGAAGAGCGAGGCCGAAAGCCAGGGGGAAGTGACGGTGCCGTCCGAACCGACGATCTCGGCGGATGCGTAGGGACGCACCTCATATTCCAGACCCACGGTCAGATTGTCCCGGGGAGAAAGCGACAGGCCGACCGTCCCCCGCAGCGGGAGTTTCAATCGCTCACTGCCGCGGAGCGAGGAAACGAACGGGGTTCCAGACGTATCCGTTTCAATCCGGATCCGGGAGTCTCTGGTGAGGGTCGTCGGCAATTTGACGGTGATCCCGGCGCGGACATAACGGCCCGTGAGCAGTCCGCTGAGGGTGAATTCGGTGCCGCTGAAATCGGACGTCCCCGTTCGCGTGACGCGGCCGTACACCGAATCCGCCCGGAAAGCGTTCGAGAAAAAGGTCAGCCTGCCCCTGGCGACCTGCCATTCGACATCCTCGCTGCTCCCCCGCAGGATCATCCCGCTGAATCCGAGCGACAGCGTTTTGCCGGCATTTCCGGCGAGGGCGACTCCATACCCCCAAATCGATCCTTCCCGGGAGCGTGCCGACTGCCACCAGGCGACCTCGACGGGATTGTCATCCGTCGGACGCAGGGTCGGGAGGGGACGCTGGGACAGAATCGAGGGCGACAGCACATTGTTGTTCTGATAATAATGATCCAGATCCGCATATTGGACCGCCCCGATCCCCGCGACGATTCCGATATTTCGGACGGAGACCGGCACGGCGAGCATCGCCTGCAGGGGCCGGGTGCGGTTGCGCGTCCGGGACCAGTTCGGTCCGATGTCGTCGTACGGTCTCTGAACGGTATCCTGGGCGGTGAAACCCGGAAGCGCGGGGTCCGGATCCGGTATTGAACCGGTCAGTCCTTCCAGGAGGAGGCTGAGATTCGAGAAATATCTCACCGGCGCATAATGCTGTTCCTGCTTCAGGTCTCCGGTGGCATGGAAACCGCCCGCCGACAGTTGGATTTTCCGGACGGCATGCAGCGTCGCGGGATTCTGGAACATCAGCCCGATATCTTCCGTGCCGATCGCGACGCCGCCCATGGCCCTCCCCGCGGCGGAATGCAGAACCGGGCGTTCGAGTCCCTGAAACGAGAGCGGTCCGCCGTATCCCTGCGCGAAAAGCGGCCGGATAATTAGGACCGTCATGACGGTAAAAATCAACTTTGCGTGTTTCATGGCAGAATGATTCCTATGCTAATCCGCTGTACATGTCCAAGATAGATCCCCATGTCGCCATAACTGTAATCCACGGACAGCCGGATCCCTTCGAGCGCGTGTTTGACGCCGGCGCCGAGCGTCAACCCGTCGTAATCGTAGTTGAATTTGTATCCTCCCCGCAGGGCGAACAGGCCGGCGAACTCATATTCGGCCCCGAGATGAATCTGCTGGGCATAGTCGTTGGGGTGAAAGACATCACACGCCATACGGAATCGGTTTTCGTCCCTGCCGGACACGATCAGCCCGTCGGGACCCATGAGATCCGCGCCGATTCCGAACCGGAACAGGAGGGGGACGGGATTCGCCTCTTTGGCATACCGGACATCGGCGCCGAAATTCTGCACGGAAGATCCGATATGGACGGACCGGTACCCGGTGTCGTAACGGATCCCGAAATCGAAAAGGATGCCGCCGGCCCAGGTTTCCACCTCTTCATACACGCCCTGTTTCACCATGGCCGTCACCTTTCCGCCGTCGAACAGGGATTCATGGGCATACTTCATGCCGATACCCACCGAGAATTTATCGGTCAGGTCGCGTGCGTACGATACCCCGACGACACAGCCGAACGGCCTGAATGTCCTCCCGGTGAATCCCGGATTCTCGGGATTGTTGATATAGGGACGCTGATTGGTCGTCTCCTCAAACTCCCCGAAATCCGCATACTGGACCTGAAAGCCGACGGCCCCGAATCCGCGAACCGGAAAGGCGCAGGAAAAGGCACCCTGCTGGGCATCGAACAGCCAGTCGACATACGTGGTGGATATTTCCAGCCTGTCCAGTCGCGAGAGGCCGCCGGGATTCCAGAACATCGCCTCCGCACCGGTGGCCCACACCGTGTAGGCCTCGCCCAGGGAAGCCGCGCGTGCCGAGGGCATCACTTTCAGAAACTGCATCGAAGTGCTGCCCACCTTCTGCGCGTGCGACGCAGAAGCGCCAAGAATGCCTGCCGTCAGGATGAGGACAGGCAATCGCGTTTTCAGTGTCAGTGAATTCATGTCGCTCTACCGTCCTGGGTTAATGAATGATGACAAATTTCCCGCTGGACCTGGCGCCGGTCTCGCGGTCTTCGACCACAAAATAATACACGCCGGATGCGATGATCTGATTATTGATACTGAGCTGATACCAGGGACTGCCGTACGTTTCCCGGTCATGTTCGTGCGTCATGATCAACTGGCCGGTATAGGAAAATATCCGGATGGTGCAACGCTTCGTCAGGCCCATGAACTGAATCCGGTCGCTGATTTCCCCACCGGGATCGGATCCGGTCAGACCGCTGGTCACGATCAGCGGATTCGGAATGACATAGACTTTCCCGAGCGTGCCCGCAGGCGGCGCCTGGGTTTCATGCACCGTCAGGTTCGTCATACCGCTCCTCCCGCCCAGTATATCCACCGAGACGACGGCGTATGCCACATTGTCCCCGAGATTGCTTTCGGGATCGATTATCGTATATTCGCCGTCGCTGAAGTACCGCGTATCTCCCGGCGACACGGAATCGATCACGGTCCACGGACCCAGGGGATGCGGGGCGCGCAACACTTCATAAT
>DSAP01000143.1 GCA_011046415.1 bacterium | reverse complement strand
ATATAGACCATCCAGTAACCCACGGAAAAAAGCAGTATCCCCTGAATCGCCATCCATACATGTTCCTTGAACGAGAATCGCATCGGACGTCTCGTCAGGACGGAAAAGAGCATCAAAATGAGAGACGCCGACGAGAAACGGTATATCACGGAGACGAGGGGGTCGACTTCGCCAAGCTGAAACGTAATGGCCAGCCACGTGGATCCCCAGACGAGGACGACGACGAGATAGAGAAATACGGATGACATATTTCGCTCCTACCCGCTCCTTGCGGGACTCACCGGTTCGGATCCGGTATCTTTTTCATCCCTGCTTAAAAAACCCTCTGCAATATAGAAAAAATCATCCCGGGATACAAATACGATCTCCCAGAAACCATCCGGGTTTGATTTTCACCGGTCGACTGGAAACCGATCGGTACGGACTGTTAAAGTTCTATTGCATGGAAGATGGATTTGTCGTATATTTTAACGTTTTTGAAGTTTTATCTTCTTGTGTCCTTCCGGGGAAAAGCCCCGGTCCATACGCCCGAATACGACCTGCGAAAAAAGGGAAAACCCGATGGATATCAATCTGCTGACTGAAATCTTGATCTATGGGACTGGAGGACTGGGCATCTTCCTCTTCGGCATGAAACAGCTGTCCGAGGGCATGCAGACCGTCGCGGGAACCCGTCTAAGGAAGATGATCGGCATGGTCACGGACAACCGGATCGTCGCCTGCATGGTGGGCATCTCCGTCACGGGATTGATTCAATCGAGTTCGGTCACGACCGTCATGACGGTCGGCATGGTCAACGCCGGCCTCATGACCCTCAGACAGGCCACCGGTGTCATCATGGGAACGAACATCGGCACGACAGTCACGGCCTGGCTCGTCGCACTGAATATCACGGATTACGGCTTGCTGATCCTCGGTGTGTCGGTTTTCTTTTTCCTCTTCTCGAAAAATGAGCGGGTGCGATATATCGCCATGGTCTTCGTGGGGCTCGGCATGGTCTTCTACGGACTGGAATTGATGAAGACCGGCATGAAACCCCTGCGCAACCTGCCCGAGTTCGCATCCCTGATGCTCACTTTTCAACCCTCAGACCTATTGGGCCTGCTGAAATGTATTCTCGGAGCCGCCCTGTTCACCGCGATCATCCAGTCTTCCTCAGCCACCATCGCCATCACCATCACACTCGCGACCACCGGGGTCATTTCATTCGAAACGGCCGCCGCCCTCGTTTTGGGCGAGAATATCGGAACGACCATTACGGCATTCCTGGCTTCGCTGGGCACCAACACCACGGCAAGACGCGCCGCATTCTCGCACATCCTGTTCAATCTGACCGGCGTGGTGATCATGATCCCGCTGTTCAAATGGTACATCATGCTTCTTTCGGTCATGCTCCCGGAACATCTTCCGGTCGCGTCCCGGATCGCGTTTTCCCATACCTTTTTCAACGGATTTGTCCTCATCCTCCTCCTGCCGGTGCTTACCCCCTTCACCCGGTTCGTGGAATGGATCGTCCCCGGGAAAAAGGTCAAGGAAAAGAGCCACCTGACCCATCTGGATATCCGGCTCTACGATACGCCCGCATTCGCCATCCAGCAATCCTATCTGGAAATCCTGCTGATGAGTACGAATATTCAGAAGATGATGGACTGGTTGAAAACGGTGATCGCCGGGGACGAACAACAGAAGATGCTGGAAGACAAATTATTCCATCGCGAGAAAATATTCGACATCATTCAAAAGGAAATCGTGGAATTCATTGACAGGATGATGACCGGCACGTTGAGTCACGACATCACGTCCGAGGCGAGGATTCAGCTCCGGATGGCGGACGAATTTGAGTCGGTCAGCGATGATATCGTCTCCATACTCAAACTCAGATGCCGCATGCGAAACACGCAGATCGCCTTCAATGAGACGGGAAGGCAGGAACTCCTCGGACTCCATGACGACGTCAACTCTTTCCTGCTGATGCTAGACGGGGCGTTGAGATCCAGGAACCTGGATGCCGTCACGAAGATCAAGACCCAGGGCTCCCAAATCACGCATCTTGCCAAGGATATCCGGACGAATCATCTCGATCGCCTCGAGAGAAAACAAACCTCACCGCTTCTCAGCCTGATTTTCCTCGACATGCTGAACGGATACCGGCGTATCAAGGATCACGGCATCAATATCGCCGAAGCGCTGGCTGGAGAGAAGTAGGAGGACCGGTCATCCGAAACGGCCGGTGATATATTCTTCCGTCTTCTGCTCGACGGGATTGGTGAAAAGGTCTTTGGTGTCGCCCATCTCGATCAGATCGCCCTCGTAAAAGAACGCGGTGTGATCCGAAACCCGTGCGGCCTGCTGCATGTTGTGGGTTACGATGAGGATGGTATAGTCCCCCTTCAGGGTGGCGATTAGGTCTTCGATGTGTGTCGTGGCCCGCGGATCGAGGGCGGATGTCGGTTCGTCCATCAGCAGAATCTCGGGATTCACCGCCAGCGCGCGCGCCAGACACAACCGCTGCTGCTGACCGCCGGACAACCCGAGTGCGTTTTCATCCAGACGGTCTTTCACTTCATCCCAGAGTATGGCCTGCCTGAGACATTTCTCGACCAGTTCGACCAGTTGTCCCCGGTTTTTGATGCCGTGCAGGCGCGGTCCGTACGCGACATTGTCGAAAATGGTTTTCGGAAACGGATTCGGCTTCTGAAAAACCATCCCGATCCGTTTACGAAGATAGACCACATCGATCTGAGGTGAATAGATGTCACACTCATCAAAAACCATCCGGCCCTTCGTATAACAGCTGGGGATCAGGTCGTTCATCCGGTTGATCGCCCGTAAAAACGTGCTCTTTCCGCACCCGGACGGCCCGATGATGGCCGTGACATGTCCGGCCCGGATGGTCATCGATACCTTCCTGACGGCTTCGTTCGCTCCGTAGAAAACAGAAAACGCTTCGGTAATAAGATGATCCCGGTTCGTTCCCGTCTCCGGGGCGTCCGGGACCCCGGAGGTGCTGAGGCGCTCGGCCTGCTCCCCGGAATCGGGTTTCTCCCTGCCGAGATATACAGGAGACACAGAAAGAGACATGACCTATCCTTTCAGCTTTCGGGAAACACGTGCGCGTAGAATGATGGCGGCCAGATTGAGGACCAGAACCAGAGACACCAGGGTCAGCACCATGCCGTACTGCACATGCCGGATTTCGTCGACCGCCTCGTGTTCCGTACTCAGATTGTAGATGTTCCAGGGAAGCGCCGGCGTGGGCTGAGAGAAGGTCTGCCATAATTTGAGAGGCCTGCCGACGCTGACCGCGGCGGTGAAGATGATCGGAGCGGTCTCCCCGACCGCCCGTCCCATGCTGATGACGATACCCGTCAGAATACCGGGCAATGCCGCAGGAAGAAGCACGGTCATGACCGTGAACCATTTCCCCGCCCCCAGACTCAATGCGGCTTCTTTATAGGTCTGCGGCACGGCCCGGATCGCCTCTTCCGATGCCCGGATCACGGTCGGAAGGATCAGAAGCGCCAGAGTCAGTGACCCCGCGAGTACGCTTTTGGATTGTGAAACCCCGATGGTATTGATAAAAAAGGCCAGTCCGAACAGTCCGAATACGATACTCGGAACGCCCGCGAGTGTGCTGATACTCGAACGCAACAGGCTCGTGAAAAGATCCTGCCTGGCATATTCGGTCAGATAGATGGCCGCGATGATGCCGAGAGGAATCGCAAACACCATCGCGCCGAGGGCGAGATAAAAGGTTCCGAGAATCTCAGGCCAGATGCCT
Source organism: bacterium (assembly GCA_011046415.1). Lineage (GTDB taxonomy): Bacteria > Zhuqueibacterota > QNDG01 > QNDG01 > JABMRT01 > DSAP01. The sequence continues at coordinate 2,089 of DSAP01000143.1, read as the reverse complement.
CCGAAAAAATGGGCGTCGAAGGATCGGTCAAACAGAAATCGCCAGTATATGGTCAGACGCGGCTGCAGAATATCGCGGACATTTTTCTCCAGATCGTCGAAAAGATCATACAGCGAAGTCCCCGCGAATTCTTCACTCCGCCTCCGGTATACCTTCACGCCCATCCGGTCCGGATCGGAATAATCCCATTCCTGAATGAAAAGAACCTCGTGAAGTTTGATTTTTGCCCGGTCCCAGCGGGTCTGTCCGTACTGAAGCCTCCAGAGCACGGGTGTAGGCTCACCGGGAACCGGCCCCAGCAAATGACTCAGTGCGCGTTTCAGGTCCGTGAGGGCTCTCCGGTATTCACGACGGGCCTGCGGATCCATATGCCGGATTTCTTCCTCGAAACGGGCGATCCGTTCATAAATCGGCCGCCTGAACTCTTGAGACCGTTCGATTTCCCGCATGATCTTTTCCGGGTTTCCCCGGTTGAATTTCTCCAAGTTCAGACGCCGGTTTTCGACCGTCTCGGTGAATATGAATGCGCCGATCCCCCGGGCAAAGACGGGAACCAGGATAATCAAAAGCGCCGCAGCCATCAGGCCGATGGAAAAGAAACCATAGGCTGTAAAGGATCTGTCGAGCAGTTTTCTCGTTGAACGTCTCATATGCACATCGCTTATGACTTGCCGAGTCTCTTGTGCTGAATCCGGACGACCCATTCAGACAGGGTATTGGCCGCGAACGAAAAGAACAGAAGACAAAGCGCCATGGCAAAAAGAACATGATACCGGGCCGACCCCGTGACATGGTCTGCCTCACCCATATCGCCCGCAATGGTCGCGGTCAGGGTCCGGACCGGAGAGAGAAAGTTAAAGATCGGGGAAGGAATCTGGGCCGAATTGCCCGAAGCCATCCAGACGACCATGGTCTCTCCGAAAGCCCGCATGACGCCCAGAATCACAGCCGCGAGAATCCCGCTGACCGACGCAGGGATGACGGTCTTGACGATCGTCTCGGCCCGTGTCGCCCCGAGCGCATAGCTGCCTTCCCGGAGTTCCCTTCCGCAGGCCTGCAGCGCGTCTTCAGACACACTGATGATGGTCGGCAGTGCCATGATGCCGAGGATGATGGACACATTCAGGGCGTTAGTCCCGCTTCCGATGACGAGGCCGAATATGAAGCGTTGCACGATCATCATCAACCCGGCGCAACCGATGCCCATAATACAATACAGGAGAATCCGAAACGCCTCCGCACGCTGCGGGAAAAACCGGTTCTTGAGCAGATCGGCCAGGATCACCGTACCGATCAGCATCAGGGGTGTAAGGATCATCCAGGCCGCGATGGACAGGAGCAGGTTGCCGTTGTCCTGAAGGGCTGGCGCAAAGACCACCAGCGCAAAAAATCCGTATGCGACCGAAGGAATGGCCGCCAACACCTCGATCACGGGTTTAACGAGTTGTCTAATCTGAAAGGAGAGGACATCACTCATACAAACCGCAGCCGAAATCCCCAGCGGAACCGAGACCAAAACCGCCCCGAGCGTGACCAGGCCGCTTCCCACCAAAATGGCCAGCACCCCGAATTCCGGACTGGCCGCAGAGGGATACCAACGCGTACTGGTAAAAAACTCGCGAATGCCCTGCGACTGAAAAAAAGGAATGGCATCTTTGGCGATGAAGTAAAAAATGAAGAAAACCGCGATGATCGACAGGGAGGTGATCAGCATGAGCAACGTCTTCCCCGCGAAAGATCCGGCTTTCCGGATGCGCCGCGCGCGGCGGCTCAGCATCAGACGGACCGTCCCGGTTTGTGTCGTGGTCTGTGGTCCTTCGAATCCGGGCATGATGGTCCTTGTTTTAAGTTTCCTGATTGTCGTGGTTCGCGGGATATTCATATCCCGGATTATTAAAATTATTCAAAGAAAGGGTTGATGTCAAGATCTTTTCGACGGGCGGGACCGTCCGGTCCGGATGCCACCCTGGAATTGCAACAAAAAAATGGACACACAGTTAAGTTCAAGCCGCCATCTTCATGGCTGTAAATTGAACCGGAGATTTATTACCTAAATATGAATGTTTGCGATTCCGGTTATAAGTAATCT
>DSAP01000163.1 GCA_011046415.1 bacterium | reverse complement strand
GATCGGTGAAATAGACATTCCCTTCCCGGTCCGCGGCCGGGCCTTCGGTGAACCGGTATCCGCCGCCGAGCCGGATCAGTTCGGCCCCTTCGGCCACGATCCCTCTTTCATCCGTGATCTGAGCCGGCAATAGGGCGGGAAGGCCCCCCCTGCGATATACAGGAGGGCGGGGAATGATTTCAGGATCCTTCGAAGCGCGTCTGTTTTGAGTGTCATCATAACCTCCTCACAATCCGGTCATCGTCTATCGAAAATCTCCGGTCAGCCCGAACGCCGCCCAGGCGGACGGATGATCATTCACGGACTCCCGCACCAGAAGCTGCGCCTGTCTGAGCGCCTCGGCCCGGGACAGGCCCGCACGCAAATACCGGTAGAACCGTTTCACCATCACGGCCGTGGCCAGGTCGTCCACTTTCCAGAGGCTGGTGACGATGGACGGTGCGCCGGCGAAGATGAAGCTCCGCGCGAGTCCGATGATTTCGTCGCCCCGGGTGATCTGGGCCAGCCCGGTCTCGCATGCGCTCAGCATGACGAGATCACAGTCCAGATTCAGGCCGAAGATTTCCTGGGCCTCGAGACGGCCGTCCTCGAATTGTCCCGCCGCGTTGAGTAGGAGCGCGGAAAACAGCGGCGCATCCGGTTCATAGGTCGCGTGGCAGGCGAAGTGGAGGATCCGCTTTCCGTCCGCCCGGTCGCGTACCGCTTTTTCGGTGGCTTCGCTTCCCGTGAAAACGGTCACCCGACCATATTCGCGCCGGAGGGCGATCACCTCCCTCTCGGCGAAAGGGAGATCATAACGCACGTGTCCCTGGTTGGGATTGCTGATGGCCAGAACCGGGATCGCCGGGTCTGCGAGCCTGTGGTCGCCGCCTTTTCTCATGCAATGCCCCAGGACCGTGGCACTGGGCGCGAGCGACAGGGAAAATTTCTCGAGAAGGACGCGTCTTTGTGCGTCCTGGAGTGCCGCGAAGGGCAGGTAGTGCAGGATGCCGTGGGGGACGATCACCACATGACGGGCGCGGGTCAGGTCGTTTTCCACCGGCTGAATCAGGGCCTGATACAATTCCCGGCTTTCCGTGTCCGAAGACAGATTCGATTCGATGGCCTCACGCATCGTCCGGATCAGGGTCGACAGCCGGTCCCCGGAGATCTCGCGCACCCGGACCGAAACGCCTGTGGGCGTTACCATCCACATGAAGACCGCATCGGGTGAGACGAAAAACTCCAGCAAGGCCGTGCTGTCGGGAAGGAGCCGCTGGATCTCGGTCAGCGGCATGGGATCCACACTCACGAACGAGGTCAGCTGCGGATTGGCGGACTGGATATCCACCAGCACGGATTGATATGCCTGGCGGGCTTCATGCAGGGCCGCCTCGAGTTGTTGCCGCCGGTCCCACGCGGCGGCATCGCCGTCCGTCACATCCTGAAGCGCCATGAGGCGGGTCTCTGCCTCCTGGACACGCGTCCTGGCTTCCCGCTCCCTGGTGAGCAGCGTTCCGTCCGCGGGTGAGAACACCAGCCTTTGATTGGCCAGCATGTCGAGGAAAGTGCGTGATTTGGCGCGTTCCACAAAATCGAATGCATCGCGGGGACGGCCGGTCAGGAGGAGATGCCGGATCATATCCACATACAGGTCCATTTTGGTGTCGAGAAAACCCTCCTTGAACGCGTCGACCCTGAGTTCCGCACGCATCGCCTCCACGATACGGACGGCTTCGGCATAATCCGAATACGCACGCTCGGCCTGTTTCAGGCCGGCATGCGCCCGCCCGCGTCTCCGGTAGACACGCCATGTGATTTCCGGCGCGATAATCCGGTTCGCATACACGAGGGCCGAATCACAAAGCTGCGCCGCTTTTCCGGGATTCCCGGTCATGAGCGCCGCCTCGGCCAGCCCGTAAAAACTCTGGACGATGTTCCGGATGTCCGAGAGCCGTTTCGAAAGGTCCAGCGCCCTGGAAAGATAATCCGTCCCCCGGGAAATGGCGTTCATCTGGATGAGGAGCTGGCCGAGATTGCGGTAATCATAGGCGAGTCCACGGGGGATGTTGTGCATGCTGTCGATCGCCGTAGCGCGGCGGAAATACTCATACGCCTGTCCCGGCCGTTGCGCCTGAATGGAGATCAGTCCCATGTTTTTCAGGATGGCGGACCGGTCTGCCGGGCTCCCGGCCTGTTCGGCCAGGCCGAGCGCCCGCTGCTGCGATTCCAGCGCCGCGGTCAGGTCGCCGAGGCTCATCTGGATGAGCCCCTGGGTACTGTACGCCATGGCCAGTTCTTTCCGGCTGTCTGCGGACTGAAACGTATTGAGCGCACGCCTCTGATGCGTCATCGCCTGCCGGTAATCCCCCATCTTCCAATACAGATTCGCCAGATATTGATATCCGAGTGCGACCTGCCCGGTTTGATTCAATGACCTGAAGGCTTCGATGGCCTGGTTCTGGGCGGTCAGGGATTCTTCATACAGGTCCATGCGCTCGAAGACCAGACCCAGAAGCTGACGGGCGGAGGCGGCTTCGTGTCGCAGTTCCGGAGACAGAACATCCGCATCCCCGATCGCGCCGATCAGAGACAGGGCTCTCTCGAGCGCTTCCCTGGATTTCCAGAACCGTTCCGCCTCGAGCGTGAATCGGCCGAAACGGATCAGGGCGCGCGCCTCTCCCGCAGGATCGGCCTGAGACCGGCCGAAATCCACCGCCTTTTGGGCCCATGAAGCCGCTTCCACATAATCACCCGCCTGGGCATAAATGAAACCGATGTCTTCATAGGCTTTGATCCGCCGGGCATCGTCCCCGGCTTGCTCGTAATACCGGATCAGTCCCCGCTTGATCTCGGCGGCTTGTGCGGGCTTTCCATCCCTCAGATAAAATACGACCAGGTTGTTCAGTCCCCGCATCACACCGGCCGTGTCGGATTCTTTTCTCGATGCGGCAATCTGCTGCTTTTGATACCGGATCGCACTGTCCCAGAGTTCCCCCCGCATGGCCGTTGCGATGATTTCCGAGACGAGGCGGGAACGGCTGAGCGTATCGCCGATGGCGCCGGCCATGTCCAGGGCCTTCTCATACTCTCCGAGCGCATCGGAAAATTCTCCGGACTGACCGTAGGCGCGTCCCTTGAGAACCGTCTCGACCAGGTTCGCCCTGGCGAAACGCATGCGTGCATCGGAATCCATGCCTTCGAATCCGATAAGCTTCATCCCGCTCCAGTGATTCAGGGACGGACGGGCCTCGCGCAACCGGATCTGCGTCTCCGCGAGGGCCTCCGCGAAGTCGGATTCGCTCCCCGCTTCAAAAAAAGAGGCGAGTCCGGGGGGGGCGGGTGATTCGCCTGCGTCGTTGAGGATCACCGAGGGCGTGCCGGCATAGAGCAGGGCGAGAGTCCAGAGTTCGATGTCGCGGCCGGATAGCGGCGCACCGGATCCGAAATCGTCATAGGCGATCAGGCTGGCCCTCAGATCCCAGGCAAAATGATCCGCGAGAAGGAGTCTTTCCGGCCCGGGATAGAGCGTGATCGACGAACGGTGGGGATTGTTTCGTTCCGAAGTCAGGTGGCCGCGGAACAGGATGTAATCGGACTCATGAGCGGAAGCGCGGATCGCGCTGCCCGATAACGCGTCCTGAAAAAGTGAAAGCGTGGAGTCAAACGGCGCGGACAGGCGCCCCGGCACGGACGGATCGGCCGGACCCCCGATCAGGGCGCCGCGTTGATAATTGATGCGCTTCCGCGTGTGGGCCAACCGGTATGCCGTCAGGCTCGGCGCATGAAAGAGATTCATCCGGTCCACAAGAAACTCCCGCCCGTCGGATAACGCACAGAATGGCACCCGCCACAACGGGCCGTCGGGGACGATCAAAAGCCGCGTTTTTTCCTGAAGAAAACCGGCGAAGGGCGCGATCAGGATCCCGTGCAGATATTCGCTGAACAGCCGGGTCAGGCTGTCCTGCTCGACGGCGGACTCAAATCCGGACACCAGTTTCGACACGGCATCCTGTCCGATTCCCGCGGAACGGAACAGGACTGTGTCCCGGTCCACCGCAAACATCAGGAGCGCTTCGGGGTGTAACGCATACAGGATCGCTCCGGTCTCTTCGGTGAGACGGTCCTGAATGGCGGACACATCGACGTTATGGGCGCCGGAGAGATAGGCAAGGACCGCGTCTTCCCGGCGGATGTCTTCGAGGATCTGGCGGTATTCGTCCTGATAATTGTCCAGCTCCCGTTTCAGTTCGGCCAGGACGGGACGCCGGTTGAGATGCGTTTGTTCGTCGAGGAGCCTCCGGCGCACCTCGAAGACCCGGGAACGGACGAATCTCAGGTTGCCCCAGGATAACTTATGCCGGTCGCGTTTGAGGTTGGGCGGCCGTCTGGCCAGAAAATCCGCGACCCGTTTCTGCCGACCGCGTTCGAGAATCGCGAGCGCCTCTTCCGGGTTTCCGTGTCGCGCAAAGAAGTATGCCGCGTCCAGATAGAGATGCACCCGGTCTTCCTGGTCTGCGAGATTCGGATGGGTTTCGCTTTCCCGGACGGGCAGGGCTTCGAGATCCGCGAGACTCTCAAGATACAGATCGGCCGGATCGGCCTGTATGCCGCGCATTTGCCGCGCCTGCGGCGTCATCTGCCCGATCATCCGTGCCTGGCCGTATTTGACCCGCCACAAGAGGGCCGCTTCTCCCAGCCGTTCGAGCTGGCTGAAGCTGTCGGCGTGGTATTGCAGCGCGTCCGCTTCATCGCCGGCTTCGGCGGCAATCCGTCCCATGTTTTTCTGAAGGATGCCCTGACTCAGGCGGTCTCTTTCCTCCCGCGCCAGTCCGAAGGCCTCTGAAAACGTCGCCCGCGCCGCCTCCAGATCTTCCAGCCGTTTCAACGCATCCGCCAGACTGGTCTCAATGCTGTCCGGCGCAGGACAGGTTTCCCGGCGGAGCGGCATGCGGAGCACGCCGAGCAGCGTCAGGAGAGAGGTTTGCCGTGACCGGTCCGGTATGGGATCCTGCTCCATCAGCGCGAGCTCTTTTCTGACCAGGACCCGAGCCGGCGCAATGAGCGAGGTGTCCCCGGTTTCGATCGAGGCCGCGAGCGCGACCTGTGCCAGATTGATCACGTTGAAGCGGTGTCCTACCCCATCTTTCCTGTTTAGGCACTGCACCCGCGCCGCCTCGAGAGTTTCCCAGGCTGTTTGATGTTCGCCTTTCAGGTAATACAGATTCCCGATCCGGCTCAGGGCCATGCGCTGGGCCAGCCGGTCTCTCCGGTTTTTGAAGAGATTCAGCCGCTCCGTTTCATAATGCAGTGCGGTGTCATAATCCCCGAGCTTTTCATGGCTTTGGCTCAAAATGCCGTAAACCAGGGCCGCTTCTTCGGCCAGGGTGAAGCCCTCGGCGGAAGCGCCGCCGATTTCTTCCATACTCCAGATCGGGATGGAAAAACCGAGGATCTCGAGGCGCAGAAAACTTTTGGGGGGCGGTCCTTTGGGTAATTTCTGTATGCGCAGGATTTTCTCGGCTTTCCCGGCGTAGGTGACCGCGTCTTCGGGTTCGTCCAAAAGATAGAAATTATAGGCGACATTTCTGTAATTACGCCCCGCATCCAGGATGCGTCCCCGGCGTTCATCCTCGACGGCCAGCTTCTCATAGACCGGGAAGGCGTCTTCATACCGGCCGGAGAGCTGATATTGGAATGCGAGCATTTTTTCGTTGTCATATGTTGCTTCCGTATGGCCGACCCGGCGATACGCGTCGATGGCCTCGATCAGGTAGCGTTCAGCCGTTTCATGTTCTCCGGTCAGCGCGGCGCAGTGGCCGGCCCGCTCGAAAAAGGCCGCCTTTTCGAGCGGTTGAGAGAAGGTGGTGTCCAGAGTGAGCCGGTAAGCGTAATACTGAAGCGCCTTTCGAAAACCGAATTCTCCGAGATGATAAAAGTT
>DSAP01000157.1 GCA_011046415.1 bacterium | reverse complement strand
GGGAAGGGCGGGACGATGCGGTGCCCCGCCTGACGGGCGAGTTCGTATCCGGATCCGTTGGAACCCAGACCCGGCGCGGCCCGGCCGCCTGTCGCGAGGATGACTTTCTGTGCGGTCAGTGCGCTTCCGTCCTTCCCTTTCAGGGTGAAACCTTCCGAATCGCGTTCGATCCGGGTGATTCCGGTGCCGCAGATCTCCGTGACGCCGAGACGCGCGCAGGCGCGCCGGAGCACGTCCAGCACGCTCGAAGCCTGAGCGGAGCGGGGATAGATTCGTCCGGAATCTGCCTCGATGCGCCAGGAGAGCCCCATTTTCTCGAAGAGGTCGAGTGTCCGGTTGAGCGGACATTGATCCAGCACCGCGCGGATGAACTCCGCCGGTGCGCCGTGATAGTTTTCCGGAGCGAGGCGGACATGGGTCAGATTGCACCGGCCGTTTCCCGTGGCGAGGAGTTTCTTGCCGACGCGGTCCATCCGTTCCAGAAGGAGAACCCGTGCGCCTGATTCCGCGGCCGCCGCCGCGGCCATGAGCCCGGACGCGCCCCCGCCCACGATCGCGATGTGTGCATTCATCATCCGTCAAGTTAATGGATGCGTACACGGAAAACAAGGAGGAAATGACGATCAGAGGGGGCAGGAGGCGCCCTATCCTGTGAAAAATGATCCACGACCCTGATGGACCGGATGGTCCGGGAGGGGTTTCCGGGCCGCGGCGAGTTTCACGGGGGATTCGTCCCTCATTTCAAGCCCGGTGGGAACCGACAAACGGATCCGCTTCTTTTCCGTCCGCGTCCCGGAACCCGACTCGCGGGAGTTTTATACGCCGATCAAATCCGCCACGGAAGACGCATGGGCCGGGAAACCATGCGGTTGGCTTCGTCATCATTTTTGAAGCGTTCAGCCACCGGATCCCAGTACAGCGTGCGGTTCAGCTTCATCGCAATATGCGCAACAAGGCAGGCAGAACAGGAACGATGTCCGACCTCGATAGGCGCCACGGGTTGCCTGCGCGTCCTGATGCAGTCGATCCAGTCGATATGCTGTTCGGGACTCTCATATAAACGGATTTCATCAGGACCGATTTCGGATCGGAGGATCCTGGGATCGCTCGCATGAAGCGCTTCCGTATTTTCTGTTTTCGAAACCGGATCGCTGGCCGTAACACCGGTATCCCCGCGTGAGACGAAAATCCAGCCTTCCGTGCCGATGAATTTGACCCCGTTGGGATAGGCTCCGCTGGCATGCAGCGTCACCCCGTTCGCGTATTTGGCTTCAACCTGAAAATCGCCATGCACATCCCAGAGGCCGGATTCCGGGAATTCTGCCGTGGCTTTGACTTCGATGGGTCCCGTATATTCCGTGCCCATGCCCCAGTGGGCCGTGTCGAAATGATGAGCGCCCCACCCGGTAATCATCCCCGCACCGAACTGCTCGCAACGCAGCCATCCGGGACGGGAATAATCCTGCTGCGGATGGACCCGCTTCTCCGTGTAATAAACCTCCGGAGTGGAACCCAGCCAGAAATCGTAGTTCAGATTTTCCGGAACGGGCATTTCCGGTTCTTCATCGCCGGAGGGATCTCCGGGCAAGCCGATTTCAATGGACTGGATCCGGCCGAGTCGTCCGTTACGCACCAGTTCACAGGCACGCCTGAACTGAGGCCAGGGCGTCACGGAACGCTGCTGGCTGCCGATCTGCAGAATACGTCCGGTCCTGTGAATGGTATCACTCAGTGCACGACCTTCGGCGATGGTCAGGGACGCCGGTTTTTGTAAAAAAATGTCTTTCCCCGCATTCGCTGCGGCAATGGCCGGAACGGCGTGCCAGTGGTCAGGCGTACTGATGATCACGGCATCGAGTTCGGCATGGGCAAGCAAATCCCTGAAATCTTCATACACCCTGATGCCACGCATGGATTTATCTCTTTTTTCACGATAGTACTTTTCGACCCATTCCTTTCCCTCCCGGGCACGTTTCGAATCGACATCACAGACAGCGAGTATATCCGCCTGCGGATGACCCAGGGTCTCCGGCATATCATGGCCCCGCGAAATCCGTCCAACGCCGATGGCCCCGACAGCAATACGATTTGAGGGTGCTCCTGCGCCGAAAACCGAGGCGGGCACGATGGAGGGAAAGGCGATGGCCGCACCTGCTCCGATGGAGTGTTTCAGAAAAGACCGGCGCGACGTTTGCTTGCTGGTTGTTTTCATGGGTTGGTCCTCTTCTATTCATCCAGCATGAGTTGACGTTGATACACCTGATACGCCTCCTCCACCCGTCCCGCGTCTGCATCGCCCTCATGAATCCACAGGCGGAAGCCCAGAGTCAGGCTTTCCCCCGGCTCGAGCGTAACGACTTCGGTTCCAGGCCATGCCACACCCAGGAAACCGTAATAGCGCAGGCACCATCCGGCGGGGAAGTCGGGATTGTATGGATGCTGGAAAATCGCAATTCCCGAGTATTCCTTGCTGTCTTCAAACCGTGCCGAAAAATCCGCCCAGGCATACCGCCTGAGATCGCTGTCCGAATCCTCGTGACCCGACTGGGAGGTGATTCTTGTATCCTGCCTTTTCGCGAAACGCAGGTTGAATCCGCCGTACCCCTTTTTGTCCTCGCCGGAGATTTTAATCTGTTGTCTGGCTGTCCAGGTCAGTTTCACATCCACGGCACGGCCGTATTGTGTTTTTCTGAAAACGCGCATCAGGACATCTTCATCCATTACATTTTGTCTGTTGTCCAGCTTCCAGTGATTCCGGACGCCCAGCAGCATACATACCGGCCCGGTCTCTCTCCGCGTCCATTTATCAAAAACCTGGTGGATGCCTTCGTATTCATTCCGCGGTCCATAGATGTGCCACAGATCATAGCGCTTGTCATTGACAAAGACCCTGGGCCACATCCAGGAGAGTCCGCGATGATGAAAATGATCACCGGGGAAATCGTCGGTCATCACATGCCCGTTTGCATCATACACCGGATGTACATAAGAAGACCGTTTGTAGCGTTTGGGTACATTCTCCGCAAGCTGCATGCCGAAATTGTAGGCAAAGATTGGATTGCCATCTTCTTTCAGTATCAGCCTTCCATCCGCTTCTTCCCATGTGAAGGGAGAGCTTGCCTGCACTGCGCTGAGAGGTTTTTTCTCTGCTGTGTAGGACTCGGGTAAAATCGCGCAATAGGTCTCCTCCTCCGTGGAGGAGAAAAACATAGCGGGAGTTTTCTGGAAAACAACACTGTCTTCCGTCACCCACCGGATTCCGGGTGCGGCAATGGTTCCCGGTGGAAGTTCGACGGGCTGTTCGATTTCAGAAACAGAAGAGACCGTCAGTGTCACCTGCTCCTGTCTGCCGGCACACCCGGACAGGAGAAAAAGCAGGATGAGAGAGAAGAGCCGGGTGAATAACACGGATATTTTCATAATAAGATCCTTTCCGGTGTTCAGACTTTTCCACAAAAGATTTGTCCGGAATTGCGGGGACATACTGAAAATGATAACACATCCAGATATTAATGTCAAGCGTTATTATGGAATTGAAAAGAAGTGAAGAATTAAAAAAATGCTTGACAAATTGAGGAAAAGAATTATATTGTAGTCGAGCTACTACAAATTAACAAAATAGCTACGTCGTACCAAAATGAGGGAAGAATTCAGTATGAAAAGAATTCCCGATTTGTCCAAGGCGGAATACGACATACTCAGGATTCTGTGGAAGGAAGGCCGTCAGACCGTCCGTGAATTGCATGACCGGCTCCATGAGACTTCGGGATGGGCGTATACGACCACCAAGACCATGATGGACCGGATGGTCCGGAAGGGGCTTCTGGACCGCGGCGAGTTTCACGGGGTATTCTTGTACGAACCCCTCGTTTCCCGCCCGGCGGGACTCGTCAAACTGATCCGCTTCTTTTCCGACCGCGTCCTGGAACTCGACTCACGGGAGGTGGTGGCCATGTTCACGCAGAGCCAGGCCCTGACACCGGAGGAAATCCGGGAACTGGAACGGCTGCTCGAAGAAGAGGGAGACCCCTCCGATGGCTGAAATCCTGTTCCTCGTTTTCCATCGGATCGGCGGATGCGTGGTTCCCTTCCTCCTCAGGGAGGCGCTCTATGCCTCGATCCTGTTCGGTGTCGTTGCGACGGTTTCCCGGTTGATCCGGTTCCGTTCCCCCCGTTTCCGGACCGGTCTCTGGATGCTCGTCTTCATCCGGCTCATCCTGCCGACGGACTGGTCGCATCCCTTCAGCGGCCGGAGCCTGATTTCCCGCCTGATCCCGCCCCTGAAAACAGAATCCTTCGGGGGTTCCATCCCGGCCGGACCGGAAACCCGTGTCCCCGCCGTCTACGGTACAGAGGACGTCCCCGTCCCCGAAACCGCCACAGCCGATTCCGTCCTGTTCTTTTTTTGGATCTCCGGTCTGATTATCTTTTCCGCCCTCTATTCGAAACAGATTTCCCGGTACCGCCGCATCCTCAGCCGGGCCGTCCCGCTCGAGACGGAGGAGGCATTGTCCTGTCTCGAAACCTGGCGTGCACATTTCGGAATCCGCCGTCCTGTCCGGCTGATGACCGGACACGGCGACGTTTCGCCCTTCACCCTGGGAGTGATCCGTCCGGTGATCCTGATTCCGGAAAGCGTGATGCAATCCGTCCGGAGATCCGAATTGGAATGCGTGATCGCGCATGAACTGGCGCATGTCAAACGCCGGGATGCCCTGTGGATTACCCTGCAGAATTTCCTTCAGATCGGATATTTTTTTCACCCCCTTGTCTGGATGGCCGGAAGCCGGCTCGGACTCGCACGGGAATGCGCCTGAGACGCTCTCGTCCTGGCGCAGGGACAGATCAGCCCCGCGCGGTACGGACGCAGCCTGCTCGGCCTCCTCAAGAAGCAACCTTTCGGGCCCGATTGCGTTGCGCTCATGCCGTCGTTCGCGAACGGACGGCACAAACTCATCACCCGATTCGAACACATGAAAGGAGCGCATTCCATGCGGTACACACACAAAACCGGGCCGATCGTCCTTCTGGCCGGGCTGGCGCTGTTCGTCCTCCCGATGGCCGCGGAAACACCGGGCACGGAAAAGTCCCCTTCCACATCCATGCAAACCGAAGCGGCACATTCCGAAAACGCCCTTCCGCGACTGATTCTGCCTGTCCCGGGCGGGCGGATCGCCTCCGGCTACGGGGAACGCCGCCATCCGATCACGAAAAAAATGGTCCTCCACAGGGGCGTGGACATCCCGGCGAAAAAGGGGACGCCGGTATGGGCCGCCGCGGACGGCACGGTTCGGGTCGCGAAATCCAGGGACTATGATCACGACGGATATGGAAAACTGATTGTCGTCCGACACGCCGGCGGATTTGAGACGCTGTATGCGCAGCTCGATTCCGTCCTGATCGGGGAGGGGGCAAGGGTCGTTCAGGGCACGCCGATCGGACAGGTGGGAGAATCCGGCCTCTCCACCGGGCCGCATCTGCATTTCGAAGTCCGCCTGGACGGCGAAGCGGTCGATCCGGAGCCGTATCTGATCCAATAAACCGGAGCAACGCGGCTGTGTCCGGAGTCCATTCCGATCGGGGGATCGGGTGCCTTCGGATACAGCCTGATTTTCCCCCTTTCGAATCCTTTCCCGCCGACGAATGGCATTGATTTCATCCGGACAATTTCATACTTTACACCATTCCATCACCGGACATGAATTTCCCGTGCCGGAACCCGGGAACAGCGGTTAATGGCCAGGAGCGACCCATGAAAAAACAATTCTGGATCCTGATTGCCCTCCTCATCTCCGTGCAGGGCTTCGCACGGGAAAAGGCGCCGCACCCGGTCCCGGAGGGGAGGGAACGGATTCGGATGAATTCCCAATGGCGTTTCGCCCTGGGACACGCCCGGGATGCGGAGAAGGATTTCGATCACGGCACCGCCTATTTTTCCTACTTCGCGAAGGCGGGATACGGGGACG
>DSAP01000019.1 GCA_011046415.1 bacterium | reverse complement strand
GGATATTGCCGTGTTTCCCGTGCTTTTCGTGGGCCATCTCCGGGGCGGGCGGCGGGGCTGGGACAATGTCCGACCCCTTGCCGATGACCTGGTACGGACATCTGGGGCTAGTCTCCTGCCCTGCTTCAAAACGCCTGCTGTAAACTGTCTGTTGCCTGTTGCCGGCTTCCCCTCGCCTAATCCTTAACAAACACCATCCCCTTGTTCACCACCGCGAAGGGACCGCCCTTCAGTGTCTCCCCCGCAAACGGGGTATTCCGCCCTTTCGTCTCGAACCGTTTAGGATCGACCGTCCACTCGACGTCGGGATCGAGGATCGTGAGATCGGCTACCTCCCCTTCCGCGATTCGGATCGGATCAAGCCGCAAGATCCTGCGGGGATTCACGGACATCTTCCCGATCATCTGCGCCGGCGTCAGGATCCCTGCATGGACCAGATGCGTCAAAATCACGCCGAGCGCCGTCTCGAGCCCCACCACGCCGAAGGCCGCGACATCGAACTCGCAGTCCTTGTCGTCCACCGTGTGGGGGGCGTGATCCGTCGCGATCACATCGATCGTGCCGTCCCTCAACCCTTCGAGAAGGGCCAGCCGGTCCGCCTCCGTGCGCAGGGGCGGATTCATCTTGTACCGGTTGGGATCGAAAGACTTGACCGCCTCGTCCGTGAGCACGAGATAATGGGGACAGGTCTCGGCCGTCACCGGGACGCCGCGGGCCTTCGCCTCGCGGATCAGCCGGACGGAATCGGCCGTGGAGACATGCGCGATATGGAGCGGGCTGTCCGCATATTCCGCGATGAGCAGGTTCCGGGCCACGGCCGCGGTCTCTCCGACCGGCGGGATGCCCCGGATGCCGAGCTGCGTGGAGACGAATCCCTCGTTCATGTGGCCGCCTTCGGAAAGCGACCGGTCCTCGCTGTGCTCGATCACGGGACGGCCGAACATCTTCGCGTATTCCAGCGCCCGGCGGAACCGGCCCGAATCCGACACCGGGAATCCGTCGTCCGAGAATCCCGCCGCGCCGGCCGCCGCCAGTTCGCCCATCTCCGTGAGCTCCCCGCCCTTCAGCCCCTTCGTGATCGCGGCGATGGGATACACATCCGTGAGCATCCCCTGCGCCCGCTCGCGGACGAATTCGACCTGGCTGCGGGTGTCGATCGGAGGACGGGTGTTCGGCATCGACGCGACGGCCGTGAATCCGCCGGCCATGGCCGCCCGGCATCCGGTCTCGATCGTCTCCTTGTCTTCCTGGCCCGGCTCGCGCAGGTGCACGTGCATATCGCAGAATCCGGGCGCGATGACCTTGCCCGCGCAGTCGAGAACCCGGACATCGGATTCCGGAGTTCGGATCTTTCCGATTTTCCGGATCCGGGATCCCTCGATCAGGATGTCCGCGGTTGTATCCGGGCCGCCCGCCGGATCGGGGATGCGGCCGCCCCGGAGCAGGAGTTTCCGGATGGTTTCGGGGTTCTTACGCATGGTCTTCTCCTTCCGCGATCGTGCGCCCGCCGGCGAGCAGATACAGAACCGCCATGCGCACGGCCACGCCGTTGGTCACCTGTTCGAGGATGACAGAGGCCTCGCTGTCCGCCACGTCGCTGTCGATTTCGACACCCCGGTTGATCGGCCCGGGATGCAGGATCGTGACCGGCCTCCCCGCCGCCTCGACCCGGGCCCGCGTGATCCCGAAGAGCATGCGGTATTCCCGTGCGGAGGGAAACAGCCCCCTCTCCTGGCGTTCGAGCTGGATGCGCAGCACATTGAGCACGTCCGCCTCGGCCATAGCGTCTTCGATGTGGGGATACACCGTCACGCCCATCTTCTCGATCTCCCGGGGAAGCAGCGTGGAAGGCCCGCAGACGCCGACCGCGGCCCCCATCGTCTTCAGGCCGTGGATGTTGGAACGCGCCACCCGGCTGTGTTCGATGTCGCCCACGATCACCACCTTCAGTCCCTCGAGGGATTTGAGCCGTTCACGTATCGTCATCATGTCGAGCAGCGCCTGCGTGGGATGTTCGTGCGCCCCGTCTCCGGCGTTGATGATGGAGGCGTCGACGCAGCGGGACAGATAATGCGGCGCGCCCGCGGACCCGTGCCGGACCACCACCGTATCGATCTTCATGGCTTCGATGTTCCGCGCCGTGTCCTTGAAGGTTTCGCCCTTCTTGACGCTGGAGCCGGCGCTGGTGAAATTGACGGAATCGGCCGAGAGTCGTTTCTCGGCCAGTTCGAAGGAGATCCGCGTGCGCGTGGACGGTTCGAAAAAGAGGTTCACCACCGTCTTGCCGCGCAGCGTCGGCACTTTGGGGATCGGCCGTTCCAGCACCTTCTTGAACGAGGCCGCCGTATCGAGAAACAGGGTGATCTCCTCGCATGTCACGCCCTCGAGGCCCAGCAGGTGACGGCTGTTCAGCTGCATAATGCTCCCGGATTCGGTTTATCGTTGGACGACGCAGACGCGGTCTGCGCCGTCGATCTCTTCGAGTTCGACGCGGATCTGTTCCTCCAGGGCGGTGGGCACGTTCTTGCCGACGTAATCCGCCTTGACGGGCAGTTCGCGGTGGCCCCGGTCGATGAGCACGGCGAGCTGGATCCGGGCTGGTCGGCCCAGATCCATGAGGGCGTCGAGCGCCGCGCGGACCGTGCGGCCGGTGAACAGCACGTCGTCCACGAGGATCACGTGCCTTCCCGTGATGTCGAAGGGGATATCGGAATCGCGGACCTCGGGCATCTCGTACAGACGCTCGAAATCATCGCGATACAGCGTGATGTCGAGCACGCCGAGCGTCACCTCTTTCTTCTCGATCTCCGCGATGTGCTGGATGATGCGGTAGGCCAGCACGTCCCCCCGGGTCCGGATCCCCACCACGATCAGATTCTCCGCGCCCCTGTTTTTTTCGAGGATTTCGTGCGTCAGCCTCAGCAGCGTGCGTTTGATCGCCGCCGCGTCCATGATTTCACTCTTGATTTTCATGACGATTTCCCGGATTGAAGAATGCCTCTCATCCCCTGGAGACAAATCTGAACGGGATAAAAGTTTTGGATTTTCCGGCTCCTGCGGTATCCCGGCGTAAAACAGGGGCCGGCCGTCATCCGCCCCGCGCCGATGCGTCCCGGCCGGTGACGGGATCAACCGGCGGATCCGTCCCCGTTCCCTGTCGGAAAACACCGAAGAGACATGCGGGCATAAAAAAACCTCCCGAAATCGATCCGGGAGGTGATTTGCTCCTGAAGCCGTCCAAACCCCTTCATGACCTCGCCGGATCACATTAAAGGGGAAAAATGTCTGAACCCATGATACTGAAGTTTTTTTGCATTGTCAAGCGGAAAATCCGCGGTGCACGGGTTTGTCATATCGGCTTTGGTCGTCCTGGGGTTCCGCCCCGGGACGTATCACCGGGAGGGCTCAGCCCTTCCAAATAGAAATCTATCAATGTGCGATCAGAGGCCGGATGGTCGAGGAAGGCGGAGATTTCCGGTCGCCCCCGGGCTCCCTCCGCCATGTCCTCATCGATCTCGAAACGAATCCTCATCTTTCCCTAACAAGCCATTGATATCTTTCTGGAAAGAGCAGGAAAGGAGCAGGACATGGCCTATTTGTTCATCGATGACCGGGGGGCGGAAGCGGAAGAGTACGAGAGCAATTATTTCTATTTCGATGAAACCGACACGGATTGGTACAGCCACATCCTGTCTTTACTCGGAAGGCGTCCTTCGGATGTCCCATCCGGCACCTTTGGGGATAGCTCTGCGGCGCGACGGGGATATCCATTCCGGAGACATCACGGACAGGATCGAAAGGTCCGGGTGAAAACCGGCGTCAGCACGTGAGATGAAACGCCGCGATCACCCGTTTACCGGATCCGGTCAACGCATTGTATCTTTCGATGGCCTTGTCCGTGGGTTCGGCGAAATAGGAGATGTTGTTTTGCGCCAGGTAGGCCTTGAAATCCGAAGTGATGTGCATCAGGCCGAATTTCCCGGTGCCGATCACGAGCACGTCATATGGCTGCGATTCAAGCGCTTTCCGGATGTCGGCAAGGGACACCCTGTGCCCTTCCTCCCGCCGCCACCCTTCGATCATCTGATCGGGAAACACAATCAGGTCGTCGGCATAGGAATACCCCTCAAAAGAAATCATTCCGAAACCGTATTCTTCGATCATCGGGGCCGTCTCCGTTTCTCGCGTTCGCGCATGCTGAACACACAGCCGCAATAATCTTGCCTGTAGAGTTTCTCTTCCCGGCTGATCCGGGTGCTCGATTTGAATCCGTCTTTTTTCTTGAAATCGGCCTCGTAAAAGGCGACACCGGAACCCGCGGCGGCTTCGTGTCCGATTCGGTTGATGACCGTCGCCTTCTTGAGGGGACTGATCGACAGCGTCGTCGTGAACAGATCCGCTCCGTTTTTCCGTGCGGCTTCGGCAGTTTTTTCCAGCCGGAACCGGTAACACAGGGCACAGCGTTCCCCGCCTTCGGGATCGTCCCCGCGCCTCCGGACCGCATCGAACCAGGCCTCCGCATCATAGGGACCGATGATCACCTCGAATCCCCATTCACGGGAAAGCCGTTCGACCTCCTCGCGCCTGAGCCGGTATTCGGACTCCGGATGGATATTCGGATTATAAAAAAACGCCGTCACATCGAACCGTTCCAAAAGCATCCGAAACGGATGCGTGAGACACGGCGCGCAACACGCATGCAGGAGAATTTTCTTCTTTACGGAGTCTTGAATCTCTAATTTCAAATCCATGTTCATTGTCCACCGGCATGGGATGACCGGTTCCGGGCTCAACACCAAGGACCAAGAAACCCGAACCTTGTACCATCGCCTATTGCCCATTGCCCAATTTGATTGTGACCCGTCGTAATCATCACATCCCCTCGACACGGACGAAATGGTTCAGGGGGCCGTGGCCTTTTCCCAATGGATACGCTTCGCGGATGGCCGCCGTGACGAACGCCTTCGAAATCCGGACGGCCTCTCTCAGCGGCAGCCCCCGCGCCAGATTCGCGGCGATGGCCGCCGAATAGGTGCATCCCGTCCCGTGCGTGCGGATGGAGTCGATCCGGATGTCCGTGAAACGGACGAATTCGTTCCCGTCGAAAAGCACGTCCACCGCATCCCCCTTCAGATGCCCGCCCTTGACAAGGACCGCCCCCGGTCCGAGGGCGTGAATCGTCTCGGCCGCCTTCTTCAGCGCCCGGGCGGAATCGATGGGGATTCCCGAAAGCGACTCCGCCTCGGGAATGTTGGGCGTGACCAGAGTGACGGCGGGAAGCAGTTTTTCCCGCATCATCGCCACCGCGTCTTCATCCAGAAGCCGGTCTCCCCCCTTGGCCACCATGACGGGATCGCAGACCACGTGGGGGATCCCGCTCTCTTTGAGTTTGTCGGCGACGACCCGGACAATTTCGGCGTTCAGGAGCATGCCGGTCTTGACCGCGTCCACCCCGATATCGGAAAGGACAGCCTCGAACTGAAGGGCCACGAATTCAGGGGAGAGTCCTTCCACGCCGTGCACGCGGGTCGTATTCTGCGCCGTGACCGCCGTGACCACCGACATCCCGAAAACGCCGAATGCGGAAAACGTCTTGAGATCGGCCTGGATGCCCGCGCCCCCGCCGGAATCCGAACCGGCGATCGTCAGCACGCGTTGAATGGACGCTTCCATAAAAACATATCCCCGTACAATTAAAAAAGGCAGAGCGCATTTACCCTGCCTCGAATCTTCAGATGCCGCAGAGAAGATTATGGGCCGATAATGGCTTCGGTCGGACAGACTTCGACGCAGTTGCCGCAATCGGTGCACACATCCGGATCGATCACATAAATTTCGTCGCCCTCGCTGATCGCCTCAACCGGGCACTCGGCCGCGCAGGATCCGCAGCTGATGCATTCTTCCGTGATTTTATGAGCCACTTTTAAACCTCCCGAATGATTCACTGGTCATTTCAAACGTGAAAATATACACAATAATCATCCGTTTGTCAACCGGTTTTGAGACCCGCGAAGCCGTTCGTTCTGGGCTGGGGCTGTTTGAAAGTTCCTATATTAAAAATATAGCCTCCTCGCTACAAATACCGTATATTGGTATTAGTTAAATTAATAACCGTAGTCGAGGAGGCGTTATGAAGTACCTGAAAGGTATCAAGAAATTTGT
>DSAP01000057.1 GCA_011046415.1 bacterium | reverse complement strand
ATCCTCGCAAGGCCACTCATGGAATCGGTTTTCGGTGTTGAATTCGGAGATGCAGCGGTTCTGTTCCAGATCACCCTGTGGATGCTTCTTTTTTACGGTATTGTCCTGGTCCTGGCAACTTTTCTGATCGCAAGCCGCAACCAGAGAATCGACCTCAGGGTCAATGTGAACAGCACGGTGCTCAGCCTGATTTTGCATTTTGTACTGATCCGGGTCTGGTCCGGTCTGGGCGCCGCGATCGCCCTGCTCCTGTCCATCGCCGTGTTCTTCCTGCAGCAGGACTATTCTGTGCGCCGGATATTATTCCCGGTCCCTTACTTTCATCTTGCATGGAAGATTCTCCTCGCCGCGATTCTGATGGGCGCCGGATTGATCCTTTTAAGCCCTGTTCCCCTGGGGTTCAGGATTCTTTCCGGCATACTGATCTACGGCGCAGGCCTGGTTTTGCTCGGCGGTGTTTCCTTCAGGGAGATTCGTTCGTTCAGGAATTTGGGAATCAACAGGAGATGACTTCATTGCGCGAATTAGCCATCATCATAATCGGAAGGAATGAGGCGCGGCATCTGTCCCGATGTATCCTTTCCGTGCTGAAGGGAAGTGAATCCGTTCCGGACACACAGATCGTCTATGTGGATTCCGCCTCCACGGATCAATCCGTCCGGATCGCGTCCGCCTATCCGATCGATATTCTGCGTCTGAAAGACGATTGGTTTCTTTCCGCGGCTGCGGGACGTTATACGGGATTCCTTCATACCGAAAGCCGTTACATTTTCTTCATCGACGGCGATTCGGTGTTGTTCCGGAATTGGCTGACAAACGGAATCCGTTTTCTGAAAGCGCATCCCGAAATCGCCGGCACGGCCGGCGTCGTGCATGAGAACATGCTGGACGCGGAAGGACGCATCGAACGAATCCGGCGCAACCGTTACGGACAACGGAATCCGGTCGAGGAAACGAGGACGCTGGGAGGAATCGCACTCTACCGGCGTGAAGCGCTTCTCAAAAGCGGCTCGTTTCATCCGTATATACAGGTCGACGAAGAACGGGAACTGGCGTTACGGATTCGCAGCCAGGGATATGCCCTGGTCCGTATCCTCGAACCGATGGCCGTGACTTACGGACCATCCCGGGAGACTGTCCGTGAAATTTTACGACGGTATCACGGTCATTTGTATACCTTCGGGCGAACCCTGCGCCATTGCCAGGCGGAAGGTTTCTTCACCCGATACTTATTCGAACGCTTGTCTTTCATCACGACAACCATTGCGGGGTTTGTTGTCGTCCTGCTCGCAACCGTAATCGCGGTCTGGTCAGGTCTGTGGCATCTGATTTTGGCTGTGGGGGTGGGACTGGTCATCCTCTTTTTGTTGCTTAAACGGAACCGGCTGCATGAAATCGGGACGAGCCTTCTGAAACGGTTCCTCATGACCTGGCGGACAATCCAGAGCTACTTCACGACCCGTCCTCTTGCGATGGACACATATCCGAGAGATGTGATCGTCGTCCGGAAGACGGGGCAGGCAGGCGGGTGATGAGTATGCGTATTCTGACCGTGACGAACATCTATCCCACCCCGCAGTTTCCGGCCCGCGGCAGTTTTGTGAAAGCCCAGGTCGACTCGCTTATTCGCGAGGGGATCGAATCGGATCTCGTTTATATCAACAACATCGACACCCGTTTCGCGTTTGTAAAAAAATCAGTCGAGATTCTGGGCCGTTCATGTTTGTCCCGATACGACCTCATACATGCCCATTACGGCACATCGGGTGTAGCCGCGCGCATGCAGATCCGGCTTCCTGTCGTGGTCTCGTTTCTCGGGAGTGATCTGCTCGGAAATCCGGATGATCAAGGCGGCAAGACGCCCTACAGCCGTCTGGTTGTTCTGGCCGGACGTTTCCTCTCCAATATGGTGGATGCTGTAATCGTCAAATCTGCGGAATTACGTTCCCTGATACCCCGCAAGGACAACGTCCACATTATCCCGAACGGCGTGGATTTCGACCGGTTCCAACCGGAAGACCGCATCCTGGCCCGGAAAAAAACAGGACTCTCTCCCGGCCGGAAATATATCCTTTTCCCCTCGAATGCCGAGTGGACGCGCAAGGGATTCGCCCTCGCCCGGGAGGCCGTCGCATGCGTCCGGGCCCGGGGAATCGACGTTGAACTGATTCCTGTCTACGGAAAACCCCAGGAAACGGTGCCGGATTACATGAATGCGGCCGATGCCATGGTGATGACCTCGATGTGGGAAGGATCCCCGAATGTGATCAAGGAATCCATGGCCGTGAATCTTCCCATCGTCTCGATGGATGTGGGAGATGTCCGGGAAATCATCACCGGGACGGAGGGATGTTTCATCTCGCCGCGTGATCCACTCGTCATCGCGGACAGGCTGGAATGGATTCTGAAGTGGGGGGGGAGGACGGACGGCAGAAAGCGTATCCGGCATCTGGACAGCCGGCGTGTCGCCCGGAGAATCATCCGTATCTATCAACAGATCGTGAGAGGCAAGCCACATGGAATCGACGCTGCAAACCGCAATCGATTTGTATGAATATTCGCGGAATCATTTCTGGAACGGAAAGTCCCTGATCGGACCCGATCCGGGCGTGCGCTGGAACCGCGTGCTCTGGCGTTTCCTTAAAAGCATGCTTCCATTCGTGAACTGGAATGATGACCGGTACATGCTGCAGTGCCAGGGTTACTGGATCCGGAACAACTGGACGCTGTTTCATCTGACCGGGGAGGCGCGTTTCCGTGAAACAGCCATTCTCGCATCCGGGGAAATCCTCAAACAACAGCACGCCGATGGTTACTGGACGTATGCGCTTCCTGGGTGGAAGGGACGCATCGCAACGGTCGAAGGCGATTATGCCGCGTTGGGTCTGCTGGCGACGTACCGCGAGACGGGCGATCCGGCGATGCTCGACGGGGCGGTCCGGTGGTACAGGTTTCTGATCACGCACACGGGATTCGAGGAATACCGGGGAACGCGATGCATCCGTTACTTTGCGGGGCATGGTAGGGATCTGGTTCCGAACAACGCCACGCTCACACTGGAATTCTTCGGCGAACTGGCCGGGGCGGCCGGAGATCCGGCCTTCCTTGAACACGCGGACGGCATGATCCGTTTTCTCGAACTGGCGCAGCTGGATTCCGGCGAATTGCCCTATTCCTTCGATGTACCCTGGGCGAAAGGCAGAACCCACTTCATGTGCTATCAGTACAACGCATTTCAGTTTTTGGATCTGGCGTCCTTCTACCAGACATATCCGGATGCAACGCTGAAAAACATCCTGCACCGGTCGATCGGATTCCTCCGGACCGGATTGCATCCGGACGGTCATTGCCGGTATGCCTGCGGCAAGGATTATCCCGAAGTGACGTATTACACGGCCGTCCTGGCCGCCGCCTTTTTGAAATCCTCCGAAATCGGCCTGAGGGAACTGCGCGAAGAATCGGAAGCCGCCTACCGGCGTCTGTTGCAGAGACGACGAAAGAGTGGCAATTATGTCTATTCGACCCGGAATTACGGTTGGCTCCGGGACACGCGGGCGTATCCCAGGTATCTTTCGATGATTCTGAAGCATTGGGTGATGCGGATCGAAAGTGAAAAAAAGAAGCCTGAGGCGGAAAAATGTGCTTCCCCTTAGATTCCCTCACCATTGGAGTTATTTTTTAATCCTTTGAATAACAATGGTTTGTATTTCATTATTCCATTGGCAGGGAATTTGCTTGTTTCCCGGATGAGTATCATTTCGGGAATTAAATTGGGAGTGCGTCAGGTGGAAATTCGAAAAATCAAATCCGCCGGGATCATTCTCGGAGCGACGATCCTTCTCTCTCTGACGGGAGAGGCATGGGCAAATATCGCCGTTTACAAAAAGATTTCCCTGGGACAAAACCTCAAGCATCACCGGATGACTATCGGTGACCTGAACGGCGACGGAAAAATCGATTATGTTTTCAACGACGGCCGACGCAGTATCAAGGCGTTCGACCATGACGGCGCCTTGCTCTGGGAAAAAATCAATCCGAACGACCCCGGTGTGGAAGAACCCTATCACAATTTCACGATCTCCGTCTATGACATCACCCTCGACGGAAAAGCCGAAGTCATCTGTTTTCTGGAGATCAACGGGGAACACCATCTCGCAGTCGTCGAAGGCGCGACCGGAAACGTCCTGACCTCGATCCAGCTGCCCTTCGTCGCCCCGCGTGACCATGACCGGTGGGGACTGACCAACTATTATATGCAGAATCATGTGGCGATCGCCAATCTGCGGGGACTGCCTGTTCCCCAGGATATTCTGGCCATCCACGCCAGCAAACTCAAGGTAGCCGCATACAGTTACGAGAACGGCGTCCTGGTTTACCGCTGGTTCTGGATCACGGATCACGAAGGATATTCGAGCGGACACCATGCCTATCCGTACGACATTACCGGAGACGGCCGCGACGAGGTGCTCGCGGGTGTGGATATTTTGGATCCGGACGGAAACCGGATGTGGAAAATCGAATTGCCGCCCTTCAATCCCGAGAATCCGAACTGGGGACCCGATCATGTCGACGCCATGACCGCGGCGGACATCGATCCGGACAATCCCGGCAAGGAAATTGTCGTGGTGGCTGCTACCGGGATGTGGCTCTATTCTTCGGACGGTACGCTGCTCTGGCATCATCCGACCAAGGTCACCGATCCCGTCGACGGATATTTTGAAGGAGAGGGCGTGCAGGAAGTGATGGTCGCAGACCTGCTTCCGGACGTTCCAGGCCTCGAGATGGTGATTTTCTCCGAAGACATGTACACCCACAATTCGGTAGCGCTGTTCGATTGCAAAGGCAATGTCATTCGCTGGGACAGCCAGAGCAACGGTCCCAGACGGTGGATCACGGCGGCGATGGACTGGAACGGAGACCGATCCGTTCCCGAAATATATTCACGCACAGGGATTTTCGACAGTGAGTTCGACCGGATCTCCTCTTCGATGATCTGGAGCGCGGTGACGACCCTGGATAAAGACGAGTTCCCGCCGGTCGTGGCCGATGTGCAAGGCGATCACCGCGAAGAGATCCTTTATTATGACGAAGACGAGATCGTCATCTTTCACAACGCCGCGTCCTATGACGGTGATCCGCTTTCTTCTCCGTGGGAGGATTTACGCTACCGGCTGCGATATGCAAACCTGAACCATACCAGCCCGATGTATTTCGACTGGAAATCGATCGGTTCCGATCCCGAGCCCGCGCGCATGCCGCCGGAACCCCCGGAGAATCTGGAAAGTCCGAACACGACGGAAAACAGCATCTCGCTGCGCTGGTCGGCCGCTCCGCCCGCGGCCGACGGCAATGAAGCCGTGGCCTATCACCTCTATCGCGGAGGCATACGGATCGCCGTGGTCGCAGGCACGACATACACCGATACGGGACTCAAGGATGATATGCCTTATTCTTATCGGGTGTTGTCTGTGGACGGCACGGGCAAAGAGAGTCTGACCTCGGCCGACGCCACCTTCCGGACCGTCGCGCTGTTTTATCCGCATGCAGGCTCGCCGCCTGAAACCTCCACGTTGGGTGCGAAAATCACGGTCGCCGGCTTGGTCGATTGGCAGGACGGGCACGCCCTGGAATTGATTCTGACGACCACGGAACCGGTGGTCCGGTGTCCGACGCCGTTGATTTTTGTCGAAAGCGACCAAACCGTCACCCAAATTCTGATGACGGGCACGTTCCCCGGATCCCGTTTTACGGGGTATTTGTTGATGACTGAGTATTTGGCCGAAGGTGTCGGAACGTTTCGTCTTCCCGAGGGAAGCCTCGTCAGCACCCTCGGAAACACGGGCAACCTGATTGTTGAAGGAGCCACATTAAATATTCGTCATCCGGGAATCAATGACCCGAATTATAAACCGCCGGAAACGCCGGCCCATCTGACCAGCCCCCTCCAGACGGATCATATGATTGTTCTGAACTGGGTTACATCCATTTCCGGCGGGGAGTACGCCCTTGCATCCCGGTTCCGGATCTACCGGGACGGAGAATTCGTGGACCAAGTCGCCCGGCCCGAATTCGCCGATACGGGGCTGAGGCCGAATACGGCTTACCGATATGCCATCTATGCGGCAGACCCTGCGGGCAATCTTAGTCCACAAGCCTTGGAAGGGATCTTTTCGACCCGGTCAGATCCCGCGCCGGCGGGAACACACTTTGTTTATGCGTTCATCACCGCAGGTGATCCGCTGCGACAGGAGGGCCGGTGCGTGCTT
>DSAP01000059.1 GCA_011046415.1 bacterium | reverse complement strand
TCCTCGTCGAGTTCCCGGATCAGGTCCGTCGCATCGTCCGATTCGAGTTCGCCGATGGCGGAGACGATCAGGGAATCGTCCATCGAATCCAGTACGGGCACGCGGACCGCGCCGTCCAGTTCGATGAGGACTTCGGCCAGCCGTTCAGGGGGGAGGTGAAGCAGGATCCGTTTTCGCGACTCCGGCTCCAGCCATGCGACGATCTCGGCGATGTCCGCGGGATGCATGTCCTGAATTTCGGCCTTGAGGGCCGCATCATCTCCCAGCTCGAGCAGATCCGAGATGGATTCGAAAATGTGTTTTTCCAGTTCGTTCATCAATGCCTCATCGGACGGCGTACCGGATCAGTTTTTCGCTCAAGGCGACCAGGGCTTCGGGACTCAGTTCCTCAGGCCGTCTCCGGAGATCCGTATCCAGTTTTTCGAGACTGCGGGGGTCGTCCACGAAGGGTTTCAACGTGTTCCGCAGCATCTTGCGCCGCTGACCGAAAACGGTTTTCAGCACCGTTTTAAAGAAAGTCTCATCCGCGATCGGGACGACCGGTTCGTCCAGAAAGTGGACCGAAATCACGGCCGAGTCCACTTCGGGGACGGGCCGGAACACCTCGCGCGGCACGTAAAAAAGGAGATGTACCCGGCAGTAAAGCTGAAACAGCACCGATGGAATTCCGTACGCCTTGCATCCCGGCCCGCTGACGAGACGTTCGCCGACCTCTTTCTGCACCATTACGACGGCGTCATGAATCCGGATCCGGTGATCGAAAAGCCGGAACAGGATCGGGCTCGTGACCGCATAGGGCAGATTCCCGATCACCCGGTATTTCCCGCCGGATTCCGGGAATTCCCAGGACAGGAAATCCGCATGGACGATGCGGAAGCGTCCGTCCGAACCGAAACGGGCGAGGAGCCCGGGAATCAGCCGGCCATCGATCTCGATCAAGGTCAAGGATTTCGCCGGAGACCGCGCCAGCCAGTGCGTCAGCACGCCCTCACCCGGGCCGATTTCGATGACATGATCACCCGGCGAGACGGCCAGACTCTCCACCATGCGGCGGGCGGCGTCTTCGTCCCGTAAAAAATGCTGCCCCAGCCGTTTTATGGGTGCGATCCCCACCATCACCCCGGCTCCGTCCGGAACAGGCGTCGTGCATTCCGTGTCGTGGTTTCCGCCAGCCGGCCCGCCTCTTCGCCCCGCGCCCCGGCGAGAACCGAAAGCGTGTGTCCGAGAAAAGCCGGTTCGTTCCGTCGACCCCGGAACGGCACGGGCGTCATGTAGGGCGCGTCCGTCTCGAGGAGCAGCCGGTCTTCCGGCACGGCCCGGACCGCATCCATCCCTTCGAAATTCCTGAATGTCGTCACGCCGGTGAAGGAAATGTGAAATCCCCGTGCGAGCACGGCCAGCGCCTCCTCCCGGTTGCCGCCGAAGCAATGGAATACGCCGTCCCAGAGACCGCCGGAGACGGCATCGATGATGGCCAGCGCGTCGTCCATCGCCTCCCGCACATGGACGATAACCGGTTTACCGCGCGTGCGCGCGTCCTCGAGCTGTCTCGTGAACACCGTCTTCTGTATTTCCCGCGGGGAGAAATCATAATGATAATCCAGGCCGATCTCGCCGACTGCGACCACGCGGGGATGCCCCCACATCCCGGCCAGTGTGTCGAAGTCTTCGAAAGACGCCTTGGCCGCCTCGTGCGGATGAATTCCCGCCGCGGCGAAGACGGCGGGTTCTCTTTCCGCCAGGCCGAGTGCGGTCAGGCTGGACGGGATATCCGTCCCCACGTCCAGCATGCCGACCACACCGGCCTCTCCGGCCCGCCGGATCACATCCTCCAGGTCTTCCCCGAAGGCCTTCATGCTCAGATGGGCGTGTGTATCGAAGAGCCGCATCATCTGTTCCGTTTTCGGAAATTTGTCTGTTTCCCGTCTGTTCCGTCCATCGCGGTCACGACGCTTTCTTCGATCGATTTCATCGGAGGTCCTTCACCGCAAGCCGCGCATTCGCGGCGTCATTGCGGTTCATCTTCCATCATTTCCCGCTGTGCTTCCAGGGGTTTATACATGCGTTTCAGGTGTGCTCTGAGCTGAAGGAACCGGATGATCCCGATCAGGAAGATGAGGATGCTCAGAACCAGAGAGGCATAGCCGAAAACCCGGATTTTCTCGAAATCCTTCATGCCCAGAAACGCGATCCCTCCCAGCACGAGATAGAGGGATGTCCTCAAATAGGACAGGAACGTCCTCTCATTGGCCAGCTTGGTGCGTTCCATGGCCAGATGATCGCGCAGGATGATTTCCTCTTTTTTTTGAAAATCATCCGTGAACCGGATCCATTTTTTCAGGATTCTTTTCATCCTTGTTCTTTCGACCCGCATGGATTTTCACCTGATTCACACTTTCCCCGGCCTGCCGGGATTTCCGGCAGTTTGGATGCGGCATCCCGGGGATCACAGGAAAATGTCGATGAAATCCGCGGCCCGGACCTGATTCCGGTTCTTGATCGTCCGCCTGCCGTCCGCTAAGTGTGTGACCGTACAGTCGCGATACGCCGTGCAGTCCCCGCGTGGGTCCGGCGCATATCCCTTGCAGACGCGCAGCACATCCGGAGAGATCTCATCGATGATCACGATTTCACCATCCCCGTATTTCAACCGGCCCAGTTCGAACTTGCCGTCGATGACATGCAGGCCTTTTGATTCAAATTCAGCGGAAACGATCCCGGCGATCTGTTGGACGAGCGCGACGCTGCGGGCGATTTCATCCCGGCGCATCGCACCGGTTTCTTCCAGGGCTTCCGGCGTGATGAGGATGTCGGTGTCCCCCTTGGTCCAGGCCTCGACGACGGCGTGAATGTTCATGCAGGGCTTGACGAAAGGATATCGTCTCCAGAAACTCCCTGTGGCGTTGTTTCTCCAGGTGAATTCAAGATTCAAAAGGGGGGCCGATCCGGGAAATTCCGGGGATCCCGCCGGCATCGAGAGGGGGAGGGCGGGTTCGACGACCATCTCGTTCTCTTCGATCGTCTCGATGTAATGGGAGGGAATGCCCTTCTCTTTCAGCAGTTTGAAGAAATGGGTGGCGAACCGGCAGGCGATGGCGCCTTTCCCCGGGATCTCGCCGACGACCGTGTCGTATCCGGGATCGAAAACCGGCTTTCCATGTTCCATGTAGCCCGTCGCTTCATCCTTGAAAACGAGCCGGTACTTTCCGGTATGGGGCCCTTGGGTGATGGTGAAAACGTCCTTGGACTTACCGCGATAGACGAGGTCTTTTTCCGCCATGATCGATTTTTCCTCCTCACAGGTTCTTCGATGAATGGTCCGGATTGCGGGTCAGGGACCCGGGGGCGTGCTTCAACTGATGCGCAGTCCCGGCTCGGTTTCGCCGTCCGGAGCCAGGAGCCGGAGCCCGGTTCCGGTTTTCACGGCGAGCAGCATGCCCCTGGACTCCACGCCCCGGATTTTCGCGGGCTTCAGGTTCGCCACGACGATGAGGGTCTTCCCGACCAGTTCCTCGGGGGTGTAAAACTGCGCCACCCCGGCCACGATCTGCCTTGTTTCGCCGCCCAGGTCGATCCCGATCCGGAGCAGCTTGTCCGCATCCGGGATCCTTTCCGCGGATATGACCCTGGCCGTCCTCAGGTCCATCTTGCTGAAATCCTCGAAGCCGATCTCCGGGACAGAAGCCTTTTCGGGCGGTCCGGCGGCCGCTGGCTGCGATATGCGCGCGAGCTTTTCGATTTCCCGGTCGATCACGTCATCCTCGATCTTGGCGAACAGGATGCCGGGATCTCCCAGCGCATGGCCTTCCGGGAGGTCCGCGTCTCCGGCCGCATCCCAGGCGGGGAGGGTCTCCAGGCCGAGCATGGGGAGCAGCCTGGCGGACGAAAAGGGCAGGATCGGGGCCATGAGCACGGCCAGCGTCCTCACCGTCTGGACGCAGAGATTCAGCGTGGTGGCGCAGGCTCCGGGATCGGATTTCCGCGTCTCCCACGGCGCCGCGTCGTTGAAATATTTGTTGGCGGTCCGGCAGACATCCATGAAGCGTTTCGCCGCCCGCCGGACCTCGAACGCCTCGAGCGCCTCGCCCATTTCCTGCGGCGCCCGGCGGATGGCCTCACGCATCGCCCGGTCCCGATCAGACAGGACGCCGGCACCCGGGAGCCTTCCCCCGTAATACCGGTGGACAAAGGTCAGCGTCCTGTTGACGAAGTTGCCGAGTATGTCGGCCAACTCGTCGTTGTTCCGGCTCTGGAACTGCTTCCAGGAAAAATCGGTATCCTTGGTCTCGGGCGCGTTCGCGGCCAGGGCGTACCGGAGGGGGTCCGGCGGGAAGAGGTCCAGATAATCCTTCAGCCAGATCGCGTAATTCTGGCTGGTGGAGATTTTCCGGCCCTCGATGGTCAGGTATTCGTTGGCGGGAATGGCGCCGGGCAGGACATAGCCGCCCGCGCGCGAAAGCATCATGGGAAACAGGATGGCGTGGAACACGATGTTGTCCTTGCCGATGAAGTGGACCAGCCGGGTCTCCGGATCGCACCAGTAATCCTTCCACCGGTCCGGATCGCCGATCCGCTGCGCCCACTCCTGGGTGGACGAGATGTATCCGATCGGGGCATCGAACCAGACGTAGAGGACCTTGCCCTTGGCCTCCTCGAGCGGGACGGGGACGCCCCAGTGCAAATCGCGCGTGATCGGGCGGTCTCCCAGCCCCTCGTTGTACCATCCCATGCAGTAATTGCGGACGTTTTCCTTCCACGTGTTCGCGTCGAACCACGTCTTCCATTCCGCGGCGAAACGGCCCATGGGAAAATACCAGTGGCCGGTTTTCCGGAGCACGGGACGGGAACCGTCGATCTTCGAGACCGGATCGATCAGCTCGCGCGGTTCGAGCCATTTGCCGCATTTGTCGCACTGATCGCCACGCGCCCGGTCGTACCGGCAGTGGGGGCACACGCCCTCGACATACCGGTCCGGCAGGAAACGCCGTGATTTCTCGCTGAAAAACTGCTCTTCCGTCTTGACGATCAGGTCGCCGTTCCGGTGGAATATGGAAAAAAACTCCTGGGCCGTTTCATGATGCAGCGGGAGGGATGTCCGGGAATAATTATCGAAACTCATCCCCAGCTTTTGGAACGCTTCCCGGTTCATCGCGTGATACCGGTCCACGATTTCCTGGGGGGAGACTCCCTCGTTGTCCGCGGACACGGTGATCGGCACGCCGTGTTCATCCGAGCCGCAGATGTAAATTACGTCACGGCCTTTCATGCGCTGGTAACGGACATAGATGTCTGCGGGAAGATACGCCCCGGCGATGTGGCCCAGATGCAGCGGGCCGTTCGCATAGGGCAGGGCGCTGGTGACCAGGATCTTAGGGTTTGTCAACTTGATTCTTCCTCCGGTTCTTTCGATTCTTTTTGTGGCCGAAGCGGTTCTTTTTCATGTCTCCGGACATGAGCGGTTTCAGCTCCGCGAGCATGATTTTCTCTTCCTCGTCGTTGGCATAGCGGATCACGGCCGATTCCTCGAACACATCGATCTTGGTCAAAACGCCGGTGCCCCTGGCCGTCCGGATCTGGGTGCCGATGACGGGGAATTTGTTCAATGCCTCGGCATAAAACTGCCGCTCGTACAGGAGACAGCACATGAGCCGGCCGCAGGCGCCGGACAGTTTGGTCGGGTTCAGCGCGAGATTCTGCTCCTTGGCGAACTGCGTCACCACGGGTTCGAACTCCCTCAGAAAGGTCGTGCAGCACAACCGTCTGCCGCACACGCCCACGCCGCCGATCCGGCGGGCCTCGTCCCGGACGCCGATCTGCCGGAGTTCGATGCGGGTGCGGTATCGGCCGGCCAGCTCGCGCACCAGCGCCCTGAAATCCACCCGCTTTTCGGAGGTGAAGTAATAGGTGATCTTGTTCCGGTCGAACTGGTATTCGACGTCCACGAGTTTCATGACGAGGCCGTGCTCGTCGATCCGTTTCCGGCAGTCGTCGAAGGCCTGGTTTTCCAGGCCGGCGTTTTCCTGGTATTTTTCGAGATCTTCCCGGCTCGGTTTCCGGATGATTTTCGGCAGTTCCCGGTCTCCGGCCCGCTGATCGACCAGATAGCCCATGTTGACCACATGGCCGAGATCTTCGCCCTTCTCCGCCTCGACCACCACCTCATCGCCGACGATGAAGGGAAACTCCATCGGATTCGCGTAAAACGCCTTTCTCCCGCCCTTGAATTCGACCTCTATCGTTTTGGCCATAACCCGTTCTTTCTATCATAATTTACAGCGATTTAAGTCCTGACTTAAACAAAGGACGACCAGTTGAAGGTACACATTTTTTTCTATGAAATCAATAGCACGGCCCGCCCGCTCGATCCCCTCGCTGAGGCGGAATGCCGGATGTTTTTGGGACAGGGCCGACAGTTTTGTCGTATAATCATGGTTGATCAC
>DSAP01000053.1 GCA_011046415.1 bacterium | reverse complement strand
GATCCGCCCCGTGAACGCTATGTCCCCTTTTTCGCGGAGGCGCCCACCCCGGAGGCCGAGGAGGATGCCTTCCGGGGGGCGTGGGCTTTTCTCTCGGCCTCCCATCCCTGTGCGGTGTATTATTACTCCAAATATGAACGGACGGCTCTCAGGAAACTGGCGGAGAAATATCCGGGGGTGACTTCCGTGGAGGCGGTAGAGACATTTTTCGGGGACGAAAGCACGGTCGATCTGCTCTTCGACATCGTCGAAAGGAAGACCGAATGGCCGTGTATCGATCATTCCATCAAGACGCTCGCTACGTATCTGGGATTCCGGTGGCGGGATGAGAACCCCTCGGGCGCGGCTTCCATCGAATGGTATCACCGGTTTCTGGAAACCGGGGATACGGAGATCAGGAAACGGATCCTGGCATACAACGAAGACGACTGCGCGGCGATGCGGGTGTTGCTCGAGGGGATCCGGGAACGGATGAGATCCGGGGCGGTCTGATCCCCGTTTGCGCCTCTTTTCCCGGATTCGTTCCCGGATAATGGCGGGAGGAAAACCATTGATCCTTTCTGTGTGAATCTGTATATTGAACAAAATAAAAATGACCGCAAACTCATTGAATCAAGGGAGCACCATGTCCAGACCGTCGCGGAGTTTCCGCATTTCCCGGACGTTCCGTTTCGTCCTTTGCGCCGGCCTCGTCGCCGGTTTTTTTTCTAACGCGGCGGGGGATGTCCTGACCCGCCCGTGTCCCGCCGAAACCCGGGCCGACAGCGTGTTGCGGCTTCTGACCCTCGATGAGAAGATCGCCCTGCTGCACGGCCATTCCATGTTCACCTCGGGCGGGGTCCCGCGCCTCGGGATTCCCGAACTCAGCATGGCGGACGGCCCGACCGGCGTGCGGGAGGAACTGGAACGCGATTCCTGGGAACCCCTGAACTGGACCACGGATTCGTCCACCTATTTCCCGGCCGGACCCGCCCTGGCCGCCACATGGAACCGGGATCTGGCGGTCCGGTACGGCGAGGCACTCGGAGAGGAAGCCCGCGCCCGGGGCAAGGACATCCTGCTCGGCCCTTCGGTCAACATCATCCGCACCCCGCTCTCGGGCCGTAATTTCGAGTTTCTCACGGAAGATCCTTACCTGAACGCCGAGATCGCCGCGGGCTACATCCGGGGACTGCAGAGCCGGGACGTGGCGGCCTGCATCAAACATTACGCCGTGAACAATCAGGAGGCCATGCGGAACCGGATCGATGTACGGATGAGTGAGCGGGCCCTGCGCGAGATCTATCTGCCGGTCTACCGGGCCGCGGTCGAGAAGGCCGGCGTTCTGGCGGTCATGGCCGCGTACAACCGGTTCCGGGGCGCGTATTGCAGCGAAAACGAATATCTGCTAAACACCCTCCTCAAAGACACCTGGGGATTCCGGGGTGTGGTGATCTCGGACTGGGGCGGGACGCACAGTACGACCCCGGCCGCTCTGAACGGGCTGGACATCGAGATGGGGAGCCGGGGCCCCTATGACCGGTATTATTTTGCCGGCCCTCTCCGCGATTCCGTCCTGACCGGAAGCGTTCCCGAGCGCGTGATCGACGAGAAGGCGCGCCGGGTGCTCTTCGTGATGTTCTCCCTGAAGACGGCGGAGTCCGCGAACCGTCACCGGGGATCGCTCGCCACGGAAGAGCAGTTCAAGACCGCCTGTGACGTGGCCGCCGAGGCCGTCGTCCTCCTCAAAAACACCGGGAATTTCCTTCCCCTCGACGCACGGAAAATCCGGAGTCTTGCCGTGTTCGGAGAGAACGCGACGCATCGCCACGCCAGGGAAGGATTCGGCGCGGGCGTCAAGACCCGAAGGGAGATCACGCCCCTCGAAGGGCTGGAACGGAAACTGCGAGGCCGGGCGGAGATCCGCTTCGCGCAGGGATATGCGGAAAAGTACAATTTAGTGGAAACGGGGAGGCGGTGGCGGATGCGGATCCCGGATTCCAGGCCGGATTCCCTGCTGATCCAAGAGGCGGTGGAGATCGCCCGGACCTCCGACGCCGCCGTCATCTTCGGGGGCGCGAACCGCACCATCGAATCCGAGGCTTATGACCGGCCGGACATGCGGCTTCCCTTCGGACAGGAGGCGCTGATCCGGGCCGTGGCGGCGGTCAATCCCAACACCGTCGTGGTCCTCATCGCGGGTGCGCCGTATGACCTGGCTGGCATCGACTCCTGCGTGAACGCGCTGGTGTGGGGCTGGTTCAACGGCTCCGAATCCGGAACAGCCATGGCGGATGTGCTGTTCGGTGACGTGAATCCCTCGGGCAAACTGCCCTTCACCATTCCCGTCCGGCTGGAAGATTCCCCGGCTCACGCACTCGGCGCCTACCCGGGCGAGGATTTCACGGTGGAATACAAGGAAGACCTCCTGGTCGGTTACCGCTGGTTCGACACGAAACGGATCGACCCGCTGTATGCGTTCGGCCACGGGCTGTCCTATTCCGCCTTTACCTACGACACGCCGTGGACGGACCGGGGGACGTACGGCGCCGGAGACACTGTCCGCGTATTCTGCAGCGTGAGGAATGTCAGCCGGTTCGAAGGCGCGGAGGCGGTGCAGCTCTACATGCGTCACAGAGACGCCCCGGTCCCGCGGCCCGTCCAGGAGCTGAAGGGATTCGAGAAGGTTTTCCTCCGGCCGTGGGAGGAAAAAGAGGTCTGCATCCGCGTCCCGGTCCGGGATCTGGCGTTTTTCGACGACCGGGAGATGGAATGGGCCGTTCCGGCCGGAGTCTATGAACTGCTGATCGGCGCCTCGTCGCGTGACATCCGGGGGAAGACGCTCATCCATGTGGAATGACGGCAGGGCGCCGGCGGATCTCCCGCGTCCGCGCCGGTTTCGAAGCGTTCCGGATACATTTTGAGGAACACACGGTGTCTAAAGGAGTCCACCCATGAAGCGGTTAATCCCTGTCCTGACAGGATTCATGATCCTCTCCATTATAAATCCCGGGGAAGTCCGGACGCAGACCGTCGTCGAACGGTACGGCCGGATCCGGGTCGCGGGGAACCGGATCGTGGATCAGTCCGGCGAGCCGGTGGCCCTGCACGGCATGAGCCTGTTCTGGAGCCAGTGGATCGGCAAATACTACAACGAATCCTGCATCGCCTGGCTGCGGGACGACTGGAAATGCACGGTGGTGCGCGCCGCGATGGCCGTGACCCACGGCGGTTATCTGACCAATCCCGACGCAGAAATGGCCAAGGTCCGGGCGGTGGTCGACGCCTGCATCGACCTGGGCATCTATGTGATCGTGGACTGGCACGATCACAGTGCCGAGAATCACGTCGGGGAAGCCGTCCGGTTTTTCCGGGAACTCGCCCGGGAATACGGGCATACCCCGAACCTGATCTACGAGATCTACAACGAACCGCTTCAGGTTTCCTGGAGCAACGTGATCAAACCCTATGCGGATACCGTGATCGCCGCGATCCGGGAGATCGATCCCGACAATCTCATCATCGTGGGCACCCCCACCTGGTCCCAGGATGTGGACGCGGCGGCGCTGAATCCCGTGGACGACGCGAATACGGCCTATGCCCTGCATTTTTATGCGGCGACGCATAGGCAGTCGCTGCGCAACAAGGCCGTGACGGCCATGAACCGGGGAATCGCGCTTTTCGTCTCCGAATTCGGCACCTGCGAGAGCACCGGATCGGGCGTCCTCGATGGTGCGGAGACGGAGAAGTGGTTTCAGTTCATGGATGAACACAAACTGAGCTGGTGCAACTGGTCGATCGCGGACAAGGTCGAGACGGCCGCGGCGCTCAGGCCGGGCGCCGACGCGGCGGGCGGCTGGTCCGAGTCGGACCTCACGGAATCGGGCATCCTCGTGCGGGACGCCATCATCGCGCGGAACGGGGCGCTCTTCTCCTCCGTGGGGGGGAGGCGGCTCCTGAACGAGGCGCCCGCGGGATTCCGCATCTATCCGAATCCGTTCAACGCCGAGACGCATTTCGCGTTTTCACTCGCGTCGCCCCAGCCGGTCCGGATCACCCTGTATGATGCGGCGGGGCGGAAAACCGCCACCGTGCTGGATGCCCGGATGGCCTCGGGGCCGCACCGGCTCTCCCTCGATCTGCACGGTCTGCCGTCCGGCACCTATTTTTACCGATGCGTCACCGGCGACGCCGTGCAGACCGGGCGCATGCAGCTCGTCCGGTGAACCCTTTGACAGAGGAAGGTGCATCATGTCCCGTCCCCCCATACCCGTCCTTCCGGTCGCACTCCTGTTTTTCATCCCCGTTCTCGCCTCCGGGGGCGGACGGGGCGGGGAGGCCCCGCCGACGACGGTTTCGCGCGTCGATCCTGCCCGGTACGCCGGGCTGTGGCACGAGGTCGCGAGGATCCCCAACCGCTTCCAGAAATCCTGCGCCGGGAACACGACCGCGCAGTACACGCTCCGGGACGACGGCAGGATCGATGTGGTGAACCGGTGTCTCCGCGACGACGGCACATACATCGAGGCGCGGGGCATCGCCCGGATCGCGGATCCGGAGACGAACGCCCGTCTTAAAGTGAGTTTCGTCCGGTTTCTCGGGATTTCCCTGTTCTGGGGGGATTACTGGATCATCGGCCTCGATCCGGATTACCGGTGGGCCGTCG
This sequence comes from bacterium, assembly GCA_011046415.1. Classification (GTDB taxonomy): domain Bacteria; phylum Zhuqueibacterota; class QNDG01; order QNDG01; family JABMRT01; genus DSAP01. The sequence goes on along the minus strand of DSAP01000053.1, from coordinate 1,967 downwards.
TGGGCGAGCCGTCCCGCAAAACCGGATGGGTGCTCGGCCGGGAGCCCGTCCTGTCCGACGATGAGCTTGAAAAGATCGATCGTCTCCTGACCGACAGGGGATACGATCCCGGGCGGTTCGTACCGGCCCCGCGGAAACCAAGTCAGGATGAAGACGCGTGAGACGTGATTCAAGATGAGGAAAAGGTTCCATTACAAGTTACAAGTGCTCGGTGACGATGGAGGGGATGGATTTTCTGAAAAAGAGGAAAAAGTGGACACACCACGCGTCCCGGGATCTGCGGAGAAAGAGGAAATGAAAGAAAACCAACCTGAAAAAACCGTCCGCACCTTCGCCCTGGCATCGTTTTTCAACGACATGGGCTCGGACATCATCTATCCCGTCTGGCCGCTGTTCGTGACCTCGGTCCTCGGAGCCAACATGGCCGTGCTCGGGTTCCTAGACGGGCTGGGCGAGGCGCTGGTCTCCGTCTCCCAGGCGGTTTCCGGATATGCTTCGGACCGCATCCGCAAACGCAAGGTGTTCGTCTGGGCGGGATACCTCATGGGCGCGTCGTCCCGGATCGGATACGCCTTCTCGGCGGTGTGGACGCATCTGGTTCCCTTCCGGATTCTCGACCGGGCCGGCAAGATCCGGAGCGCCCCGCGGGACGCGATCATCGCCGATCTGTCCACCCGGGAAAACCGGGGCAGGCATTTCGGCCTGGTGCGGATGATGGACCATCTCGGGGCGGTGTCCGGAATTCTTCTCTGCATCCTGCTTTTCGAGAAAATCGGCTACCGGAACCTTTTCCTGCTCGCGGCCGCGCCATCCCTGGTCGGCGCGGGTCTGATTTTCTTTTTGATCCGGGAACAAAAATTCCCCGACACGAAGATCTATAAAGGGCTTTCCTTCAGGGACCTGGACCGGAATTTCATGCTTTTTCTCATCCTGAACGCGGTCTTCGCACTCGGCGCATTCAGCTATTCCTTTTTGCTGATCTTCGCCGGGAAACTGCATCTGAAGACGGGGATGATTCCTGTCCTCTATCTGATCTTCACCCTGACGGCCGCGTTGTTTTCCCTGCCCTTCGGCAGGCTGGCGGACCGGATCGGCCGGAAGCCGGTGATGCTTTTGTCCTTCCTGTTCTGGGGGCTGGTGTGCCTGGGCGTCCTTATCCTCCGAAGTTCCCTGTTTGTCGCCCTGATCTTCGTGTTCCAGGGGCTGCACAGGGCGGCGCTCGAACCGGTCCAGAAGACCCTGGTCGCCGAACTGGCCCCGGCCGCATACCGGGCCAGCAGCCTGGGCGGGTTTCAGATGGTGACCGGGCTGTGCGCCTTTCCGGCATCGTTTCTCGCGGGGATTTTCTGGGACCGGATCGGGATCGCGGCGCCGTTCATCCTGTCGCTATCCCTGACCGCGGTCTCGGCCTTCCTCCTGCTGTTTGTCCGGGAACCCGGGACCGGCGGGGAGATCGGGTCATGAATCCGGTTCCTTCCCGCGAGCGGATGCGGCAGACCCGGGAAATCACCTGGATCGGGGTTTTCATCAATCTCGGCCTGGCGGCCGTCAAGTTTGCCGCGGGGATTCTCGGGTCGAGCCAGGCCGTGATCGCCGATGCGGTGCACAGCCTGTCGGATCTGGGGACCGATTTCGCGGTGATTCTCGGCGTCCGGTACTGGTCCGCCCCCCCGGACGAGGATCATCCCTACGGCCATCTCCGGATCGAGGCGCTGATCACCGTGCTGATCGGCCTCGCCCTCGCCGGCGTGGCCTTGGGGCTGGGATACAAGGCGCTGACGACGATCCGCATGCCGCATCCGAGGCCGACGTCATGGATCGCCCTGATCGGACCGGCGGTGTCGATCGTCCTGAAGGAGGGACTCTATCGAAGGACGATCCGCGTCGGCAAACAGGTCCGGTCCCAGGCGCTCGTGGCGAACGCCTGGCATCACCGTTCGGACGCCCTGAGTTCGCTGCCCGCCCTG
>DSAP01000049.1 GCA_011046415.1 bacterium | reverse complement strand
GACGTGTTGATCCGGGTCTTCGACGTGCGGGGGCGGCTGGTGAAGATGCTCGTCCATGCCGCGCAGGACGCGGGCCGTCACACGGTCGTCTGGGACGGCGCGGACGGAGGCGGCCTTCCCGTCTCGTCCGGCATGTACTTCTGCCGTCTCGAGGCCGGAGACACGGCTCTCACGCGGAAGATGCTTCTCGTGCGCTGATCCGGGCCGGGAAACCGGAATGAAAAAGAAAAGGGGGCCTTTCTCGAGAAAGGCCCCCTTTCTTGATGGATATCCCGGGCGATTCAAACTCCCCCCGTCCTAAATCCCCCCCTTCACAACGCGGCACGCAGGGTTTCCCCCAGCTCCGCATCCGTGAGAACAGAACCACCGGATTCCCCTTCATGCTGCCGGCCTGCCGGGAGGCGAATCGATAATATTCTGCGGGCATGGCATCCCTTTGCGTGTTAGCGGCTGTAAATTTGAATGCGACTATATTTCAATTCTCCTCCGCCGCGCCTCTTTCTTGTTTTTCATGGAGCACTTCTTCACCGGCGCAGGATGCGCCCTCTTTGTTAAGTGTTGAGTTGACCAACAATCGATTTGTAGAATTCCTGAATTCTGTTGATTGCCGAGTGAATATCCCCGTTGATTCCGCTTGCTTCGGCCATTTTTCGAAATGGTGTATTCCAGGAAACGGGAGGAACAGGTAAATCCAGCGGGATTTTATGCGTATCTCTTATTCTAAAAGTTTCGAATAGCATATGCACAATCCTATCGGCTTTCAAATTCCCTCTTTCAATAAGCAAGAGAATATCAACAAGATCTTTAACTCGCGAATTTGGGGTTTTCCGAGGTAATGTATAGGCGTGTACCTTCTCTGAGAACTGTTGTTCTTTTGAAATAACCGAAATGTCTGCAGTCTCTATCCCGGCAAAACCAAACCAATCATGCAGTTTAACAGTCTCATGCTGCTCAATCCATGCATCACCTGCTGCAATATCTACCTCGAACTTTATGAATACTCGCCCTGCCATTCGTGCTTCAATTGGGAATCGGTATCCGCCGTAGGGAGCGTTCTCAAGGTCAAGAACAGCATTGCCGATAATGAACTCGAAGAAGTCCTTTGTATCAAGAGTCGAAAGGCGCTGGAGAAAGTCCTGGAGCGCTTTGGGATCAGAAGAACGATGGCCGGCCCAAACTCTTCCCAATGTGCCCTTGAAAAAGTGATATCGATATCTTTTGTCGTTCGGGCGTTTTTTATCCAGAGCTCAATAGCGTACCCGCCTTTCACGATCAAGTTTTTGGAGTCTGCTGAGAACAGACGAATAAGAAAGCGGTCAAATGCCACATGGCGACGTAGCCGCATGACGTCCATACCTTTGTCGCCGGCCATTCGGTTCAAGCGTTCCTCAAGGGCAACGCGCATGCTCTGAGCCGTTTGATATTTCAGATTAGACTTCATCTGTCATCCCCAACGATCTCCTTCAGGCGCGGGCCGACTCTCTTCATCTCTTTGAGCGCGCGAAACTGTGCATGCGTCAGATAACCTTTGTCTATGGCCTGTTCAACAGCTTGTTTTATGAATTCTGGAGATACCGTCATGGCTCGCACGAGATCAACGATAGTTCTAGATGGTTTGGTGACGCGATAGCCATTTCTTTCTTCGTATTCAAATGGTTCGATAATTGAATGATGCAGATGAAGCACTTTGGGAATCTCACTGTGACGGCGATAGCCGCGCGGTACCGTCATGTGGAGCTTTTCCGGTTGAACATCGCTCAGTTCAAAGAGCGAGAGTGCAGTTTCATGTGAATACACCCCCTGCGGTATGCCTTTACGATTCATCGACCATACACCCCAAAGAGAATACTGCGCATCCTCTTGGAGTGGAAACCGAACAAGCCGGTAAATCCCTCGCCATTCGCGAATCCAATTGCCGGCTCGAACATGATACAAATGATTCATGTTACTTAGCCCAGCATTCATGGCTTGGAATGCGGTGAAATATCCGCCTTGTGTGGAAGCGATTTCGAAAAGGGCGCTTTCTGTATTTTTTGTTTTCATGTAGTATATACTCCTTAAATATTAACTATAATATACTACACGTTGTGTCGTGAAATGCATATTTATTTAATAAGGTTCGTGCCACCACAACACAACGGCGGCATATTCCTTCGTGTGCCATGTATTTCTTCTCATTCGTTTGTCTTTCGGCGGTGGCTATAATCATTCATTCAAATTTTTTGACGCTAACTCGCATAAAACCCCACTTCGTTTTATCTCCAATTTCGAATAATCTCCGCATCAAAGTTGCGTTTTTCGCCTCCCCTCTGCGCGATCCGTTCTGTTTGACCTGGGATAAATGTAAGCAAATAATAATTATAAATATGCGCAATGTCAAGCGGAAAACAGGGGGAACTTTCTCCGGTTCCGGAAGACTTTCCCTCCCCCCGGCCGGCGGAATTTCCATCCCATGGGTATCCCGGTCCCGTATTCCCCCCCTTCACATAGCGGCACGCAGGATTTCCCCCAGCTCCGCATCCGTGAGAACCACAGGATTCCCCTTCATGCTGCTGGCCTGCCGGGCGTTCGCGACGAGTTCTTCGACATCCGCTTCCGTGAGCCCGTACCGGGAAAGCGGCGGGATCGCGAGTTCGTCACAGATCTCCCCGATCCGCCTCACCCCTGCCTCCGCGCGGGCGCCCGGATCACCCGTCAGAATCCGCGCGATCTCATCGAACCGGCCGAGCACCGGCGAATCCGGCAGCCGGGACCGGACGGCCTCGAGATTGGCCCGCATCACCGGGGCCAGAAGCCGGGCGCACACCACGCCGTGCGGCGCGGGGAACATCCCCCCGAGCGGGCCGGCGATGCCGTGCACCGCGCCCAGCCTGGCGTTCGCCAGGGCCAGCCCGCCGAACAGCGACGCCAGGGCCATGCCTTCCCGCGCCCGGGCGTCCCCTCCGTTGTGAAATGCCCTTTGGAGAGAACACGCCGCCATCCGCAAACCCTCGCGGCAGACGCCGTCCGTCAGGGGATTGGCCGCGTTGCTCAGAAAGGGCTCGATGAGCTGGGTCAGGGCGTCCATGCCCGTCGATGCGGTCACCGCGGGCGGCATGGACCGGGTGAGCACGGGATCGACGATCGCGAGAACCGGCAGCATGCCGGGGCTGCGCAGGCTCACCTTCACCCGGTGATCCTCGGATTTCAGGACCGCATTCCGGGTGACCTCCGAGCCGGTCCCGGCCGTGGTCGGGATCGCGACGCAGGGGACGGGATTCTGCGCGAGGGTCTTCCCGTTGCCGATCACCTCGAGATAATCCCGCAGGTCCCCCGGATTGGTTTGCATCGCGGCGACGGCCTTCGCCGCGTCGATCACGCTGCCCCCGCCCATGCCGATCACCACGCCGCATCCCGCCTCTCGCGCCCGCCGCGCGCCTCCGGCGACCGTCTCGAGGGTCGGCTCCGCCCCGATTGGATAACAGGTCGTTTCCACCCCGATCCGGCGGAGGGGAAGGACGAGGGGGTCCGCGCGCCGGGAGTCCCGCCGTCCCGTCACCACGAAGGCGCGGCGGCCGAGCGCCGCGATGTCCGGGATCGTCCGGAGAAGCGCGTCCTCCCCGAACACGATCCGGTTCGACGTCGCGAATTCGAACTGCCTGTTCAGCCCCATCCTAAGTCCTCCGGGAAGACATTGGTGTATTTCACGCTCCGCCTCGGTTCGGCCATCATGTCTTCCACGGCGTCTCGCCATTTTTTGTAATGCGGCGTCTCTTTGTGGCGGGCGGGATCCTCCGGCGTGCGGTAGACCTCGACGAGGACGAAGCGCGCGGGTTCGTCCTCCCGCTGGATCACATCGAAACGCGCCACGCCCGGCTCCCGGAGAGACGCCTTGGCGTTCTCCAGGGTCGCCTCCCGGAACGCCCCGATCCGGTCTTCCCTGACATGGACGAACACATGAACGATCCGCATGACTGCCTCCTCTCTTCAGACTCTTCTATCAGGCCGGGGACAAGGGAAATTCGGGGGACGATTAACGGGCCCGCGCAATCTCCGCGAACCCATCGGTGGATCTTCTTCTGTTCCCGGGATTATTCTTTCACCGCCTCCGCCTTGAACCATGTATAAAAGAACGTCCCCTCCGGCGGGACGCCGGACCGTTCCAGGTCGCGGATCCCCCGGCGCCAGACCGCCTCATCCGCCCAGCCCGCGGCGAGCGCCCGTTCTTTCGCCGTCTGGACCATGGGGACGATGATCTGGTTGACCATGCCGTCGAGCAGACCCGGACGGAGCGCATCACCGTACACCCACCGGGGGCCGCAGCGTCGGACGGAAAATCCGGCCCCGCGGAGCAGGGGGGTGAGCCTGCGTCCGATCCGGGAATCGTGGCCGTGAAGCGCCTGGGCCCGGATCATGCACTCCCAGACCCGCCTGGACGCCGCGGTCTCCGGATGCCAGAAACAGGAACCGTGATCGCCCTCGATCACCGTGATGTCTCCTCCGGACCGGAGCACCCGTTTCAGCTCCCGCAGCGCGGCCCCCGGATCGTCCAGATGCTCGAGGACGAAACAGACGAAGACGGAATCGAAGGCGCCGTCTTCGAACGGCAGCGCGTGGATGTCCGCGCGGAGGAAGGTTCCGGCCGCATGCCCGGAGGAACGGACGGCCGCCTTCGCCCGCGCGATGGATTCCGCGGAGAGATCCACCGCCGTGAACCGCGCCTCGGGAGAGCGTGCGGCCAGGATAACCGACTGGGCGCCGACGCCGCATCCCGCCTCGAGCACCCGCCTGCCCGGTTCGTAGCGCGTCCCGTCGTGGAGGAGATCGGACAGGATCGCGGACTGCTCCCTCAGGCGCCGCATCTCCCGTTTGGAATATCCGTGGACATACCGGGTCATCCCGATCCCCGATTCCCCGGTTCGCCGGATTTCCGGATTGTCGCGTATGGAAGGCTTCTTCCCCTCATCGCACAATCACCCGCCCCCTTTTCTTCTCGAAAAAGAAAATCAACACCGCTCCGGCCACGAACCCCCCGATGTGGGCGAACCACGCGATCCCGCCCGTCTGCCGGAAATGGAGGGAACCCAGCCCGTTGAGGAGCTGCATCAGAAACCAGAAGCCCAGGACCAGGACGGCGGGCACCGGCACGGTGCGCAACAGGAGGAAGGGGATGAAGACGAGCACATGCACACGGGCCTTCGGGAACCGCATGAAATACGCGCCCAGGATGCCCGAAACCGCGCCGCTGGCCCCGATCATGGGCACGGTCGATCCGGGTTGGAAGAAGACATGGGTGAGGGACGCCACGAGTCCGCAGGTCAGATAAAAAATCGGAAAGCGCCGGTGTCCGGTCAGCGCCTCGACATTGTCTCCGAAAATCCAGAGATAGAGCATGTTCCCGGCCAGATGCAGGAAGCCTCCGTGGAGGAACATGCCGGTGATCAGGGTCAGGAAAACCGGGATCGGGGACCGCTCGGGCGGACTCAGATCCGGCAATTCCGTGAAATTCGTGATCTCCCACGGGATCGTGCCGAACCGGAACAGGAAGGCCCCGGCGCCTTCACCCAGACGCACCTGATACACGAACACGGCCGCATTGATCAGCAGGATCAGGGCGGTCAGCACCGGAGCCGTCTTCGTCCAGGTATTCGAATCGCGGATGGGGATCACCGGCGGGCCTCAATTCGGCAGGATTCGGAAGCGCGTTTCCCGGCGGGATACGTTACCCGCCCGGTCCCGGATCTCGACGGACAGGACATAGTCGCCCGGCTCGAAATCCGCGGGATAGGGATAGAAGGCCGTGTTCCGGGGCGGATCGTATTCCATGATCAGCCGCCTGCCGTTCAGGCGGAAGACATAATCGTCCTCTCCCCCGATGCCCGACAGCGCATCCCGGAACCCGGCGGCGATCCGCGGGGTCTGCGTCCTGTACACCGTGCCCTCCGCGGGACGGAGGTAGAGGATTTCCGGCGGCACCGTGTCCCTCAGCGCGGCGAACCGTCCCAGATGCCGGGTCCGTGCACCGAGAAATCCGTCTTCGGTTTCCCGTCCCGCGTACGCCGGCGTCCCGGTGCCGGAAATCCGGTACACGCCCAGACGGGAATCCGTCACGTCGAGTCCGGCGAACTGCACGAGCACCGGGTCATCGAGCGGCGTCTCTTCCGGGATCACCGCGTACACGCGGCTGTCCGCGGGAAGGGACGCGGTGTCCGGAATCACCGTGCCGTGGAGGGGGGCGAAGAGCGATCCGGTCCGGAACCGGACGCGGAACAGGCGGTCTTCGGAAACCCACTCTTCCCCCCGGCCCGGAACCGCGGAAAAGACCGGAAAACCAGGACTCCGGGCGATCACGCCCTCGGAAGGACAGACCGCCTCCGCCCGGAGCCGGTCTCCGGAGAAAAATGAAACCGGATAGGCGGCCGCAAAGGCATCTTCCGCCACCCGGGTGAGCGGCACACGGACGTGGCGATTCATTCCGCCGGACACGTAGAGGCCCGGTTCCGGACCGTGATTCGCGGGGAGGCCGACCCGGAACCGGATGTAGTCGTCGTAAAAAACGGACTGGATTGTCCCGGAAAGAACGTCCGGCTCATCGAACGGCGCGGGCCTGGAATAACTGAAATTCAGGGGACGGTC
>DSAP01000200.1 GCA_011046415.1 bacterium | reverse complement strand
ATGTCTTTCGGCACACTCGCGGCCGGTGCGAGCCAGACCGTGAGCCAGACCTTCACCGTGTCTTCGTCGTTATCGGACGGGACGTATTACGCCGGGGCCTGGGTGGATCAGGATGGCGATGTGGCGGATGAAGTAATAACAGGCAACAACCGCGGCGTGTTGTCTCAGACGGTCAAGGTGATCAGCAACCGTCCCGATTTGATTCTGGATGCGCTCCAGCTTTCGAAGAGTGAGTGGGTCGTGGGTTCCCAGGTCACGGCGAATCTGACGGTCAAGAATCAGGGGCGCGTGCTTGCAGACACCCAGACCGTTCGTCTGTATCGGTCGACCGATCCGATCATCACTTCAGGTGATATCGTTCTGGGAGAAACCCAATTCCCACCCTTGGGTGTGAATGCATCTCTCACATTACCGTTGACCTTCGGCGTTCCGGCAGGTACGGGAACATTCTACATCGGTGCGATCGTGGATGCCAAAGACAATGTAACCGAGCAAAACGAGGTGAACAACGCGACCGGCCCGACCGTTCTGGTCACCGTCCGGACCAGTGAAGCCGATCTGGCCTGGTCGTCGCTGTCTTTCTCGACGACAAACTGGGTCCCGGGCGCGCAGGTGAACGCATCCCTGACCGTGAGAAACCAGGGGCTCACCACGGCCGGTGCGCATCAGTCCGCGCTTTTCCTCTCCGAAGATGCAGAGATCGATGAGGCGACCGATATACGGTTAACCACGATCTCCTTCGAAAGTCTCGCCCCGGGCGAAACCCGCACCGTGAATCGGGCCTTCACCGTCCCGTTGACGTTGACGCCAGGCACTTATTTTGCCGGCGCCTGGGTGGATTATGTGGAGGGAGATCCCGCCGGAAATGTCGCCGAGAGCGATGAAGACAACAACCGCGGCGTCACCTCGCAGACCATCACCGTGGCCGGCAACGCGCCCGACCTGCTGTGGACAATCCTCAACGTCAACTCGACGGTCTGGACCGTCGGCGGACCGGAAGTCACGGGGTTCTTGACCGTCCGCAATCAGGGCCAGCTGACGGCAGGGGCCCATTACGCCCGGCTTTACCTGTCGGACGATCAAAAAAGCGACAAAACAACAGATACACCCCTGGGTGGAGAACTGCATTTTGACGCCCTCGCCCCGGCTACGACCCAGACGCTGCCCTTCAGTTTTCCGGCTCCGTCCCTGCCGTCGGGGACCTACTATATCGGCGCGTTTGTCGACAGTCGCGAAGAAATCGTCGAGAGCAACGAAGACAACAACAAACGTGTTGCCACCCAGATCATCACCGTGGTGAATCATACGGCATCACTGCCCGATCTCGTCTGGACCGAACTACGGTTTATTCCTCAAACGGACTGGCTGGTGGGTTCCCAGGTGACGGCCACGCTGACCGTGACGAACCAGGGCGCCGGACCGGCGGGGTCTCATCACGCACGGATCTTTTTGACGGGCAACACCACGATCGGGGATGCGGACGACACACCCCTCGGTATATCACCCATTCCGGTCGGCATGCTCGCTCCGGGAGAGAGCCGGCAGGTCACCCAGACATTCACGGTGCCGCCGGATCAGCTCGCCGGAACCTATTATGCGGGCGCGTATGTCGATGTCAACTTCGAGGTCGATGAGGGCGCCGCCGAAGCCAATAACAGCGGCATCTCAACACAATTCATCAAGGTGATCCGCTATCTACCCGATCTGACGGGTGTCTCTCTTCAGCATTCCCCCACGGAACTCACTGTCGGGGATAATATCTCTGTTTCCCTGACCGCACGGAATCAGGGACAGATCGCCGCGGATGCACATGATTCGGATATTTATCTCTCGAAAGACCTGATTCTCGATCCCGCTACCGATATTTTTCTCACCCGGTTGAATTTTACTTCATCGATCCTTGCGGGAAACACAGCCACGCGGAGCCGGACCCTCCCGCTCCCCAATGTGCCGGAGGGTACCTATTATGTCGGGGCAATCATAGACCCGGATAATACGGTAGACGAATCCAACGAGGAAAACAACAATATTTGGGGGCAATGGATCACGGTCCGGAACAACCTGCCCGATCTGATCTGCACCGCCGTCACCTTCCCGACCACGGACTTGAGCGCGGGATCCCAGGTCGCGGTATCGGTCACGGTCAAAAACCAGGGGGCGACCGCCGCCGGGGCGCATCAGACCCGGCTCTACCTTTCGGGAAACGCCGTTCTCGGCGATGCGGATGATGTCCCCCTGGATAACGGGACGATCGCATTCGACGCGCTGGCGTCGGGCGCGAGCGAGACCCAGATCCAAACGGTTACGGTACCCGCCAATCTGCCCGCAGGGACCTATTATGTCGGCGCCGTCGCGGACGTTCTTGATGTCGTCACCGAAAGCAATGAGGGAAACAACACGAAAGTCGCGGCGCAGACGGTCCGGGTGAGCGCACCCATGCCGGATCTCGTCCTGTCCGGACTCGAATTTTCATCCACCTACTGGGTGGTGGGCGCCACCATCACCGCGAACGTGACGGTGCGAAACCAGGGTGCCGCACCGGCCGCATCCCACAAGACCCGTCTCTATATCTCGTCACGGACCGTGTTCGGCGACGACGCCATCCGGCTTGGTACGGCCGCCCTGTCTTTTTCGGGGATCGCCGCGGGTGCCGAGCAGACACTGAATCAGACCATCACCGTGCCTGAACTTGCGCACAGCACCTACTCGATCTTCGTCCGGGTCGATGTCGAAGACGAGGTCACCGAATCGGATGAAACCAACAACATCAGCCTGTATGGCAAAGCCGTCAGTGTGAGACATGGATGGCCGGATCTCGTAGGGTTCGGAATCGACCTGTCAGGCACCTTCTGGGTGTCAGGCGGTCACGTCGCGCTGACGCTTGGTACTTTCAACCAGGGGACGGAGGTGGCCGGGGCACATGCGAGCCGGTTTTATCTGTCAACCGACGCAAGCATCGACACGACCGACATCCCGCTCGGGAACGGACCCCTCGGTTTCTATTCGATCCCCGTACGGGGTCTGGATACACGCACGCAGCGGATCACGGTGCCGGACATCCCGGAAGGCACCTATTATGTCGGTGCACTCATCGACATCAATCAGATCGTCCCGGAGAGCAATGAAACCAACAACACGATTGTGAGCAGCCAGACCATCACCGTACAACAGGGAGATTTCGCGGATCTCCTTCCGGTCAACCTGAACCTGTCCAGAAATGTCTGGTTTCCCGGCACAAGCGTGCGGGTCTCGGTACTGCAAAGAAACCAGGGGAGCGCCCCGGCAGAAGCCCATACGACACGGATCTATCTCTCGACCGACACGACGATCACCCCGACCAGCCGCGTCCTGACGAACCTGGACTATCCTGCCATCGGGGTGAACGATACCCTGTCGGCCAGCCGGCGCATCACGGTGCCCTCCGATTTGGAAACCGGAACCTATTACGTGGGAGTCATTACCGACATTCATGGCCAGGTGGCGGAAATCGACAAAACCAACAACATCCGACAACAGCACATCCATCTCGACACCGGAGGGTCGTGGTCTGCGGTCGAGATATCGGGGCCCATTCCGCCCGAGGCCTTCGCGTTGTACCAAAACTATCCGAACCCCTTCAATCCGATGACCTGGATCCGTTTCGACATGCCCGAAAGGGGTCCTGTCTCACTCACGGTCTATGACTGTCTCGGCCGTGAGGTCGCGGTTTTGTTCGATGGAGAGAAGGGGGCCGGTACCTATGAAGTCCTTTTCGACGCGTCCGGTCTCTCTTCGGGACTCTATTATTACCGGATCGTTTACAGGGAACAGATACAGACCCGGAAACTGATGCTGATCCAGTAGATGCAATCAAAGAATATCATGGATTTCCGAACAGACCGAAAGGCCGTCGACGCCTGGCGCATCCGCCTTCTCATCACGGCCGTCCTTGGCGGACTCTTCTTCTCGCCGGCGTTTCGTGCGGAAGCGGTTTTCACGCGAACCGGATCGATCGATCAGGACTGCCATTCCCATCTTTTGAACGCGATGCGGAGCTGGAATTACGTCCGCTTCCAGGATACCCTGCGCGCCGCCGACCGGGTGGGGCTGATTCCGGAATGGCGGAAGGAATTCGGACGGAATCTCCTGGAGGGGTGTGAACGAAACGCCGTCCTGATGACGCACAATGCGGCGGATACCCTCCCGCTGATGTACCTGCAGCATATCGAGAAATTCAGGCGGGATGTGGCGATTCTGCCGGTCACGCTGCTCGACAAGCCGTGGTATGTGTCCCTCCTCAAGCAGGACGGACGGTTCGTCTTCAACAAGCCCCGTATCGATCTGACCCTCGGGGAAATAATCCGCCTTGATCGGGAAGAAATCCTGCCGGATCGCTTCCCGTACGACATCCCCGGAGACGCACGTTTTCCTGTCCCCAAAGAGGCATCCCGGAAGACGGTATTGGAACTGTCGGAATGGCGTCCGCACCGGTCGGATTATTCATCCGGGATGATCCGGATTTTTCTCTACCTGCTCGCCGGGAACCGGGGTCGGCGTCCCGTGTATGTTTCGTCGGCCTGTGATTCGTTCTGGATGCGTCAGATCCGGGACCGGCTGCGATGCGAAGGGCTCGTTCACCGGGTCCATCCGTCCGGGAATCCGGCCCATGAACAGATGCATTCATGGGAAAAGATTACACGATTGCTGATGAATCCGGATCGTTTTGTGCATCTGCGGAAAGCACGAATGGAAACGGAGAATGCGGCGGATGCCGCCTATCAGGCTTATTCCCGGCTGGCCCGGGGACTCCTCATAAGGCATCATCAGGAAGGAACCTGTCAGACGACGCGGCATCTGATCACCTTTTTTTCGGAAAATTTCGGTTTTTCCGATATTCCGGCCCCTCCGGAACAGTGATTAAAAAAAATGAACCGATTGAAGAATTTTCTTGCTTTTCTATAATTTATGACTAAATTTCACTTTATGCGTACGTACACAGCTTTTTCCCGTCCTGGCAAAGGTTTGTTTTGCTGTTCAGAATCCGGCTGCAACGACAAATATCCTCTCACCCTTCGGGACAGGAAGAGGATGGCGGAGAGCATGCTGTACAAATCTTTAACTGCAACAAAGAGGTAAGAAGATGGAGAAAGGTACTGTCAAGTGGTTCAACCGAACCAAGGGATTCGGCTTTATTGAACGGCAAGGCGCGGAGGATGTCTTCGTTCACTACAGCGCGATCGGCGGAGACGGCTTTCGTTATCTGGACGAAGGCGACGAAGTCGAGTTCGAGATTGTAGATGGACAGAAGGGTCTGCAGGCAGCCAACGTAAAAAAGCTGTGAGCGACAGTGTACTCTCGAAAAAAGCCCCGCCTTTAGGCGGGGCTTTTTTTATGCTGTCCGGCCGCCTGTGTGGCGACAGGATGGCCCGGGCTTTTATCATCACGGTACTACCGGAAGGGTCATTTTGGGGAGGAGTGCCAGGATATCTTCCTCCACTTTTTTCTTGAACTGCGAGAGGGCGAGTGCAGAACCATCATAGCGGAGGATCTGCAACACCTGCCCCGAAGCCGGATGTGTGAATTTGATCGAACCGCTCAGAACAGAGGCATCGACGCCGTAAATCACATATCGGTAGTTGACCTCGGTCTGGACCATGGCGTCGAGTTCAAGGAGTCGCGATGCATATGACGCCAGCAATACATCGTTAAAGGCGATTTCATCGACAAAGCCGTCCGGACCGCTTTCCCGGGAAAGGGTTTCTCGCGTATCCTGTCTGAGTTTGTCCCAGTTCAGGACACGGATGCCCTGTGCGAGTAACGTGGATTCGATTGTGGTGTTGACGTCCGTGATGACAGGATCGTTCTGGCTTACCACGGTCACCGTGCCGATCGGTGCGCGGACGGAAGGAGACGCGGGAATCTCTTTATGAACCACAGACTGATAATCCCGCGCGGCGGACCGAGGCGCGGGGCGCGGTGAAGACTTCCGGTCATCCCAGGGCGCCGCGATCGATACGCCTCCGGTGACGGAGAATGCATAATTGTCCGAATCGAGATAATCGTAACCGGCCATGAGATTCAATTTCAGGGTGTGGGTGAGGGGGATGCGCAGGCCGCCGGACAGGCGGAGATGGCGTTCCCATTTTTTCGTCGATGCGAAGCGGTACCGGTCTTCACGGATGCGAAAGTCGTTCCGCAGATACTTGTACGAGAGGCCGGCTCCCGCCTGGAGGATGAAAACTCCCCGGGTGAGATGGAGCATCGGGATACACGAGAACCGGTGTTGAACCGCTTGCACGTTTTGATATTTGGCAGGGGCATAGGTGCCGGCCGCGCCGTCGAATTCCACGGCGAGAAAACGGTATGCGATCGTGGTCACCGGCGCAGGGGTATAAAGCCAGGTTTTCTGCCACCGGTTGTTGTACAGGCGCAGCCCCGTGAAAATCTCGGAAAAAAGAAGGGAGGGGATTAACAGAAGAAGTGGTATCATCCCCCGACGAAACCGTTTGATCCTGTTCATCTCGACCTCTAAGGCAATTTTGACTAAAATGTAATCAATCTGACGCAGGGATACAACTTTTTTTTTGGGTTCAGGGCGAAACGGTTCAAAAACCGGACAGGATATCGACGGCCAACTCGAAGAGGCGGGT
>DSAP01000051.1 GCA_011046415.1 bacterium | reverse complement strand
CGCATCATCGCGAGGAAGTTCAAAAGAGGTTTGAATGCGGGGTATGCCCGAGATGTGAAAAGCCGATGCGATTCAAACTACACCGGTAAAATAATCAGATTTGATTGAAAGTCAAGGGTTTTTTCTCAATTATTATCACGGGTCAGTCCATCCAAGGTATGCGGTAAGACGATCCCGGCACGAATCCGTCCAAAGACAAAAAAACCTTCTTGACAAAACCCATTTCATCCCGTAATTTAAATATCTTGTTTTGTCTTGACTGTTTCGCGTGAAAGAGATGCCGGATCCTGTCATCCACATATCCCACGTCCACAAATCCTACGGCGCGCTGAAGGCCGTCGATGACGTGGATTTTTCCGTCGGTTTTTCCACCTGTTTCGGGCTGCTCGGGCCCAACGGCGCAGGGAAAACCACGCTGATGAAGATGATCTACGGGATGTCGCGGCGCGACCACGGCTACCCGGGCGCCATCCGCGTTTTCGGTTTCGATCCCGATCAGAACGAACTGGACATCAAATTCCTTTCGGGCGTGGTTTCGCAGGAAAACAACCTCGATAGCGAGCTCAATGTCTGGCAGAATCTCCTCGTCTATTCCAAATTTTACGGCATGAAGCGGAAAAGCGCCTGTTCGCGGATCGACGAGCTGCTCGAGTTTTTCGAATTGTCCGTCAAGAAAAAATCCAGGATACGGGAACTTTCAGGCGGCATGAAGCGGCGGCTCGTGATCGCGCGGTCGCTCATCCACATGCCGCGGCTGCTCATCCTCGACGAACCCACGACCGGGCTCGATCCGCAGGTCCGCCATCTGATCTGGGAAAAGCTGCGCCGGCTCAAGAAAGAGGGCATGACGATTTTGCTCACGACCCATTACATGGAAGAGGCGTTCCAGCTTTGCGATCGGATCCTGATCATGGACAAGGGCAGGAAGGTGCTCGAAGGTTGTCCGGCCGCCCTGCTCGCGGGTCACATCGAACCGGTTGTGATGGAAATCCAGGATGACGCCCTCGCGAAGCGTCTGGCCGACCTGCCTTTGGCCGAAGAAGTCCGGTCGGACTGCAGCCACGGGCGTCCCCTGTATTACGCGCAGAATTTCGAAATTCTGAAATCACTGGCCGATCGCCTCGGATCGGGCGGCTACTATCTCAGGCAGTCCAATCTCGAGGATCTGTTTCTCAAACTGACCGGGAGGATGCTCAATGCCGAGCAATAGCATCCCGGGATTGTCCCATCGCCTCTACAGCGTGTGGTACCGGCATATGCGGGTGTATACCCGCAACCTTATCAGCAACGGACTGCCGCCCTTCCTCGAGCCGCTGATCTTCCTCGCCGGAATCGGACTCGGCCTCGGCAAGTTCATCGTCTCGATGGAAGGGATACCGTATATCGAATTCCTCGCATCGGGCCTCCTCGTCACCTCTTCCATGTATACGGCCGCGTTCGAATGCTCTTACGGCACTTTCATTCGTCTCGAGTTCGAGCGCGCCTATGACGGCATGCTTTCCGCGCCGATCACGGTCCATGACCTGATCGTCGGGGAGATCATCTGGGCCGGGACGAAGGGATTCTTCTTCTCGTTTGCCGTCCTGGTCATCGTCTCCGTCTTCGGGGTGATTCCGGTCGGCCTCAGCCTGTTCGCGCCGTTCGTGGGATTCCTGACCGGGGTGATGTTCGCGGTGATTTCCCTCCTGGTCACTTCGTTCGTCAAGAACATCAACCATTTCAATTTTTATATGACCGGATTCCTGTCGCCGATGTTCTTTTTCTCCGGGGTGGTCTTTCCCGTGAGCAGCCTGCCGGCGGCCCTCCGGCCGCTGGCCGAGGCGATGCCGCTGACCCACGTGGTCCGTCTCATCCGGGCGTTCTGTCATGCCGATTTTACCCCCATTCTCTGGCTCGACCTGCTTTACGTCGTTGTCGTCACGCTTCTTGTCGGTCATTTCGCCATCCGCCGTCTCCGGCGCAGGCTGGTGATCTGACGGTTGCGTTTCCGATTTTTATATTGACTCCTTTCCGGTTTTACATTAAATTAGGCTAGTCTAACTTTTATGTTTTTCCGATATGGAGAGGTCATGACCCCCAAAATTACGGCGAACATGGAAGATTATCTCGAAACCATCCACCTGATTGAGGCGGAACAGGGCAGCGTGCGGGTCAAGGACATCGCCGGACGGATGTGTATTTCATGTGCGAGCGTCTCCGAGGCGGTCAAATCGCTCGACAGGCAGGGGCTGGTCTCCCATCCCCGCTATGATCTGATTTCCCTGACCGAACGGGGTGCGGAGATTGCGAGGCGGATTTACGAACGCCACCGGATCATCCGGCGGTTTCTCCGCGACGTCCTTCTCCTGGATGCAGAAACCGCGGAAGAGGATGCCTGCCGCATCGAGCACAGCATGAGTCCCAAGACGGTCGATAGGCTGAGGGAGTTTTTGGAGGCGTCCCGCTGAGGGGAATAAAGTGCCTAAAGTGCCTAAAGTGCCAAAAATGACTAAAGTGACCCAAATGAGGGAATTCCGGATTCCCGGGATAAACTGTAAAGATGACACAGCCTGAAATTACATTGGATCAGATCCGATCCGGACGGACGGTCCGGGTCGTCCGGATCGCCGGCGGGTGGGGCATTCAGCAGCGGCTCAACCAGCTGGGCATCCATCCGGCGGACCGGATCGAGGTGCTCCGGAACGGCATCCTGGGGGGGCCTGTCCTGATCCGGACACACGGCATCGACATGGCGCTCGGCCGCGGCATGGCACGGCATGTGGCCGTCACGGCGGACGCATCCAAATCCGGGAAACCGGAGGCGGACGTTTAAATAAGAAGCGGGTATGTAAAAAAAATCAGAACGACCGCATTGTCGGGGATGATGATCCCGCCGCGGGGAGATGTTTTGACGGAAAGCGTTGAGAAAAAAGAAAAACGGCACGGAAGGAAATCCGGACTGATCGCCAAAAAACGGACGTTTGAGCATCCCCAGATCGTGCTGGTGGGCCAGCCCAATTGCGGGAAGAGCACGCTCTTCAACGAGGTGGCCGGATACCGTTCCGTCGCGTCCAATTTCCCCGGCGCGACCGTGACCTATACGCGCAGCCATGTCCGCGTTCTCGACCGGACGGCGGATATCGTCGATCTGCCTGGGATCTATTCGCTGACGTCTCTCGATCCCGCGGCGTCGGAGGGTCAGCGGTATCTGCTGACACATCGGGTGGATGTGATCATCAATGTCGTGGATTCCTCCATCCTTTCCCGCGGCCTCGAACTTACCCTCCAGCTTCTCGATCTGGAGATTCCCCTCGTCCTGTGCCTGAATATGACGGACGAGGCGGAGCGCAAGGGCATCCGGATCGATGTCGAGGCGCTGTCAAGAGAACTCGGCATCCCGGTCGTGGCCACGGTGGCCTCCCGGGGCCTCGGCGTCCGCGAGCTGTTCAACACCGCCCTGTCGGCCATGCGTTCGCCGCATCCCGGACGGCATCTCAGATTCAGCCGGGATGTCGAACGGATCATCGGCCGCCTTTCCCGGGAACTGAAGGAAAAGGCCGGGGAGGACCTCCCGTTTTCGAGGCACCTTCTGGCGACCAAACTCCTGGAAGGGGACGCCGCATTCCTCGAATTACTTCACGAACGGTATCCCGGACTGATTCCACGCGTCGAGACGGGCGCAAGGGAACTCGCGCTTTCACACGGACGATCCGCCCATGAGGTGATCAACGCCGAACGGCACGCGATCTCCATGTCGCTTTTCGAGAGGGTGGCGGTCGTCCGGAAGCCTGTCCTTCATCTGAAAGACCGGGCGGATTCCCTGCTGATGCACCCGCTCTGGGGGTATGTGTTCCTCTGTCTGATCCTCGGGGGATTCTTCTATCTGGTTTTCAAGCTGGGCGGCCTGGCCGAGGCGCCGGTTCTTTCCCTCTTCGAACAGCTAAAGACCTCCCTTACGGCCCGGATTCCGTCCGGCACGCTGGCCCGGGCGCTCGCCGGCAGCCTCATCGACGGACTGGCCGGCGGCACGGCGATCGTGCTGCCCTATCTGCTGCCCTTCCTCATCGGGCTGTCCCTCCTCGAGGATGCGGGATATCTGCCCCGCGTGGCCTTCCTGATGGACACATTCATGCACCGGATCGGCCTTCACGGGACGGCCGTGATCCCCGCAGTGCTGGGTTACGGATGCAATGTGCCCGCCGTGATGGCGACCCGGATCCTGGAATCGCCCCGCGACCGGTTCATCGCGACATTCGTTGCGACCCTGGTGCCCTGTGCCGCCCGGATGACGATCATCTTCGGACTCGTCGGGTATTATCTGGGCGGGCTGGCCGCCTTCGCGATCTACCTGATCAACCTGGCGGTGATCGGCCTGTCCGGAAACCTCCTCTCCCGCCTTCTGCCGGCGGATACGCCCGGCATGATCATCGAAATCCCGGTCTACCATGCGCCCCGCCTGCGTTCCGTGGCGGCCAAGACCTGGTTCCGGATCCGTGAGTTTGTTTACATCGCGCTGCCGCTGCTCCTCGCGGGCAGCCTCATCCTGACCCTCGTCGATCATCTGAACTGGTCTGATCTGATCAACGGATTGACCCGCCCGGTGACGGTTCTTCTCGGCCTTCCCCCGGAGGTCGGCCTGACGCTCATCTTCGGCATCCTGCGCAAGGAACTTTCGATGCTGATGCTCTTCCAGGCGCTGGGTACACGCGACGTGATCTCCGTGCTGTCCGCGGGCCAGATCTGGGTGTTCACGATTTTCGTGGTTTTTTATGTGCCATGCCTGGCGACGATCGGGGCGCTGTACCGGCAGCTCGGCGCGAAACGGACGCTGTTCGTCGTCCTCTACACATTCGTGATCGCCCTGATGCTCGGGCTCGCGGCCCGCGGCCTCGCGGCGGTCCTGTAAGCGGAGGAAAAATGAGAGAGGCCCTGCTCTATCTCCGGCTCGAAAACGGCCGCGTCCGATGCGAGACCTGCGCGCACGGATGCGTGATCGCCCCCGGGAAAAAGGGAATCTGCGGCGTGCGGGAAAACCGGGACGGGAAGCTCATATCCCTCGTATTCGGGAAGGCCGTCGCCGCGCATGACGATCCGATCGAGAAGAAACCGCTTTTTCATTTCCTTCCCGGATCGCGCTCCTTTTCCATCGCCACGGCCGGATGCAACATGCATTGCCTGAATTGCCAGAACGCGGACATCTCTCAGATGCCGGTCGACCAGGGCCGGATCGCGGGAGAGACGCTTCCGCCCGAAGCCGTCGTCCGGGCGGCGCAGGAAAGCGGCTGTGATTCCGTCTCCTTCACCTATACGGAGCCGGCCGTTTTCTGGGATTACGCCTTCGAAACGGCACGGCTGGCGCGTCGGGCCGGCCTGCGCACCGTGTTCGTGACCAACGGATTCTGGTCCGAAAAAAGCCTCAAGACCCTGCTGCCCTATATGGATGCGGCCAACGTCGATCTCAAGTTCTTCCGGGACGCATCCTACCGTGAGATCTGCGGGGCGCGCCTCGAGCCGGTGCTCGAAACGGTCCGTACCCTGCGCCGGGCCGGGGTATGGGTCGAGGCGACGACGCTGGTGATCCCGGACCTCAACGATTCCGGCGAAGAACTCCGGGAGATTGCGTCCTTCCTCCGCGGCACGGATCCGGACATGCCCTGGCATGTGAGCCGGTTTCATCCCACCTACCGGATGACGGACCGCCCGGCCACGCCGGTTTCCACGATCCGGAAGGCGCGCGCAATCGGGCTGGAGGAGGGGCTCCGCTTCGTATACACCGGGAATATCCCGGGCGACGACGGAGAAAGCACGTTATGTCCTTCCTGCGGGGAAACGGTGATCGGGCGCCGGGGATTCACCGTGCTGACCCGCGCCGTCCGGGAGGGCAAATGCGGATTTTGCGGCACAGAGATTCCCGGTGTATGGGATTGATGAAAATAACAAGAAAAAAAGATAGACAGTAACGGATCCTAAGCCCGGAAAAAAACAGACAATCAAACGAGGAGACGAATCCATGACACGCAAAAGGGGCGGTTCGGCGGGCTTGTTTTTCGGCGGATTCGCGGCGGGGTTGATGACGGCGGTTCTCGTGCTGATCATCGCCGGGATGTCCGTGCTCAACAACCCCCGTAAAATGGCGGGGCTGGCGAAACGGTTCGGCATGGTGAAGGTCGTGGAGAAAACCGTGGTCAGGACGGTCACCCGGACCGTGCATTCCCTGCCCCGGGACGTGGTGGCAATCCGGCAGGACCGCATCAACCGTACTTTCCGGAATCTCACGGAGGCCTATTCCGAAAACCGGATGACTTTCGAGGATATCGAAAAACTGGCCGACCGGATTTTTCTGGCCATGGCCGACCAGTCGATGACTCCCAAGGAACTGGACGATCTGCTGACATTCGCCGAGACCCTGGGGCGCTGAGAGGCGGGACTGCGCGCCTTGCATTTCAGGCCTGAATTGACTAAATTATAACTGTACTTTGGCAAATTTGACTCTTAAACCATGCAGCGTAACGATTTTGAAAAATGGTTAACGTTTCCGGAGCACAGAAAACAGGCCTCCATTTTTATCCCCCTTTTTCAAGGGGGATCATAGGGGGTATAAAGGAAATCAAGCCTGTTTTCTGTGCTCCTTTACACCCCCTCTTAATCTCCCCCTTATT
>DSAP01000066.1 GCA_011046415.1 bacterium | reverse complement strand
TCATACCGGCGCCATGGGGTCCCGTTTTTTCACCATTCCGCAGCATTTCGGCCATTACGGCCTGTTTCTCCACAAGGATCTCGGATATCAATACCCCCTCGACCTGAGCGATTTCTTCTTTGAACTCGGGCACATCAATGAAGCCGAGCGCTGGGCTTCCGAGGCCCTGACGCTGTACGGTGAAACCGCGATCGTCCTGAAGCGACTCGCCCTGGTCAACATCATACAGGATGAGTTTCAGGCCGCGCACCGGTATCTCGCACGGCTGCGCCGGAATCCGAACAGCCGGAAGTGGGCGGATCATTATCTCGCCTGTCTGGCCGATCCTTCGCGGCTGCGCGGGGAGACCGCGCTTCAGAAATTGCATGCGTTGATGCCCAGAGAGAACTTCATCGTCATGAGCGATCACCCCGAGATCGATCTCGGGAATCTGCTCCGCCAGGCTCCGGCCAACCGGATGGCCTTCTCCTATCTGATCATGGATTGTCTGGTCCGGCGGGATCTGGACGGATTTCTCGAACTCCTCAAAAAACACGGCCAGGCAGCCGGGTCGCAGATGCCCCGTCATTATGAAGAGGCGCTGATCGCCTATCTGAGCCTGAAAAAAGAACACGCCGACCCGGCCGCATCCCGGATGGACATCCGGAAATCGACAATCGACCGGTTCCGGGAGTTTGAACGGGTGCTTGCCCGGCACGGCGGCAACCGGGATGCCGCGTACGCCGATCTGAGCCGGAGCCACGCCGATACATACTGGTTTTATATGATGTATGCCGGGACGTCCCCGTGAACGCGCGGGCGGACATGGAACCGGATCGATTCCGGTCGCGGCATCGAACCGTCCATTCAAAAAGGGACGGGGTAGGAGGGGCCAAACACGGAATGGTTCCATATCCGAAAGAGGCAACTATTTTCCGGCAGGTGAGTTTATGAGCCATTTCCTCAAATACGGGCTGGTTGTCCTTTCGGCCGGCTGTCTCTTCCTGCTCTCCGCGGGTTGTAACGATGCGTCCGGGACGGCGGAGACTCTCGACAGGCCGCCGCGTATCGATCCGGATTATGCGGGCATCATCATCCCGCCCAATATCGCCCCCCTGAATTTCCGGATCCGGGAACCGGCGGACCGGGCCGTTCTCGAGATCGCCTTCGAATCGGGCGGGCCGATCGTCGTCAAGGCCAGGGACGGGGTTTTCCGGATTCCCATCCGGCCGTGGAAACGGCTGCTCGAAGAGAACCGGGGCGGCACGCTGACCCTGACCGTCCGCATCCGGAAAGACGGCAGATGGCAGGCTTATCGTCCCATCGTCAACCGGATCGCCGAAGATCCCGTCGATTCCTACCTGGCCTACCGGCTCATCAATCCCGCCTACAGCCTCTGGACGGTCATGGGACTCTATCAGCGCAATCTGGAAACGTTCGACGAACGGCCCATCCTCGTCAATCGCCTGACCGACGACAACTGCATGAATTGTCATCATTTCCGGGATGGCGATCCCGACGTCATGCTGATGCATCTGCGGGGGGGGGCGGGTTCCGGCACGTTGATCCGCCGGAATGATCAGATTTTCAAGGTGAATACGGCGACGGATTTCAACCGGGCGGGCGCCTATCCGACCTGGCATCCGGACGGGAATCTCATCGCCTTCTCCGTCAACCAGCTGACCATGTTTTTCCACGCGCGCGGCGAGAGCCGGGATGTACTCGATTCCGCCTCCGACCTGGTGATCTATGACATCGAACGGAATCTGATCACGACGAATCCCGGCATCGCGGATCCCGACCGCATGGAAACCTTTCCCTGCTGGGCGCCGGACGGCAGGACCCTGTATTTCTGCGCCGCAGACCGGCTCGATCAATATGTGGCCGACCGGGACGGGCGGGAAGACTTGTACTGGGAAAACATCCGCTACGATCTGATGCGCATCGCCTACGACCCGGTCACCCAAACCTGGGGCGCTCCGGAGACCGTGATCTCGGCGGAACAGATCGGGGGCAGCATCACGCTTCCCCGTGTTTCCCCGGACGGCACATGGCTGATGTTCACCCGGTCGGATTACAGCAATTTCCCCGTCTACCTGAAGAGTGCGGACCTGTATCTGCTCCATCTTCCCACCCTGAAATACAGGCGGCTCGAATGCAACAGCGATCAGGTCGACAGCTACCATTCGTGGTCCCGCAACAGCCGCTGGTTCGTGTTCAGCTCCAAACGCCAGGACGGCTTGCTGGCGCGTCCCTATCTCAGCGCCCTGTCGCCGGACGGGAGGGTCTCGAAACCCGTGCTGATGCCCCAGAAAGATCCCGCGTTTTATGAGTCGTTCCTTCAAACATACAATGTCCCCGAACTGGTCTCGGGTCCGGTCCGGGTCGATCCGAGGACGTGGGCGCGAACGGCGATGGGAGAAAATATCGTCCAGGCGGGGCTGGACCCCGATGTAAAACCCGGAAGGCCGACGGCCGACAGCCCGGATCTCTATCAGAAGGCATCCCGGTAAACGGGTGCGGTCATCCGGCATAACGAACAGGAAGGACTCCAAAGATACCGCCATGGCGAAACCGGAATTGAAACGGCTGGACTCGGCCAAACTGGCCACCACACGGATCAGTCACGATCAGATTCATATCAGCGCCTCGGTCACGGACGCAACGGCAGATCCCATCCGGGTCTCCCGGACGATTTATTCGGAGATCGCGGACATCCTGCATGCCCACGACCTGCACATCGTCCATGAACGGTTGTTCGGCAGCCTCTCGATCCGGGACGCGGTGATCGAGGGAAGGCGATCGTCCCTGCACAACGGAGAACGCGCCGAAGACCTGCCCATGACCTATATCCAGGGGAATCCCTACTGGGGGGACGGCTTCTCGGGCGTGCAGATCCGGGCCGTGAAAAACGGCGGGCTCGTCGAGAAAATCTGGACGATCCGCGAGGGAGGGCGGCCGGTGGGACGGGCCTACCGGCGGAACGGGACGACCTTCATCACCCTCCAGAACATGCACGGCCGTCCCCAGGCGGACGGGAAGGTCCGGTCCCGGACCGAGCAGACCCGCGAGATGTTCGACCGCACCGCGGCGCTGCTCGCACGGGAGGGGGCGTCATTCCGCCATGTCGTGCGCACATGGATTTACCTGTCCCGGATTCTCGACTGGTACGGCGATTTCAATCTGGCCCGCAATGAACGGTTCCAGGCTTTCGGCCTCCTGGCCGATCCCGGCTCGGAAAATCGGCAAGCCGAAGACGTGTATCTGCCGGCATCGACCGGGATACGCGGAGACAATCCGGACGGCGCAGCCGGCACGATGGATGTGTTCGCCGTGCTCCCCGGCGATGCCCGTCAGGTCGAAATCGAACCCTTGACCGGCGTCAAACAGAGATCGGCGTTCCGGTACGGATCCGCCTTTTCCCGGGCCATGTGCATCCGGGAGAAAGACTGCACCCATATCCTGGTCTCGGGCACCGCCTCGATCGACGAAACGGGTCGAACCGTCCATGCCGGAGATACCCGCGCGCAGATGCAGAAAACGGTCGAGATCGTGGACACTTTGATCCGTACGCGCGGCGCGACGCTCCAGAATATCTGTGACACGACGGTCTTTTTAAAGAAACCCGAAGACATCGCGATCTGGCAGGATGTCGCGCGGGAAAACGGGCTGGCCGACATGCCTTCGGTCTGCATGGTCGCGGATGTGTGCCGGGACGACCTGCTCTTCGAACTCGATGCCAATGCGGCGCTGTTCGACACGCCCTGAAAGACATCTCCGTTGTTGTCATGACGCACGAATTCATCCAGACACCGGATATGCGGAATCATGAAACCCGTTTTTTCTCCCGGCCGGTCCGGCCTCGTTTCGAATGGCTCGTCGACGCGGTCTTCTCGGTTTTTCTGTTTTTCAATTTCCGGCTGGGAATCGGCCCCGGACTGATCTATCAGGGCCAGGAGCCTGTCTTCTTTTTTGAAGCCCGTTTCTTCCGGGCTTTCCTCGACACGCCCGGGGGAGTCGTCGCCTGGGCGTCGGCCCTGCTGATGCAATTTCTCCGATTTCCCCTGCCCGGCGCGGCGGTCCTGTGCGGACTCTTGCTCCTCGTCGGCCTTCTGACCCGCCTCTGGCTCGAGTTTTTAACCCGAAGGGCGATCCCCGCCATCGTTTACCTGCTCCCCGTCATCGTGCTTTTCGGGCTGCATCATCATTACGCGTACCCCGTCCATACCGCTCTCGCCCTGGTGATTTGCCTGGCCGCCCTGAACGGCGTCCTGCGGATCGGTTCGAAACGGAACGGACTTTCCGGCCTCCTTATCCTTTTTTCGGTCCCCGTGCTGTTCTTTATCACGGGGGGCGCCGCCCTCGGATTCGCCCTCCTGGCGGCCCTGAGTCTGTGGACGGTGCGCGCATCCGGATCCGACCGGTTATCCGGGACCCTCGCCCTCGGGGTCGCGGGTCTGCTGCCGTTCCTCTCGTCCCATCTCTGGATGATCACGGGACGAGAGGCCCTGACCGCCAACCTCTGGGCGGATCTGCCCGGGCGTTCAAGTCTGCTGCAGGCCGTCCTGCTTTTCATTTTTCCGCTTCTCGCACTGATCCCGCTCCTTCTCCGTCCCGTTTCGGTCCTGACGAGCCGGACGCGTCCCGTCCTCCGCCGGATTCTTGGGCTCGGCCTTCCCCTTTTGATCGCGGCCGGTGTGGTGCTCATCGCCCGGGATGGCCAGACGCGCACCCTCTTCCGTCTCATTCGCGATGCGCGCATGGAACGGTGGGAGAGCCTGCTCGAAACGGCCCGCCGGAATCCGTCCGACCATCTGCTCGCCCATCATCTCACGAACCGGGCCCTGTTTCACACCGGCCTCCTCCTCGATTCCCTCTTCGCCTATCCCCAGCCCTGGGGCGTGGACGGACTTCTCCTGAATCCCTATTTCAATTACGCCGCACCCGTGCACGGCTGCGATTTCTGTCTCGAGATCGGGCTGGTCAACGAGGCCGAACACTGGGCGCATGAAGCCCTGACCCTGGACGGGGAGACGCCCTGGGTCCTGAAGCAGCTGACCCGGATCAATCTCGTCAAAGGCCGGCCGGTTTTTGCGGAAAAGTGTTTGCGCCGGCTCGAAAAGGCGCCTTTTCAGAAGACATGGATCCGGGACATGAGGACGCAGACCGGGGCGGTTGGCAGTCCTGGACGGGAAACCTTTGTGAACCGGATCCGTGAACGGATGCCCGCGTCGGATTTCATCCTCGACCGCAACCGGTTTTCACGTAATCTCGATGCCCTGGTCCGTCTCAATCCCTCGAACCGGATGGCCTTCGAATACTGGATGGCCCTTCAGCTGTTGACGCGGAATCTCGACGCCTTCACCGAACGGCTCGACCATGCCCGGGCGCTGGGTTACGCCGTGCTTCCCGGGCACTGGGAGGAGGCGCTGCTGCTTTGCCTGCTCAGGTCGCGCGGCCGGATGCCCGACCTCAGGGGATACCGGGTGCACGCCGAAACCGTCCGGCGGATGGAAACGTTTCAGCAGACCCTGGCGGATGCCGGCCCAGATATGGCGCGAGCGCGCGAGCGGCTCTCCGGCACCCACGGAAAGACCTATTGGTTCTATTACATGTTCGCACCCGACCTGAGGCGATCCCCGGAAGGCGGTGGCGCGTGAAGAGAAAGACGACCGGCCTGTATTGCGCCGTCCTGTGCGTGTGTGTGCTGCGATGCGCCGGCCCGGGGGGGCGGCCGGACTGGGAGAATCTCCTCCCTGTCTCCGGGCGGATACGCATGGAACCGGATTATGCCTCGGTCACCGTCCCGCCCAACATCGCGCCGCTGAATTTCACGATTCAGGAGGAGTCGCAGGGGTTCGCCGTACGGATTTCGGGAGACCGGGGGAGTCCTCTCGAGATCCGGGGGAGGGGCGCGTCCGTCCGCTTCCCCCTCAAACCCTGGAAACGGCTCCTGTCCGGCAACGCGGGCGGCACGCTTCGGGTCGATATCGCCCTGAGGCGGGACGGCCGATGGACACGCACCCCGTCCGGATCCCTGCATGTCGCCGCCTTCCCCATGGACGATTATCTGGTGTATCGCCTGCTCAATCCCAAATATTATCTCTGGAACCGGCTCCGTCTGGTCCAGCGCGCCCTCGGGGATTTCAGGGAGAAGACACTCCTCGACAACCGCGTCATCGGACGGGACTGTTTCAACTGTCACAGCTTCGCGCAGAACCGGCCCGACCGCTTCATGCTCCATTTCAGGGGAGGAAAATCCGACGGCCTGTTCGTCTCCACGCCCGAGGCCCGGTTCAAAACCGACACCCGGACGGCGTTCAACCATTCGCCGGCCGCGTATCCCGCCTGGCATCCGGACGGGAGGCGGATCGCCTTCTCGGTCAACAACCTGGGCATGTTCTTCCGTGCGCTCGGCGACGAGGTGCGCGAAGTCATCGATATGCTGTCCGATATTGTCCTGTATGATCCGGATACGAACACCCTCACCACCACCCCGGCGATCTCCGATTCCGCTTATCTCGAGACTTTCCCGGCCTGGTCTCCGGACGGCCGGACCCTCTATTTCTGCCGCACCCCGAAACTGTCACGGCAGATCCGCATCCCGGAAGAACCGCTGCAGCACGCCGTGAAGCGGGTCCGTTACGATCTCATGCGCATCCCCTATGATCCGGAGTCCGGAACCTGGGGCGTGCCCGGGACGGTTCTCAGGGCGGAAGAGGCCGGAGGCAGCATCACCCGTCCCCGGGTGTCGCCCGACGGACGTTTCATCCTGTTCTGCGTCTCGGATCACGGGAAT
>DSAP01000177.1 GCA_011046415.1 bacterium | reverse complement strand
ACAGCCAGTGGCACGGCGAGGAAACACTCCGGCTCGTCTGCACGAATCATATCACGCTCAGCGATACCGGCGAGGTCACCTACATCATCCTGTATGTGAATGATCCGCCGCGCTGGATTTCGCACCTTTCGGATCTCACCATGCTCGAAGACGATTCACTCGTGATTTCGTATTCGGATCTGCGAGCGCGTGTCTTCGACCCGGATCATGACCGGTCGACACTGACTTTTCATGTGGGAGAAAACCCCTACATCACGGCCCACCATCGGCCCCGGCGCGGTATGATGACGCTCATCCCCCTCCGGGACTGGTGGGGAGAGACGGATCTCGTGTTTTATGTCAACGATCCGGAGGGGGGCTCGGCCGCGGACACGGTCCGGATCACGGTGATCGACCAGCCGGACGAGCCGGATCCGTTCCGTCTCATCGACCCCATGTACCATCACGTCGAGGGGACGCCGGACACCATCCTTTTTCACTGGCACGCGAGCTTCGATCCCGACACGGATTATCCCGTCAGCTATCAATGGACGCTTGAACATCAGGGCGGCCTGCCCGATTCCCCGGTCATCCAATTGCTCACACTCGACACCCTGTATGTCTTCGCCGTTGTTCCCGATCTGTTGGAGGGAACCTATTTCTGGTGGGTGACGGCCATCGCCCAGTCGGGACGGAGACAGCGTAGCGACAATGTCGGATTTGTCGTCCTCGGGACAACGGAAGTTACCGGGGAAAATGCGGAATGGCTGCCTGCGGAGTTTGTGCTGTTCCAAAATTATCCCAACCCGTTCAATCCCTACACACGGATCGATTATCATCTGGCCGCCGACGCTCAGGTCCGTCTGGCGATATACAATCCCCTGGGACAATGCGTGCGTGTTTTAATCCAGGATCGCAAGAATCAGGGGGCCTATTCCGTCCTGTGGGACGGGCGGGACGGTTCCGGCCGGCCCGTGCAGTCCGGGATTTATGTCTGCCGCCTGCAGGCGGCAGACCATGTTTTCGAAAAAAAGATGCTGCTGCTGCGGTGAGGCGAAAACTTTCCCTGCCGGACAGGTGAAAAGGGGCGCGAATCGCGCCCCTTTTTTTATGCGGGACTCGCCGAAAAAAACCGGATGATCATCGGGGAGAAAAAAGTTTGCCCTGATCGGAAACAGAAAACGAAAAAACACTTGACATCACACGTATTATTTAGTATCATTACTATGGCATTAGTAGTTAACCTATAAGTGACGGAGGTTGTCGTGACCGCGCGCAAGATGAAGCTCACCCCTGTGGAATGGGAGATCATGGATGCCGTATGGAAGATCGGCGGAAAGCCTTCCGTGAGGGACGTGGTGGATATCGCGTATCCCCGGGGAGAGAAGGCCTACACCACGGTGCAGACCATGATGAACACGCTCGAAAAGAAGAGGATGCTCAGGCGGGAAAAGATCGGCATGGTCAATTTTTACTCCCCGACCCGCACACGGAACCAAATGATTCGAAATGAGCTTACCTCTCTGGTCTCGCGCGTTTTTCACGGTTCCGTTCCCGCGATGGCCAACTTTCTCCTCACTTCAGAAAATCTGAATCAGGACGAAATCGATTCGATCAAAACCCTGCTCCATGAAAAAGAGAGAGAATTAAAAGGGTCGTGAAATGACCATTTGGATCCATGAAGCCGCCGGGGGCTGGGCCGAATACTTCGGCTGGGCAGTCATCCAGAATTCGATTTTTCTGGGAATCGTCATCCTTCTTCTCAAAATTCTCAGGGACGCTCCTGCCGGAATCCGGTACGGGATCGGCCTGGCCGGACTGGTCAAGCTCATCATCCCGCCGTTTCTGGCCGCGCCGTTTCTGAAACCGGCGCCGCGGCTACTTTCATCCCTGTCACTGATCGGCGTTCAGCCGGTAACGTTCGTCCCTGAGAACGCCCCACCACCGCCGCCCCCGCAGCCGAGCCTGTCCGTCATCCTTTTTATTTCCTGGACGGCGTTCCTTCTCGTATTCCTGCTGTGGCCAATCCTGGCTTCGATCAGGATGAGAAGCCGGCTTTCAAACGCCATTCCGGTAGATCCTCAAGGTGCCGAAGGCATCCGTGTCCTGAAAACCGATCGAATCCAGGTACCGATGACATTCGGGCTTTTTCGTGAGTCCATCTATGTGCCGGCCATGTGGGACGAATGGTCCTGCAATACGCGCCGGATGATCCTCAGCCATGAAACCGCGCACATACGCCGCCGGGACGGACTCGTCCGGATTTTCCAAATCCTCGTCCAGGCGATTTATTTTTTTCATCCGATGGTTTGGTACATTTCGCGCCGGATGAACGAATCCCGCGAAATGGCGTGCGACGACCTGTGTACGCACAACGAAAAGACTCTCAGCGTGGAGTACTCCAGAGCTCTGGTACAAATCGCCGAGCGACTCGTGCGGCCCACCGTGGACTGCCCCTCGGCGTCTGCCCTGATCAGGCAGAAAAACGAACTCTTAAACCGGGTGCAGTACCAAATGGAGGACACCATGAAAACCATATCCAGAAAACGAACCGCGTCCATCCTCGCGGGGCTGCTCGTCTTGACCGTGCCCCTGTCCTGGATGAGAGCCAAACCGGCGCAGGAGGATTCGCCGCCCCCGCCGCCTCCTCCGGCGGAACAGCAGGCCGAAATGAACCCGATCCGGGTCCCCATGTCCAATCCCATCTCGCTCCCCATGTCCTTTCCCGAAGGCGGTTACGCGGCCATCCAGAAGAACCTGGTCTATCCCGAAGCCGCGCGCAAGGCCGGCATCGAGGCCCGGGTCGTTGTCAGGGTGCATTATACGGAAAAAGGATTCAAAGACGCGGATATCGCGGAAACGTCCTTTGAAACGGGAAAGGATTACGGCTTGCATCAGGCCGCGCTGGATGCGGTCCGCTCCGTCCGATGGGGAGAAGTGAAAGGGGCCGAAGAAGCGGGCGGGCAAGTATATGTTCCCATTGAATTTCGCCTGAGTCCGCCGCCGCTCCCCCCGCCGAATCCGGACGGAGAATAGGAAGCGAAATCCCGTCCGATAAAAGGTCGATCTCGGAGCCAAACCCTGTCGAGGGGCGCGGCTCTTTTCTTTTGGTTTATCTTTTCATCCTCCTTATATTCGATGGAACGAAACATTTCTTTGCGGATGGGTCGGCATGACAACACCGATACGATGTGTTCTTGTTGCGGTCTTCCTCCAGGCTCCCGGTCTTGATGCGAACGGTCTGGTCCTCCGCGCGGGAGGGGGATATGCCGTTCCCCTGCTCGACAATGCGCGATTTTGGTCGCCCGGCGGACCGAAGGCGGTTTTCTCCACCGAACGGATGTTCGACTCCGGTTCGGGTGTCGGGTTCGATCTGGAATATACATTCTGGCGGAGGGGCGACGAGACAGGATATGCGAAATCCCGCTCTTTCATGCACCGGTTCCCCGCCACGGTCAGCCTCCTGATTCCCCTCACCGGGGCGGGAGTGTTCGAAGGCTCCGACAATCAACTCTTCTGGCGGTTCGCGTGCGGGGTCGAGATGCGCATCCTCCACTGGATGCTCGACTGGGGGTATGACGTGTTCCGCGAGAGCGACTGGAAAATCCATCCGCGGATCTATACGGGATTCCGGTTCGAAATCCGGGGGGAGGGAGGGGGATATTTTGTCGAGACAGGACCGGCGTATGTCTTCAGCCGCATAGCCCGCGGATATCGTGACCTGACCTTTTCCGTCACGGGCGGGCTGATGTGGTTTTGAAATGACCGGCGTGCGCGGAGAGGCAAATGAATGGCCCCGGGACGCTTACATTTCACCCTCCGGCATCGGGAACGGACCGATGCCGCAAAGGACGTAAAAGAACCACAAAGAATGTAAATTTTCAACCTTCACATTCGTCATTTCACGTTGTGTTCTTGCGAGGATGATCATCCGACCTGTCGCTTATCACGCATGAGACCGGAGCAGATGATTCAACATCTCCCCGGTTCTTTTCCGCCCGGTCACAGGCGTTTTATCGTCCTCATAGACCGTTATCTGGTCTTCCAGTGTCGGCTTGGGTTCGGTCCGTCTGTAAAGAATCCCGAGGGCGAAAGGATTTTCTTCCGAGGCCTTCCGGATGGCTCCCGGCTTATCCGCCGGATCGTACGGGGGCGCGACGGCAACCGTGTTTTCCTTGTACCATTTGAAGGTGTTGATCTTGTTGAACGAGACGCACGGATCGAAGATGTCCACGAGCGCGTACCCCTTGTGCCGGACCGCGGCCTTGATAATTTCCCTGGTGTGATCCTTGTTTCCCACGAAGGCGCGCGCCACGAATGTCGCGCCGAGCGACAGGGCGAGCGTCAGGGGATTCAACGGTTCAGTGACGACGCCGAATACCTGAACCGGCGTGACGAATCCTCTCCGGCTGGTGGGGGAGGCCTGCCCCTGGGTCAGCCCGTACACCATGTTGTTGTGTACCAGATGGACGATGTCCGGGTTGCGGCGGATCGTATGCAGGAAATGATTCCCGCCTTCGCCGTACATATCGCCGTCACCGCCTTCGGCGATCACCGTCAGTTCCGGATTGACCATTTTAACGGCCGTGGCCGCCGGTAGCGCCCGGCCGTGCAGTCCGTTGAAGTAATTTACTTTCAGGTACTGCGGCATCTTGGCGGCCTGGCCGATACCCGATGAAATGACGACCCGTGTCGGATCCAGATCCAGTTCCTCCAGGGCTTCCCTGAGAATTCTCAGCAAGACCATGTTCCCGCATCCGGGACACCATGCGGTCTGGCTGATTTCGGAATAGTCGAATCGTGTCTTCATCATGAGAGTTCCCCCTTGATCCGCGTCACCAGTTCTTCCACAGAGAAAGGCATCCCGTTATACTTGAGGATTTTTCCATGCATTTCGAGCCGGGTTTCCATTTCGAGCATTTTTGCGAATTGTCCGGTCGCGTTGTTCTCGACCACGATCCGCTTTTGGGCCTGCTCCAGCAATTTCCTCGTGTTCTTCGGAACGGGATAAACCTGTTTGAACCAGGCGAACGCCACGCCGCTTTGGTCGATGACGGATAAGGCTTCCGCGATCATCTTGCCGGACGATCCCCATCCGACGATCAGGGTGTGGTAATCGCGATTCCCGATCAGTTCAGGCTCGATGTCCTCGTAATCGGCCAGTTTACGCAGCCTCTTGTCCACCATCGAGACGCGCATGTCGAAGTCTTCCGTGATCCTCCCGTCCTCGTCGTGTTCGTCGCTGTCCACGCAGACGAATCCTCTGCCGTATCCGGGAATGCCCCGGGGCGAGATGCCGGACGGTGTCAGGGCGTACCTTTGATAATCCGCCCGGGTCTCGACGATCTGTTCATCCGTCGGGGACGGGGAGAGAGACGGCTTTTCGAGCAGTCCGATACCGTCCAATAAATACTGATCGGTCAGCAGGATCACGGGAACCTGAAACCGGTCGGCGACCTCGAACGCCTTTTGGGCGAGGACGAGTGCGTCCCGGATCGTGCCCGGCGCGTAGAGGATGCGCGGAAATTCGCCGTGCCCCGCATACAACGCGAGGTTCAAATCGCCCTGTTCCGTCCGCGTCGGCATGCCCGTCGCCGGTCCCGGACGCTGGGCGAGATGGATGACCGCGGGCGATTCGATGCATCCCGCGAGGCTCAACCCTTCGGTCATCAGGGCGAATCCGCCGCCGGAGGTGGTCACCATGCCCCGCGCCCCCGCGTACCAGGCGCCCAGCATCATATTGACGGCCGCGATTTCATCTTCGGCCTGCTCCACCACGATGTCGCACTCCTTGGATCGCCTGGCCAGATAGGCGAGCACGCCGGTGCTGGGAGACGAGACATCGGATAGGAGGCGATGAAATTGCATCCGCCCGCGATGACGCCGATGCCCACCGCCTCTGTCCCGCTCAGGACGATCCGGGAGGACAGGGTGCTGTCCTTTTGGATGGATATCGGGAGGGAAATCTGTTTCGAGACGTCCAGGCCCCGGTCGAAGGCGGCGAGGTTCTTTTCGACGATCGCCTCTCCCTTCAGAATGAAGCGGGAACGGATCATGGACCGGGCGGTTTCGGTGTCACAGTCCAAAAGCCCGACGAGGATGCCCAGGATCAGGTTGTTCAGGAAGAGGCTTCCGCCCAGATCGGAGAGACGGGCTTCGAAATCCACCGGGATGATCCTGCAGCCCATGTCCGCATATTTTTTTGGATGTTTTTCTCCTCACCGATCAGTATCGTCCCCGGAGCCAGCCGTTTATCCAGACGGCCGAACGCGTTTGCACCCAATACGACAAGCATGTCGATCCTGTCCACGAACGCATCGACATTTCCGGAGGAGACCCGGATCGCGGTGGTGTTGTTTCCGCCGCGCACGCGGGACATGAACTCCTTGGATAAAAAGGCGTGGTATCCGGCTTCCTCGAGGAGCGTGATGAAGAGCGGCTCGATTGTATTCAGCCCCTGACCGGCTTCTCCGGACAGTACGATGGAGATTTCTTTGTCGATCATGATGATTTCTCCGTTTATGACGGACGATGATTTGCGCGTCGATCCAATGTCAGGTTTTTGACGATTCAGAGCGCGCGATGTTCCCGGTTTTCGCGTCAGGCGCCGTATTCACATCGGTTGCGGCCTGGTCCAAATCATTTTAACGTACCGGCGAAGATTCAAATTGAGATCGGATCGTGTTCATCATAAGCGTTTTGATTCACATAGTCAAGCGTTTTATGTCTTCAGGGTATCCCCCAAAAATCATTAAATTGCCGGAACAAGTTGCGCAGGGTTGATATTCTTCCTGTTTGAAGGCCCCCGAATTTTGGTCAGAAGAAAGAAATCCTTGATAACACGGCTCAATTT